>JABIRI010000089.1 GCA_018667915.1 Opitutaceae bacterium | reverse complement strand
TCCTTTCTGGATGACCAGACTAACTCTCTCAATGGCTCAGTTCTCGTAACCCCGACCAGATGCGATGCCCAATCCTCGCCTCGGTTTCAACAACGCCAGTGGCGTGGAGATCGATGCCAACGATGATTGGGATGCGAGTTTGACCACGACTTTTAGCGATTTGGGAGCGTTCGCATTGGGCGCTGGCAGCCAGGATGCGGCTCTGCGGGTGGACCTTTCGGGACTCGGCACGGTCAGCGTCAATGGCCCCGAAGGCGGCACGGTGTTGGTGGAAGTCTACGACATCGGGAACAACAACGACACGCGATTGGCCAATGTCTCGGCGCGTAATGAAGTGGGCACCGGCAACAATATCCTGATCGCAGGATTTGTCGTGAGTGGGGCTGACCCGAAGAACATGTTGATACGGGCCGTCGGCCCTGGGTTGGAACGATTCATCGGCAGCGGCGTTCTCCGTGATCCGTTGCTCAAAATCTTCGATGGAGATAGCAACCTCGTCGCCACCAACGACAATTGGTCTCCGAGCTTACAACCGAGTTTCGATCTGACGGGCGCATTCGCCATCGATAATTTGAGTTTGGATGCTGCCATGGTGGTAACCTTACCCCCCGGCGCCTACACCGCGCAGGTCAGTGGTGCCGACGGCGGCACCGGTCAGGCCATCGTCGAGATCTACGAACTGCCATAACTTCAGTTGCGCTCGGGAGCCGTGCCAAATGGGTGGGGCTTCCGGAGTGCATCAATTGCTCAACCGCTGTTTACCCATGAGCCAGATTGCGGCCGCGGCGATCAGGTCGGTCATGGCGATCACGATACGGATGGGCTTGGGAATCGGTCCTGGAATAACCAAAATCAAAAACGCGACGCCCAGCAGCACGGAGACCGTGAGTTTCAATAGCATCAATTGACGTGAACGATCGCCTTTAGGGGGCTGGGAGGGTGGAGCTGTCATGTTCTTCAGGGGATCACCAGCGGAAGCTGAATACTCATGGTCGTGCCGTTTTCACTGGTTTGGCGAAGCAAAATATCACCGTGATGGCTCAAGAGGATTCGTTTGGCGATCGCGAGGCCCAAGCCGGTGCCATCCGGGCGGCCCGAGAGAAAGGAGTCGAAGATCGATTCACGCATCTTAGCCGGGATACCCGACCCCGTATCTATTACATCGATACGTAGGTTTTCGCCACCCTCCGGGCGATTTTCCCGGTGGAGCTCGATGGCGATCGTGCCGCCTTCGGGCATCGCCTGCGTAGCGTTGATGAGGAGATTTAAGAGCACCTGTTGGAGTTGGCCTTTGTGGACTTCGACCAGCAACGCGATCTTCGGCGGGGTAAAGTTAAGTTGGATTTTACTTTGGCTCAGCTTGAGACGGATGAGCAGTAGCGTGTCCGAAATGATGTCGGTGGCGTTCCACCGAGCGTGTAAATCCGAAGGGGCCTTCGCGAAGTTGAGCACGCGTGACACGATGGCCTCCAATTGATTGAGTTTTTCGGTAATCACCCGCGCATCAGTGGCGCGCGGGTCACCCTCTTCGTAGTCCAATTTCAACGTGCCGAATAACAGCTTGAGGACGGTGAGGGGATTGCGAATCTCGTGAGCGATTTCGGCGGCGAGTAAACCGAGGGTCGTGAGTTGCTCGTTTTTACGTAGGGTAGCTTCGCTTTGGAAGACGCGAGCGTAGAGTCGTGAATTTTGCAGAGCCACCGCTCCGAGGCTGGAGAGGGCGCCGAGGAGGCGTTTCTCATCATCATTGAAGCGATGGATCTGATCGGTGAAAACCACGAGAACGCCAATCGTCTCGTCTTCAATGCCGAGGGGGGTTGCGAGCATGGACCGAAGACCCGGCTCGCGGGGAAGATCGATGACGTCGACGAACTCCAGTGATTGCACGTTAGCGTATTCAATTGCTTTGCGCGTATGGATGGCGGACGAAACCAAACAGGAGTCCAACGGGAGCGCATCTTGCGGGAGGATGTCCGGTGCAGGGCCATCGTAGGCTACCAGCCGAACGGTTTGGGCGTCGGGCTCGTAAGTGAACAATCCACAGGCGCGAAATCCAGTGATCTGACGCGCGTCGCTCGCGATACTGTTGAAGAGTTTCTCGGGTTCGAGCTGGGTAACGAGTGACTGTCCGATCGAAATGAGTGATTCGAGCTGGCGGGCTTTTCCACGGAGGTTCTTTAGCTCCCAATGGCGGTTCATTACGGTAGTCGCTTCCGTCGTGAGCCTTACCAATAGATCGAGGTCGGAAGAGCTAAAAGTGCCTGCTCGATCGCCATCAATGTTGATCACGCCCATGACTTGCCCATTCGGTCCAAGCATCGGCGCGACGATTTCCGAGCGCACGTGCGCTCGCAACTCCACGTAGCGCGGATCCTGCGTTACGTCGGACACGAGTTGCGGTTCCCCGTAAAACGCCACCCAGCCGGTGATGCCCTGTCCGAGGCGCATGGAAAGGTCTTCATCGCTGGGACCAAGCGGGCCATTCGCCAGTTCAACCTCGAGCTTGTTACTGTCCGGATTGACGAAGGACACATCTCCGGAGACACCGCCAACCGCGTCAATGATGGTCTGGAGAATTACGCGCAATATCGTGCGTGGCTCGTCGCTTTGGCCGGCGAGAGTCGCGATTTTGTAGAGCGCGGCAAGGGCGCGCGAATCGGTCGATTGATCCACGGGTCGCAGTCTGCGGTTCGTTGCGGGGGTGGCCAGTTTTTTGAATGAGCTGGTGATCAGCTCGTGACGGCTTCCGTTTCCACGGGCGTCACAATCTCTACCAGTTCCTCTTTGAGGAGCCGTAATCTCGCGGGATCGCTCACTTCAGCTTTGGTGACATCGACAATATAAAAGGTATCGATGGCCATGTGTCGCTCGGTGCCGATGCGCGCAAACGTGATGTCGAATTGGTGTTTGCTCATCGCCCGAGCACAGCGAAACAGCAGGCCGATTGAGTCGGGTGCCTGGATTTCGACGATGGTGCGTTCCATGGCTAACTCATGGTAAATATCTACCCGCGCGGGGAAGGTGGCTTGCACAATTTCCGCTCGTCCGTTGTCCCGGGTATATCGAAGTGAGGACGCCTGTTTCTCCGCCTGTTCGTGGATTTGGGGTAAAAGATCGGTTTCGTGCATCAAACTTTGTTCGAGTGCATCGTCGAATCGGTCGCGGGTTTTTTCGTCGCGCACGGTGCCATTGTTGCGGCTCCGAACGTAGAAAGTATCGATGGCGATGTGATCGGTCCGGGAGACGACTTTGGAAGAGAGGATGGTGAGGCCTGCCACGCTGAATGCTCCCGCGAGTTTGTAGAAAAGTCCGGCCCGGTCCCAGGTGACCACATGCACGACTGTGAGCGAACGATTCACGTCGTCGCGCCATTCGACGACAGGACGTAGGGAGCCGATCGAGTCGGTTGATGTGATCGTCTTGAGGAGCTGATTGACCATCTGCAGGTGCAGTTCGATCTCCGAGCGGTCGGTATTGAGAAAGTAGCGATCGGGCAGGAGATTGAAGTGCGCTTCCACTTCATCTTTGCCGATGCCGGGTAGTTCTTCGTCGAGCATTTGCGCGTGCACTTTTTTCAGACGAACGGTGTGTCGTTTGGCGAGTTTGTCTCCGTGCTCGAGAATCTCGAGCGTGCCGCGATAGAGCTGAGTGTGGAGCGTGTCCTTGTAGCTGTTCCATAGCCCTTCGGCGGTGCCTCCGGCGTCGCAATAGGTATGCACGTAGAGGAAACGGAGCAGGTCATCATCGGCAATCTGCTCGGCAAAAGATTCACAAGTAGCGGGATCATCAACATCCCGCTTCTGCCAGAATCGTGCCATCATCAGATGATTTTTGATGATAAAGATAACAATTTCAGTTTCGCGCTCGTCGATCTTCAGGCGCTCGAGGATCGGCAGGGCAATGGCGACCCCGCTTTCGGCATGCCCCTTGATGCCTTTGGCCTTGCCGATGTCGTGAAGTAGCAGGGTGAGATAAAGCAGTCCGACTTGTGAGGTATCGTGGACAGCGCGGCGGTATTTCAGATTGGTGTCGTTGCCTTGAAGGAAAATTATATCGAGCTGCTTGATGGTATTCAGCGTGTGGATATCGGCGGTGTAGCGATGGTAGTATTCATGCTGCACCAGGCAGGTCAGGGCATCGAATTCGGGAATGAACCGACCGAGGATGCCGAGTTCGTGCATGCTATTGAGGGCGGGGTAGACGGCGCCGATCTCTTGGAGGATCGCTTTAAAACTCGTGTTGGCATCGGGCGACTGCCGAACCTCGTGGGTGATCAATCCGGCTTCTTCCCGAATCAGGGATTGCAGATCGAAATGGATTTTTGCCCCAAGACTTTGAGCGTGTCGAAAAACGCGAATCAATCGGGCGGGGTCGTCCTGGAATGTGCGGTGGGACGCGGCGGAGAGTTCGGAGCCGCGCAGAATAAACCCATCGAGGCGTTTCACGCGTTCGTAGCGACGTGAGCGAATGACTTCACTGAATGAGACCTTGGTGTCACGGGAAGCCTCAAGGTTGAGGGCCAGTCGATTTTCAACCAGTTTCGAGGAGCGATATACGGTTTGGGCCGCGCGATAGTAGTCCCGCATGAAGAGCTCAACCCGTCGCAGCATGTCGGGCTCGGAATAGCCGAGACCGAGGGCGATACGCGGTTGGGCCTCTAGGTCAAGTAGGTCGGTGGGGCGTTTGCTTTGAAAGTGAAGTTCGGCGCGAACGCGCAGCAGAAATCGGTAGGCTCGCTTGAACGCGTCGAGTTCGGTGGGCCGCAAGTAGTTCTCGGTCACGAGATCTTCGAGGCTGGCAATATCGAGTTTTACCTGTGCCATCCAAAGCGTGTTTTGGTAGTCCCGCAGACCGCCGACGCCGTTCTTGATATCGGGTTCTTGGAGAAAAACGGTATCACCAAATTTATGCCGCCGGTTCGACTGATCCTTGAGCCGTTCACTGATGTAGCCGGCCGGGTCTTCTTGGGTGTAATAGGCGCGGTAGGCCCGGTGAAATGCTTGGTAAAGAGATTTGGATCCGGCAACTCGGCGTGACTCGAGTAAGGCGGTCTTGGACTGGTTTTCAGTGCGGGCTTCAGCGAACACCTCCTCAACGGTGCGCGTAGAGTGACCTACCTTGAGTCCGCAATCCCATAGGGGGTAGAGGATTTCGTCGGAGAGATGTTGTTGCAGGTCCTTCACCAACGAGGCCCGTGCCTTGGAGGGAAACAGAAACATGAGGTCGATGTCGCTATGTGGGCTGAGCTCGCTGCGGCCGTAGCCGCCAAGGGCGACCAAACAGACCGGTGAGGGCAATTTGCCGTGTTCGCTTTCCCAACGGCCAATCGCGTAATCGTAGAGTTTGACCAACATGAGGTCGACGCCGGCGGCCAAGGCCCGGGCGGTTTGATGGCCCGGCGCACCAGCGGCATGACCGTCTTTGATCATGTTCAAGTCTAACTCGAGGAAGGCTTTGCACGCCTCGGTGCGTTCGGAAACGGAGACTTTTCCCGAAAAATTGAGCCGAGCGAGGGTGTGTTTTTTTGCGTTGTCCGGCATGAATACGAGGACGGAGGCTGAGTGAATCGTCGGTCCAGGCAAAGCGTGAAACGCGAAGTATCAACCCGGAGGAGAGGATCGATCCGGAAACCGGCGCTTGCCAGCGGTTGGTGAGGGCGGTTGCTTCGTCCGTTTCCAGAATAGCCATGCCAGAAATCACCAAGAGTTACGAAGCCCGCGATGTTGAAGCCAAGTGGTATGCCGCTTGGCAGGAGGCCGGCTGTTTTGCAGGCGAGGCCCGCGAAGGGCAGGAGACGCACACGATCGTTATCCCGCCGCCGAATGTGACCGGCATTCTGCACATGGGCCACGTGCTCAATAATACGCTTCAGGACGCGCTGACGCGGCGCGCGCGACTCGAAGGCAAGGCCGCTTTGTGGGTTCCTGGCACCGACCATGCCGGCATCGCTACCCAGACGATGGTGGAAAAGCACCTGAAGAAGACTGAGGGTATAACCCGTCATGATCTCGGACGTGAGGCATTTCTTGAGCGGGTCTGGGACTGGCGACACGAGAAGGGGGACAAGATCCTGCAACAGCTGAAGGAGCTCGGTTGTTCCTGTGATTGGGACCGCACTCACTTCACGATGGACGAAGGTTACAGCAAGTCGGTGCGCACGGCCTTCGTCAGTCTGTTCGAAAAGGGACACATTTACCGCGGCAAACGCATGGTTAATTGGTGTCCCGTTTCCAAAACGGCTTTGTCCGACGAAGAGGTCGAGATGCGACCGACCAAAGGCCACATTTGGCGACTACGCTACGAACTCGTGGAACCGGTGGGCGAGCACACGCACGTCGTGCTCGAAACGACTCGTCCGGAAACCATCGCGGCTGACGTCGCGGTGGCGGTGCATCCAAGAGACGAACGCTTCAAAGATCTCGTCGGCAAAAAGGTCTGGCGTCCGCTCGGCGCCAAGGTGGCCATCCCGATCATCACCGATGAAGCCGTGGAAATGGATTTCGGCGGCGGTGCGCTTAAAGTTACGCCGGCGCACGACAAGGTCGATTTTGAGATCGGTCAGCGTAACGGGCTCGAGGTCATCGAATCGATCGACCCCGATGGCACGCTCAACGAATTCGCCGGACCCGAGCTTGCCGGCATGGAACGTTTCGCTGGTCGCAAAAAGGCCGCGCAGATTCTCGAAGAACGCGGCAATCTCGTCGAAGCGAAACCCTACGAGAACAATGTGGGCTACTCGCAACGCGCCGGCGTTCCGATCGAACCGCGCCCCATGCAGCAGTGGTGGTTACGCTACCCGCGCGTCGAGGAAGCCAAACAGGTTGTGCGCGACGGTCTGGTGCAGATGCATCCCGCCCGCTGGAGCAAGGTTTACCTCAACTGGCTCGATAACATTCAGGACTGGTGCATCAGCCGCCAACTCTGGTGGGGACACCGCATTCCGGTCTGGTATCGTAAGGGTGTGGACAAGGAAACGCTGACCGAGGCCGATCTCCAAAATCCGGAGATGATTCATGTTTCACTCGAAGGTCCGGCCGACCCTGAAAATTGGGACCAGGAAGAGGACGTTTTGGATACTTGGGCATCGTCTTGGTTGTGGCCGATGGGCACGCTGGGCTGGCCTGATGGAGACGCGCAAGCCAAGTCGAACTTCGACGCGTTCTACCCGACGACCACCCTTGCGACCGGTGCCGATATTATCTTTTTCTGGGTCGCGCGTATGATCATGGCGGGGCTGGAGTTTGCTCGACCGGGAGCACCGGTGGAGGAGCGGATTCCGTTCAAGCACGTCTATTTTAATGGAATCGTTCGCGACAAAAAGGGTCGCAAGATGTCGAAGACACTCGGCAACTCGCCGGATCCGCTGGACCTCATTAAAGACTATGGCGCCGATGGTGTGCGTTTTGGCCTGCTGCAGATGGCTCCGCTCGGGCAGGATGTGAAGTTCGACGAAGGTCGGATCGAAAGCGGCAAGAATTTCTGCAACAAGCTATGGAACGCCTGCCGTTTCCGCACCATGAGCGGTGAGATGAGCGATAACAGTTCGCTCGACGCGATTTTGGCGCGACTCGATCCTGCGCAAATGGACGAAGATGATCACGCCATTTTGGCGGCCTTGATCGAGTCCATGCGGATATTGGAGAAGAGCTTTGCGGAGTTCGAGTTCGCGACCGCGACGCAGCGGTTGTATTCGTTTTTCTGGAACGATTTTTGTGACTGGTATGTGGAGGTCGCGAAGACCCGCGTGCTGGACCCCGCGGCCAAGGACCATGCGCTCGCGGTGCAGGATTTGGTCATCCGCCAATTCCTCCTCCTCTTCGAGCCATTCGCGCCGTTTATTGCGGAAGAGCTTTGGTCGGTCATGGGCTACGGCCAGGAAGGGAAGTTCCTCCAAGACAATCTGCTCGAAACGGCAGAAGAATTGTCCTCCGCCATTGCGGTGCGAGGATCAGCTATTGATGAGGCTGCTACATCGACCGTTGACCAGCTCAAGCAGGTCACCAGCCAAGCGCGGCAGCTCAAGGCAGACCAGTCGGTTCCGCAAAAGCGTGACGTCACCTTTTTCTTACAGGCTAGCAACGAGGATTGGGCGGCGATTGAACCACACGTCGCCAAATTGGTCCGGTTGATCGGCGCTGAGTCGATAGCCCGCACCACGGAAGAACCCTCGCTACCCGCGATCGTTTCGCCATTCGGCACACTTTATTTGGACACCGGAATCAAGATCGACCCCGAAGCCGAACGTTCGCGTCTGACCAAAGAGCTTGCCCAGGTCCAAAAACACATCGCGGGCACCAAAGGCAGACTCTCGAACGAAGCATTCGTTTCGAAGGCGCCGCCGGCCGTAATCGAGGGTGCCAAGAAGCAGCTGGCCGATCAGGAATCCAAAGCTGAGGAGATCGAAAGACTACTTAAGTCACTTTAGTTGAGTGAAGTAGAGTATATTGGGTCATAAACCTATAATACATACTTTACTCCCGTCGATTATGGAGCAAGTTGGGGAGTGATGAGCTCCGTATCACCCGCATCTGTCGTATCGCTACAGCCTGACCTCGAGCAGGCGAGTGCGGCCGAGCGCGTGCAATGGGCACTGGAAAATCATGGTGAGGGACTGATCCTCACGACCAGCTTCGGTATCCAGTCGGCCGTAATGCTGCATCTCGTCACGCAGCAGGCACCGGAAATTCCGGTGGTGTTCATTGATACCGGTTATCTGTTTCCTGAGACCTATCGGTTCGCGGATCAGTTGACGGAACGGCTCAAGTTGAATCTCAAAGTGTATCAACCACGCGTTTCGGCGGCGCGGCAAGAGGCGTTGTTCGGCAAGCGCTGGGAGCAAGACTCGGAAGAGTTGGATCGCTACAATTTACTCAACAAAGTCGAACCCATGGACCGTGCCGTGCGGGAATTGGGAGCCGAGGCTTGGTTGGCGGGGCTACGCCGTTCTCAAGGAAGCACACGGGAAAACCGCCCGGTCGTGCAGGCGCAAAACAAAGTAACCAAAATCCATCCGATTATCGATTGGAATAACCAGCAGGTGCACCAATATCTGATCCATAACGGCCTGCCTTACCATCCGCTTTGGGAACAAGGATACGTTTCGGTGGGAGACTGGCACAGTTCAGTGCCATTGGCGCCAGGCATGACTGAATCCGAAACTCGTTTCGGCGGCCAAAAGCGCGAGTGTGGTCTACACGAGATCAGCGGTCAGCCTGATTTCCAGATTTAAGTTCCTCGTTCTCGTCGCGTTGTTCCGACTCACGCGGCTGGTTTTTTACACTTCGCACCACGGCAAACAGCGCGATGAACGGGGCGCAAAAGCCGAGGGTGGTTCCGACAATTTTGGCACCATTGATTGCGAGTTGCAGCGGGCTGTCGTCGGTTTCGACGATCATCCCGGCAGTGGTGAAAATGAACGCTCCAGCGACTGGGCCGAGTAGAAACAATGACCCCATGATCCACAAAAACTGTTGTGACCATGGGGAGAATTTGGGCTCGGGCTGCTCTGGGTTCATTTTTTGACCCGATAGCGGATCACGAGGGAGTCGCTTTCCGGCAATCGCTGGGTGTCGATCATTTCCAATTGTTGATCCTGTCGCTTTTTGATCACGGGTGTGCCTTGGCCAAAAAGTCTGGGTTCGATGGTCACCCATATTTCATCCACCAATCCTGCTTGCAGAAAGGCATCGTGGGCGGTGGCGCCACCAAGCAGCACACAGGATGTTCGGTCGGAGTTTTTGAGGGACTCAAGGATCTCGAGAGCAGGCTGGGAACTGAACTCCAGCGCACCGGACTGCTGGTCTGCGAGGTAGCTTTGGGGACGGCGAGTCATCACGATGCGGAGACGGCCATCCTCCAATTTTGACCGCAGGTGTTCGCGCACGATGGCGTAGGTTCCGGATGCCATCACTTGGCAGTCGAACTCTTCCAGAGCTTGCCCGAACCAGCGTTGGTCCGCTTTCGACGCCCAAGCGACACCCGGTTCATCGTGTCGAGTGATAAAACCATCAAGAGACTGGGCAACTATGAGCACGACCTGCATAAGTCAGGAAAACCAACGCAGAATGGTCCGCCGACGCAAGCGACAGCTTCTACGAGCTTGCAGGGTATCCCCAGTGCTGAGTAATGCTGTTTCCCTTAGATGAAAAAAGCACTCATTACCGGCATCACCGGCCAAGACGGTTCCTATCTGGCCGAACTTCTTCTTTCGAAAGGCTATGAAGTCCACGGCATCATTCGCCGGGCTTCGACCTTCAATACCAGTCGTATTGATCATCTCTACAGTGACCCGCACATTAATGGGGTTAAGCTCTTTTTACACTACGGTGATTTAGCTGATGGAGTGCAGATGGTGAAGTTGCTCTATGATCTGCAACCGGATGAGATCTACAATTTAGGAGCCCAGTCTCACGTCCGAGTGTCCTTCGATATCCCGGAATATACCGGCGACGTGGTTGGATTGGGTGCTGTTCGAATCCTGGAGGCGATTCGAGAGGCGGGATTGGTGAAGAAATGCCGCTATTATCAGGCTTCTTCCTCCGAGATGTTTGGTGAAGTTCGCGAAGTCCCACAGGTCGAAACGACTCCATTCTGGCCGCGGTCGCCTTACGGCTGCGCTAAAATGTATGCCCATTGGCTTACGGTGAACTACCGCGAGTCCTACGATCTTCATGCTTCAAGCGGAATTCTGTTTAATCACGAGTCACCCCGTCGCGGAGAAACTTTTGTGACACGGAAGATTACGCGGGCGGCTACCCGGATCAAACTTGGCCTCCAAGAGAAACTCTATATGGGCAACTTGGACGCCAAACGCGACTGGGGTTATGCCAAGGAATACGTCGAGATGATGTGGGTGATGCTGCAGCAAGATCAACCTGACGACTACGTGGTCGCGACCAATGAGACCCACACCGTGAAGGAATTTATTCAGGAGACCTTTGCACTGCTCGATCTCGATTGGGAAAAATATGTCGACTACGACAAGCGCTACGAGCGCCCAGCCGAAGTGGATCTCCTCATCGGCGACCCGGCCAAGGCCAAACGACAACTCAATTGGGAACCCCAAGTTCGATTCAAGGAACTTGTCAAAATCATGACCGAGTCGGATCTGGAGCTCGCCAAGCGCGAGGCGCAGATCGCCGACCTTCCCGACGTCTCCAAGACGCCATTTTCGGGAAGCTAAACGGTTTCAAGTTACCGTGAAACTCTACATTGCAGGTCATCGCGGAATGGTGGGTGGCGCCTTGGTGCGCCGCTTCCGGGCCGAAACGGGAATTGAACTGATCCTGCGCACGCGGGCCGAGCTCGATCTGTCTGATCAGGCTGCGGTGAATTCATTTTTTGCGCAGGAGAAGCCAGATGTTGCGATTCTCGCCGCTGCTAAAGTGGGCGGAATTCATGCCAACAATACGTATCCGGCTGAATTTGGTTACGAGAATCTCATGATAGCCACCAACGCCATTCATGCCGCGCATGAAGCTGGGGTAGGGCGTCTACTGTTTTTGGGCAGCTCGTGTATTTATCCCAAACTCGCCCCGCAACCGCTACGAGAGGAGAGCCTGTTGACGGGTCCGCTTGAACCCACCAACGAGGCTTACGCGATAGCGAAGATCGCCGGTCTCAAATTG
>JABIRI010000237.1 GCA_018667915.1 Opitutaceae bacterium | reverse complement strand
TGCATCGGTCTTCAATCGATCCACTTGTTTACGCAGAATGATCTCCGGATCCTCCACAATGGATTCACCCAGCGTCAGCACATTCAGCGCGTGGTCCGCGTCATCTGCCGGCAGTTTCGGCAAGGTATCGAGCAGGTAAAGCGACAGCGCGTTGTGGAGCGAAAAATCATCCTGCAATTCGATATTCACCCGCAGTTTTTTTCCCGCCGAAGTCGGCGGAATCCAATCCACAATCTTACGCTCCAGCAGTCCGCGAAACAGCTGCCATCCGCGTTTCCTTAACTGATTTTTCCGGTGGGCCGTTTCGTGCGAAGTCGACACCAATTCACGCACCGCTCGACAGCCGTCGCCCGGACGCGAGAGCACGAGTAACAGCGTTCCGTGGGACAGCGTAAATTTCGACGTGAGCTCTTCACAGGGCGCGGTCTGCAATTTCGCAAAGGTCTTGTCGTCCCAAACCACCGCGCCGGGAGGCGCCGTGCGTTTCACCACCTTCTTTTTCTTCCCGCTGCCCGCCGCCGCTTTATCCGCGGCGCGCTTGTTCTCGATGATATGTTCAGGTGCCTGCGCCACCACCAGCCCTTCGTCATCATAACCACGTCGGCCAGCTCTGCCCGCAACTTGGCGAAAATCGCGCACGGTCAATACTGCCGCCTTCCGACCGTCATATTTCCAGAGTTGGGTAAATACGACCGTGCGGATCGGCACATTGATTCCCACCCCGAGGGTATCGGTGCCACAGATGATTTTAAGCAGACCTTTTTGGGCCAACCGCTCGACCAGAATTCGATACTTCGGTAACAGTCCCGCGTGGTGCACGCCGACGCCATGGCGCAACCAGCGCTTCATGTCCTTACCGTAGGGGCTGTTGAATCTCTCGTCTTTCAACGCATCCGCCAGTGCCGCCTTTTCCTCCTTGTTCAGCAGGTTGAGACTCATCCAACCCTGCGCCGATTCGGACGCCGAACGCTGGGTGAAATAGACCAGATAAATTGGAGCCTTATCCAACGCGATCAAATCAGCCACCCGCTCGGTCAACGGAGTCTCGGAATACTCAAACGTGAGAGGCACCGGCCGTCGGTCACTTCGCACCGTGAGCGAGGGCGCACCGGTAAGTCGGGTCATCTCTCGTTCAAAAAACTCCGTATCGCCCAGGGTCGCCGACATCAGCAAAAACCGGCACTGCGGCAACGCCAGCAACGGCGTCTGCCAGGCATGCCCGCGCTCGGCATCGCCGTAGTAGTGAAACTCGTCCATCACCACGGTGCGCACCTCCGCATCGGCCCCCCGAGCCAACGCAATATTCGCCAAGATTTCCGCCGTGCAGCACAAAATCGGCGCATGCGGATTCGCGGATGCATCACCCGTCATCATGCCCACATTTTCCGGCCCAAAATCGCGGCACATCGACAAGAACTTCTCGTTCACCAGCGCCTTGATCGGGCAGGTATAAACGGAGGTCTCACCCGCACACAGCGCCTTGAAGTGGGCCGCTGAAGCCACGAGCGATTTGCCCGAACCCGTCGGTGTATTGAGCACCACGTTACTCCCGGCAAACAGTTCGAGAATCGCTTCTTCCTGCTCCTCGTAAAGCTCCAGCCCCCGGTCCGCCATCACCGTAAGAAACCGGTCCAGCACCGCATCCGCGTCAAACCCGCCCGGCAAGGGGCGCAAGGGATGGTCGGCATTTGGGGCAATTTCGCTCACTCTCGCAGCACGGTGGCATCGCCGAACTCTGGCAACCCCACATACAACGTTGGCCCCAGAATCCGGAGGGTTTTTCCAATTAAAACCGAATTCCGAACAAACCTCACCGCGTCCTGTCATACGGGAAACCATGTTTTCGTCTTCAACTCTCCCCCGCATGATTGGAGCACTTTTAAGTGCCAGTGTTTTGCTGCTCGCTGGCTGTGAAACCACCAAAGTGGAGCCCAAAAAATCCGAGGCGATTACGGAACCCTTCTCGGTGAAACGCGGCACCCTCTCCGCCGAGTTGATCGCAAATCTGGGCGAGCCCGACGAGATTGCCCCCCTCGCGGAATACTCCGTTGAGGCGATGGTCTGGGTCTACAAACGCAAGATCGGTGCCGAATCACGGATGGTTTTGGCCGGAACCCGCGACGTGCGTTACTTCGATCCAGAAACCAATCAAACGATCTCGATCCCCGAACCGATTATGTCCCCCGAAGTGACGCACACCCATGAAATCACCAAAATCATCGTCGTCCGGGATCGCGTCGTTTCCTGGAGTCGGTCGGTCAGCAAGGACCGCGATATCGATGGGCTCGCACGCTGAGAACTAAGCCACTGGCCCTACAAACGGCACAAACGTGCGCGACAACGTGCCATCCGCAGCGCCGTCACACACCCAGTAGCCTTTGAAGGCGGTGCCGTCGTGATTCCCCCTCACCCGGGCCACGCAAACATTGGTGACCATCTCCGTCTCGCCTCGATGCACCAGGGACTGCCCGTGGAAATGCCCGGAAAACGTGCCACGTAGATTGAAGTCCACGAACCGTTCCAACAACGATTCAGCATTCAACGGGCACATCCGCACATCGGCTGCGATCGGAAAATGGGTCAACAGAACGGTCGGTGCACTCGGGTCGAGTTCAGCGAGATGAGCATCCAGCCAAGCGAACGTATCATCGGCGATGGTCACGTCCTTCCAAGCCGTGCCTTCCGTGGTATCCACCACCACGAATTGCCAACCGTTTTGCGTAAAATGATAATTCCGGCGATTCGGGAAGACCTCTTCATAAAACCCCTCAACCGGAGACTCATCGAGATCGTGGTTTCCTGGAGTGGTATAGGTGGGCATGCCAGCAAGACGCAGGTGTTCGCGCATGTTCTCCAGGCTCGTGCGCTTGCCGCTATTGGCCAGATCACCGAGCGCAAAACAGAACTCTGCCCCGTCCGTTTCTGCCACTTGCGAGAATAACGCCTGCATCCAGGGATCACAGGCCGCTTCTTCGTGATGAAAATCGTTAGTGACGACAAAACGCACTGCTGCTGCCGGACTGCTTTTAGCTCGATGGGCAATACACCCGGTGAGCCCCGGCCACGCGCCCATCGCTAATAACGTCGCCAACCGTCCCATCGCTCCGCGCCGCGTAATAGCGCCTTCTGCGGTCGTGGTAGTGAGTGGGGTAGCGCGCGTTGAATCCATCATCTGACTCAACGAGAATTGGCCCATCCCGCAAGCATGGGCGCAAACCTAGCGCCCAATCTCGCGGCTACCTGCCCGTCGCAGCCGCAGATTGGCCTTCTCCTGCTCGGTCAACAATACGCCCATGGGAACCTCGGGGCGAGCGTCCGACCGAGCTTGCAGAATCTCCATCTCTTCCACCGTCATGATCTCGAAATAATCGGAAATAGAGTAGCCGAAGTCGTCCACTTTCGGCTGAGCGCTCACGGCCCCACGTTCGTAGCGACGATCGCTGACTTCACGGTCCTTCTTGGCACCCGCCGCCGCACCGGCCGTGCCTCCCACCGCCGCACCGAGCGCTACCCCCGCAGCGGTCTCGCCCGATTGATGACCAATAATACCACCAATGATCGCGCCGGTCACGGCACCGATCTCGGTGCCACGACGCTCGTGGGTGCCGGGCGCGGAACAACCCACGAGATAAAGAGAGACGACCAGAAGAAGGCTAAATGTTTTCATAAAGGTAGGATTCATTCGACTTACTGCGACGCATTGGGTTCAGCCAAAATTCAAAATAAGTAATAAAATATTTCCAGCCCCTCACCTCGACTGCGCTCTAATCAAGAGGCGCTGAATCTGATCAACCATCGCCTGAGGCTGTTCCCACGGCACGAAATGACCCTGTTTCGGCAACCGCACGGTCTCCAGCACCGCTAAAGGGGCCATCTTGGCCGGATACCCCGCATGAGCGATGGGCACCAATTTATCCTTTTCACCCTGCAGCACGATGATGGGGGTCTTAACCGATTCCCATCCTGCGGTCATGGCTTCGAGTTGCCCAGGCAGCGCTTTGATTTCCCGGTCCGCCGCCACCAGCTCCTCGGACAAGGCCCACCGCACGATCTTCCAACGACCAATCGCTTGATACCACGTCGTCTTTTCCCGAGCCGGATCGAGTGACGCCGACACAATCAGTGCTCCATCGACCAACTCCGGATAATCCAACACCACCTGCGCGGCAACCGTGCCACCTAATGAGTGCCCTACAATAATTGCAGGACGGCGCTCTCCAAACTCACCCAACACCGCGGCGACCGCCGCCGCTTGCTCGCGCAGATCCGTGACCGTGCTTCCGTCCACTACGCGCGAACCACCCCAACCCAACCGATCCATCGAAACCACCAGTGCACCGCTTGTTAATTCTTCATCCCGCAAAAAGCCGGTGAAATTATCCCAGCCGCCCGGCGGGCCATGAATCATAACGATTAAAGCCCCCTCTTTGCTCCCCGCATGCGCGATTTCAATCTGCCCCTGCTTAAACGGGATCGTGCGCACCGTAATTTCCCCTTCACTCGATTCTGCATGCGCAGAGGGAAGCCACACGAATCCGAGGAATACCAACGCTAGGATTCTTTGCTCTACTCGCACACTTCTAGGAACCCATGAGCAGGGAAATATTCCAAGCGGGTTTACCAACCGCATTTAATTCCCCGGACTCCATTTGACGCTGTTCATTACCTACATTCCATCTACCCATCCCATCATGACCACTACCGACGCAATCGAGAGCCGCCGCTCCATCAAAAACTTTGATCCCAACCACGAGATGCCGGAGGCCGACCTCGCCGAGCTGATCCGCCTCACCAAATTGGCGCCCTCGTCCTTCAACATGCAGAACTACCGCCTCGTCGTCATCCGCGACAAGGAGCGTCAAAAGAAAATCCGCGCGGCCGCCTGGGATCAGGCTCATGTCGAGGACGCCAGCGTGCTCTTCATCATGTGCGCCGACAGCACCGCACACCTCACCGACCCGGCAGCCTACTGGTCCCACGCCCCCCAACCCGTGCAGGACATTCTCGGCCCCATGATCAAACCCTTCTACGAGGATAAGGATCAATTGATCCGCGACGAAGGCATGCGTTCCGCGGCCTTTGCCGGCATGACCCTTATGCTCGCCGCCCACAACATGGGTTACGATTCCTGCCCCATGATCGGATTCGATCCCGCCGCCGTCGCCGAGATCATCAACCTCCCCGCCGACCACATCATCAGCTTCATGCTCCCCGTCGGTAAAAAAACCCAACCCGCCTGGGACCGCGGCCCCCGCCTCCCCGACGACAAAGTCGTCATCCACGAACAATTCGGAGCCGCTTAATCAGCAAATCCCTCTTTCTCGTTACGCTTTAGCTTTATCGTCTCAGCTCCACGGCGACGCGTTGGTTGTTGTGACTTCTGAGCCTTAGGTGGCCAACCCCAGCCTGCCTCATCGGATCTGAGCTAATCTGAGTTTTCTGCGGTCAAATCTCGCCAAAGCCTCGAGATACGGAACAAAAGCGCTGCCTCACTTCACCGGATTCGCCCACTTTTTGAGGGCCTTTCCAGTTAGGCTTTTTTGCTCTTTTTCGATTCCACTGCGGTCTCCCGCGTAAAGCAATTTCCCACCGGCCGTGCCTCCGCGTGGACCCAGATCAATAATCCAGTCCGCCAGATTGATCACATCCAGATTGTGCTCGATCACGATGACCGTATTCCCCGCGTCGCGAAGCTTCAGCAACAGGTCCATCAAGTGCTGAATGTCCACCCAATGTAGACCCGTGGTCGGCTCATCTAGAATATAAAGCACTTCACCCGACTGTCGCTTCGACAACTCCAGCGATAGCTTTAACCGCTGAGCCTCACCACCGGACAAGGTCGTCGCGGACTGCCCCAATTGCAGATAACCCAACCCCACCGCCGACATCGTTTCCAACTTGTCCATGACTTTGGGAATATTACGGAAAAGCTGCATCGCATCACGCACGGTCATGGCCAGCACATCGGCGATTGAGTGGCCGTGAAATAACACTTCCAGTGTCTCGCGATTGAAACGTTTGCCTTCGCAACTCGGGCAAGGCGCATACGCATTCGCCATAAATTGCATGTCGAGTTTTATCGCGCCATCGCCCTGACACTTTTCACAACGTCCGCCACGCAGATTGAAGGAAAACCGGCTCGCCTTATAACCGCGCACCTTTGCCAGCGGCACCTGCGCGTAGAGTGTCCGCAACGCGTCCAACAACTTCGTATACGTCGCGGGATTTGATCGCGGACTACGGCCAATCGGCGACTGATCCACCTGCACCAATTTATCAAAGAAATCCAAATTCTCGATACTGCGATGTAGTCCCGGCATCGCCTTCGCGCCGTTGAGTTGCCTCGCCGCGGCCGTTGCCAATACGTCATTTACCAGCGTGCTTTTCCCCGACCCCGAGACGCCCGTGACCACGGTCAATACCCCCACCGGAAACTTCGCGTCGATCCCTTGCAGATTATGCTCCCGGGCCTCCCGCACAGTGAGAAAACCGTCCGTCGGTTTTTTCGTCTTTCCGTTTTTCTCAACCCGGGTTTTACGGGCAAGATAGGGTCCGCTCACCGAATCCTTTCCGGCCGCTTTCATCATGGCCTCAGGGGTGCCTTGAAATAAAATCCTCCCCCCTTCCGATCCCGCGCCCGGACCGATCTCCAAAATCTCATCGGCGATGCGCATGGTGTCTTCGTCATGCTCGACTACGACGACCGTATTGCCGCGATCGCGCAGCGACGTCAGCAGGTTCAATAAATTCTGATTATCCGCCGGATGCAGTCCGATACTCGGCTCATCAAGCACGTAGATTACCCCCATCAAACCCATCCCCAACTGCGTCGCCAATCGCACCCGCTGGGATTCACCGCCGGACAAGGTGCCGTAATTGCGATCCAGCGTGAGATAACCCAGCCCAACTTCTCCTAAAAACCGCAGGCGCTGCTCAATACCCGTGACGACGTCGCGCAAGGCTTCTTCCTTCGCGAATCGCTTCGCCAACGCGACGGCAACGTTGTGCGCCGATTCCACATCCAACGCCATGAATTCAGGAAAATTCAATCGCTGATCGTCCGACGAAACCACCACCGCGCTGCTCCGCGCGTTGAGACGGGAGCCATGACACTCCGGGCATTCACCGCGAATCATATAGGTCGTCAGGCGGGCCCGAAATCCCTCACTCGCCGTATGCCTCCACGTATCCTCCAGCGCGGGAATCACGCCCTCGAACGGCATGGCTTTAGGTTGCCGCATCCGTTTCAACTTGAAGGCGAACAAACGATCCCCCGCGCCGTTGAGCAATACGTCACGCACATCCTCGGGTAATTCCTCCCACGGCGTGGTCGCTTCAAACGGCAACTGCTCCGCCAACTGCTTGAGCACCGCGTTGTGTTTAATGATGAGATTCTTTCCGCCGAGGCGCCACGGTTTGATCGCTCCGGTGCGCACCGATTTCGTTTTGTCGGGAATCACCAGATCCGGTGAGAAACTCAACTTTCGGCCCAACCCATCGCATGTCGTGCAGGCACCTTGCCGGTGATTGAACGAAAAATGTTGAGGGGTGAGCTTATCGAAAACATCGCCACAAATCTCACACGCCAACGATTGGCTAAGCTGCAACTCAACCCATGGCGCATCCCGATCCTTTTGCGCCAAAACCATCGCGCGATCTCCTCCTTCGCGAAACGCCAACTCCAACGAATCGGCCAAACGACTGCGCTGCTCCACCACCGCAACCAAGCGATCGACCACCAAATCAACGTGCAGGGGAACAATACCCCGCCCGTCCGGCACGACATTCGGATCATCGAGTGACTTTACTTCGCCGTCGATCCGCACGCGTTGGAATCCGCGTTGGCGCAATCGCGGCAATTCTTCCCGCAACACACTTGCCTTCGCCATCAGCGCCGGGGCCAACACCATGATACGTTGGCCCGCCGCCTCTGCGAGCACGCGGGCGACATTGTCATCCAAAGACCGCCGCACGACCCGACCACCGTCTTTCGGGCAATGCGCCTCGCCGTGCAACGCCCACAACAAGCGCGCGTAGTCCGCCACTTCAGTTACCGTCGCAATCGTGCTACGCGGTGATTCTCCCGCCGTGCGCTGCTCGATTGCCAATACCGGCGAAAGCCCGTGCACAAAATCCACGTCGGGCCGGGGAAGCTGCGAGAGGGTCTGTCGCGCCGAGGTCGACAACGACTCCATGTATTTCCGATGCCCTTCCGCATAGATCGTATCGAAGGCCAGCGAAGATTTCCCCGAGCCCGACGGCCCGGTCACCACGATCAATTTCCCGCGCGGCAGCCGAACCTCAAGATTGCGCAGATTATGCTCTCGGGCACCTTTGATATGGATGTGGGTATCGGCCTGCATGATGCGAACCGACAACTTACCCCTTATTTCGCAGGCGCAAGGCCGTAATCCATTCCTTCCAATTTTGGCCATATCGTTCGTAATTTTGGTTTTGCTCAACCGCTTCTACCATCTACGGTTCTTGACAATAAGATGCAGTCGGTGACCCCTCCACTACGTCCGATGCTGGCTTTTCACATCCCGTGGCGACTGATCCGACTCCAAGCTAACTTAACTTCCACCATGCACTATAAGACTATATCCCGTAGCTTTCAGGCCCTAGTGTTGCTCGTCACGACTTCTACGTTGTCTGCGATCACCTTCACTGACAACGACTTCTCCGGCAGCTTCGATACCACGCTGTCGATTGGCGGCATCTATCGCCTCAACAACCCCGATCCCGATTTCTACGGCGTGGCCAACGGAGGTAACGCCAATTCCGTCAATACCGACGATGGTAATCTGAACTTCTCCAAGGGCTGGGTCTCGCGGGCGTTCAAGGCTACCTCCGACCTCGAAATCAATTGGCGCGACAACGTTTCGATCTTCGCCCGGGCGTTTTACCTCTACGACGACGAACTCGCCAGTGGCCAGCTTCCCCACCGCAATCTCACGGCGGGAGCCCGCGATCACGCCGGCGAACGCCTCGATGTGCTCGATCTATACGGCCTCTATCGTTTCGAATTCGCCGAAATCCCCATGGACCTTCGGGTCGGTCGCCAGGTCGTCAGCTTGGGTGAGAGCACCTTCCTCCCCAACGGCAACAACATCGTCAACCCCGTCGACGTCGCCAATCTCCGCGTCCCCGGTGCCGAACTGCGCGAGGCGTTCCTCCCGGTCAACATGGTGAAGGTTGCCGCCGACATCACATTCAATACGTCCATCGAAGCCTTCGCGCTCCTCGAATTCCGCCACACCGACATCGAGGCCTCCGGCACCTACTTCTCGACCAATGACTTCGCTTCCATCGGTGGTGACCGCGTCATGCTTGGTTTCGGCGGCATCGCCGACGACAGCGCGCTCGGCCGCGTCGGCCGCGCCGCCGATCGCGACGCCAGCGACTACGGTCAATGGGGCGTGGCCATCCGCCATCTCGCCGAAAACTTGAACGACACCGAGTTCGGTTTCTTTGTCGCTAACTTCCACAGCCGCCTGCCGCTCATCAGCGCCCGCACTCCCACCGGCCCGATCAGTCCGGCCGTCGTGCAAGGATTCGCGCTACAAACCGCGCAGGCACAGCTCGTGCCCGCCATGATCGCCAACGGTGTGCCGGCTCAAGCCATCCCGACGTTGCTCCCGCAATTGCTCGGTGCCGCCCTCACCAACGTCCCCGCCGCGGCCATCGCGCAGCATCCGACCCTCGCGGGCCTCGCGCCGTTCTACCCTTCTGCTCAAGCCATCGCCGCCGGCGCCGGACAGGTCGGCCTGCTCACTGCCGCCAGCACCGCGCGCTACTTCCTCGAATACCCGGAAGACATCTTCATGGTCGGAGCCAGCTTCAATACCGACCTGGGTAATACCGGTATCGCTTGGCAGGGTGAAATATCGCTCAAGAACGACGTTCCCCTTCAGATCGAGGACGTCGAGGTGCTCTTCGCCGCCCTTTCCACCCTCAACCCGGCATTTGGCCAGGTGAATCAGGTCGGCAATTTCCTCGGCCAATACAACCGCGAGATCCAAGGCTGGCGCCGCCACGACGTGACGACCGCCCAGACTACCTTGACCAAGATCTTCGGCCCCACCCTGGGTGCCGACTCCTTCACCGTCGTCGCGGAGGCCGGCGGACTTTGGGCCGACCTTCCTTCCGCTAGCGTCCTGCGCTACGAAGTTTCCGGCACCTACACCTCCGCTTCGCAAGCCGCCATGAACGCGGTCGGCAACGGACTCACGGCCACGCCTCTCAGCAACTTCGCGACCGACTTCGCTTGGGGTTACCGCCTCTTCGGCCGACTCGAATACAACAACATCTTCGCCGGCGTGAATTTCCTGCCTTCGGTCTCATGGGGACAAGACGTATCGGGCAACAGCCCGGCACCGCTCTCCAACTATCTCGAGGGGCGCCAAACCGTCAGCCTCGCGGCCGACTTCGTCTTCCAAAACCGCTATACGCTCAACCTACAGTATGTGAACTACTCCGGCGGCGGAACGCAAAATCTACTCAGCGACCGCGACTTCTTCTCCACGACGTTAAAACTCTCCTTCTAATCCACCCGCCCCCTTCTACCCACGATGAAAACTCTTTTTCAACTCACCGGCGGTCTCCTGCTTTCCGCCTCCTTCCTCACTGCTGATATCAGCAGTAGCGATCTCGCCCGCCTCGGTGATGACCTCACGCCCTTCGGCGCCGAGAAAGCCGGCAACGCCGATGGCTCCATCCCCGCTTGGGACGGCGGCCTCACCGCACCTCCTGCCGGTTACACCGTGGGTGATCATCACCCCGATCCCTTCCGCAGCGATTCCCCGATCGCCACGATCACGGCCAGTAACCTTGGTTCTTACCGCGATCAATTGACCGCCGGTTCCATCGCCCTGCTCGAGACCTATCCCGATACCTACTCCATTCCGGTTTATCCGACGCATCGCTCGGGGTCCGCTCCGCAACGCATCTACGACGCCACGCGTGAATACGCCGCTTCCGCGCAACTCGTGAACGGCGGCTCCGGCGTTGGCGGGTCCATCCGCGGTATTCCCTTCCCGGTCCCCGAAACCGGTCTCGAAGTGCTTTGGAATCACCTCATGCGCTACCGCGGTGATGCCGCCACGCGTCGCATCGGCCAAGCTGCTCCCCAACGCAATGGCCGCTACACCATGGTGGAGTTCGAAGATGAATTCATGTTCAACTACGCTCGCGAAGATCTGAGCGTCGATGAGCTGAACAATACCCTCATTTACTTCCAACAGGCCGTGAAGGCCCCGCCTCGTCTCGCTGGCACCATCTTGATGGTCCACGAGACGCTCGACCAAATTGTCGAGCCGCGTCGCGCTTGGGTTTACAACGCCGGCCAACGTCGCGTGCGTCGCGCCCCTCAAGTTGCCTACGACAACCCCGGCACCGCCGCCGATGGCATGCGCACCAGTGACCAGTTCGACATGTTTAACGGCGCCCCCGATCGCTACAACTGGGAGCTCGTGGGTAAGCGCGAGATGATCGTGCCCTACAATTCCTACAAGTTGCACAGCGACCGCATCACCCCGAACGACATCCTCACTCCCCTCCACATCAATCAAGACTACACCCGCTACGAAAAGCACCGCGTGTGGGTTGTGGAAGCGACGCTGAAAGAAGGCACCAGCCACATCTACTCCCGCCGCACGCTCTACGTGGACGAAGACACCTGGCAGATCCTCTCCGTCGACCAATACGACAACCGCGGCGACCTCTGGCGCGTCTCCGAAGCCCACTGCATCAACTACTACGAAGTGCCCACCTTCTGGAGCACGCTGGAAGTGCACACCGACCTGATCGCCGGCCGTTACCTCGCCATCGGTTTGGACAACGACCAACGCATGTATGACTTCTCCGTAGAGCGCACTGATCGCGACTACTCTCCGGGAGCTCTACGTCGATCCGGTGTCCGGTGAGGTCCCTTGCGGCCTGCCTCATTTTCTTCTGCGCAGCCGTCTTCGGGACGGCTGCCGTAGGCGATTCGCTGTTACTCGACGCCGCCCTCGCCGGTGACGCCATCGTCGCCGTCGGCGAACGCGGATTGATTCAACGTTCCACCGATGGTGGTGACACTTGGAGCACGGTCGATTCCGGCGTATCGCGCACCCTTTGTGCCATCACGTTTCTCGATCAGCGCAACGGTTGGGCCGCCGGACACGGTGCCATCATCCTACGCACCGAAGACGGCGGTAATTCCTGGCAGCACCAATTTACCGGAGACGATGAGGAATCTCCCATTCTCGACATCATGGCCGTTTCCGGCGGTCACGTCCTCGCGGTCGGTGCCTTTGGCGCCTATTACGAATCACGCAACTCCGGTGCGGATTGGGAGCAGCACTTCATTCTCGAAGAAGACATGCACCTTAACCGCATCTCCCGCTCGCGTGATGGCACGCTCTGGCTTGCCGGTGAATTCGGCGCACTACTCCGCTCTCGGGATAGTGCTAAAACCTGGCAGCCGCTCTCCACCGGCGAAGACGGATCCCTTTACGGCGTGCTTCCCCTCACCAATGGCAACCTCATCGCCTACGGCCTCAGAGGCCGCGTTTATCGCAGCACCGACGACGGCGAGTCCTGGACCCGCGTGGAAACGCCCGGCACCGGCCTCTTGATGACCGGCATCGAACTGGCCTCCGCCAACACCCTCATCGTCACCGGCCAAGCCCGCACCTGGTGGGTCAGCCGCGACGGCGGCCAAACCTTTACCGCCACCATCGACGACACCCCCGCCATCGCCGAACTCCTCCTCACCCCCAGCGGGCACCTGGTAACGTTCGGCGAGTCGGGATCAAATCCCGCCCCCTCTCACTCAAGTAAGAATTAAGAGGGATGAAGGCAGAAGTTTTTTCAGCCCGCTTTTCGAATCGAGGCAAGTATACGAACAAGTTCATCCGCTTCAGTTTTCAAAGCATCGAGCTGCTTGTTCGTCATGGCGCCCAAGCCCTCAATGTAATCCAGCCAAAACGCCGTCTCGTCTGCTTCCTCCAGCGCAATTCCAACCTTGTTTATAAAATCCTTTTTCGAACGTCCCCGTTGGGCAGCCCGATAGTTTGCGGCTGCCGAACTCGAACTTCGAATAATTTGATCGGCCGCATTCCGACATGCCATCGTTCGAGGCATCGCGTCCGCCATCTTCGCGATACGAAGGGAGAACCGCAAAAGTCGCTCACAAAGCTCATTATGCATTTTTTGATCTCAACGATTCATCGAAGCTTAGTCAGCAAATTTTCACCAGCCATGCCCGCTTCGTCTCAAAGTCTTACTTCTCCCTTCTTACTTCTGCCTTGGAGAGGAGGCACGACTCCCCTTTGAAAGCCAAAATCATCAGTGCCATTGAGTCGTTCGTTTTCCGGTTTCGGTTCGCGCTCGTCCTCGTTTTTGCTGCCCTGACCGTGCTCATGGGCTGGTTCGCTTCGAAGACCTACGTAGATGCCAGCTTCAGCAAGATGCTGCCGCAGGACCACCCCTACATCGAAACGTTCAAACAATACGAAACCGAGTTCGGTGGCGCCAATCGCATCGTCATCGCGCTGATGGCCAAGGATGGAAACATCTTCACCCCCGAGTTTTTTGCCACCCTCGAACGCGCTACCGATGCCGTCTTTTTCCTCCCCGGTGTGGACCGCGCTCAGGTTCAGTCCCTTTTTACCCCCAACGTGCGCTACGTCGAAGTCGTCGACGCCGGATTCGCCGGCGGTAATGTCATCCCCGCTGGCTTCACTCCCTCCGCCGAGAACTTTGACATCGTTCGCGCCAACATCATCAAGTCCGGCAAACTCGGCATCCTGGGCGCCAATGATTTTTCCGGTGCCATCATCAGCGCCCAGCTCCTCGAAATCGACCCCGCTACCGGCGAACAACTCGACTACATCGAAGTGGCCCAGGCTCTCGAGGCGAAGATCCGCTCCCAATACGAAGGTTACGCCGTCGACGTGCACCTGGGTGTCCACATCATCGGTTTCGCGAAGGTGATTGGCGACATCAGTGACGGCGCGCAAAACGTGCTCTTCTTCTTCGCCGTCGCCTTTGTCATCACCGGGATACTGGTATTCATTTTTTCGCAGTCAGCCAAGCTCACGGCATTCACGCTCAGCTGCGCTACGATCGCTGTAATCTGGCAACTCGGCGCTCTCAATGCCCTCGGCTTTGGACTCGATCCCTATTCGATCCTCATCCCCTTTCTCATCTTCGCCATTGGCGTAAGCCACGGCGTGCAGATGATGCGCGCCTACCGCGCCGAAGCTTTTAGCGGTAAAACCAGTGTCAAAGCTGCCCGGGCAGGATTCCGCCAGTTACTCATCCCCGGCGGCGTCGCGCTCCTCACCGACACCCTCGGATTCGTCACGATGATGATCATCAAGATCCCGGTGATCCAGGAGCTTGCCATCGTCGCCTCCCTTGGCGTCGCCGTCATCATCATCACCAATCTTTTCCTGCTACCGATCTTGCTCTCCTACGTGCAGCTGCCCGACGGCTATCGGGAAAAAATTGCCGCCCGCCAGCAATCCACCGACGACGCCTGGCATCGCGTGTGCATCGTCATGCGCCCCGGCGTTTCGCTGCTGATCCTCGGCGGCTGTCTCGTGCTCGGCTGGTGGGCCTATGGCCAATCCCAAAAAGTCCGCATCGGTGACCTGCACGCCGGAGTGCCGGAACTCCGCCAGTCCTCACGCTACAACGAAGACAGCCGCGTCATCACCGATGAATTTTCCATCGGCGTGGATATCATTTCCGTCATCGCGGAAGGCGGACCCAATGCCTGCGTGGACTACGATGTCGTCACGCTGATGGATCAGTTTGAAGGTCACATGAGCACCGTGCCCGGCGTGCAGTCCATCCTCAGTCTACCTTCGGTCGCCAAGACCATCAACGCCGGCTGGAACGAAGGCTCCCTCAAATGGCGGATCCTGCCCACCCACCCGCAGGCGCTCGCTCAGGCCATCTCGCCCATCGAAACCGCTACGGGATTATTGAACCCCGATGGCAGTGTGATGCCCATCATGCTCTTCCTCACCGATCACCGTGCGGAAACCCTCACCGCGGTGACGGATGCCGTGAAGGAATTCGCCGCCGCCAATCCTTCGGACAAAGTTAAATTCCGCCTCGCGACCGGCAACGCCGGCGTCATGGCCGCGACCAATGAAGTCGTAGCCGCCGCCCAATATCCCATCGTCTTCTGGGTCTTCGGCGCCGTGATCACGCTCTGTTTGATCACCTTCCGATCCCTCCGGGCCACGATCTGTATTGTCCTGCCGCTCCTGCTCGTAAGTTACCTGGGTTACGCCCTCATGGTGTATCTCGAAATCGGCCTGAAAACCTCCACCCTCCCCGTCGTCGCACTCGGCGTGGGCATCGGCGTGGACTACGGGATCTATCTCTTTTCCCGGCTCTCGGAAGGACTGCGCAACGGCGAGTATTTCGAAGACGCCATGCACAACGCCTTCACCCAAACCGGTAGCGCCGTGGTCTTCACGGGATTGACCCTAGCGATCGGCGTAAGCACCTGGATCTTTTCGCAGCTCAAATTCCAAGCCGACATGGGCGTGCTCCTCACCTTCATGTTCTTGGTCAACATGCTCGCCGCGATCATCATCCTGCCCGCCCTAGCCCGCTGGCTCTACCGCAATCACACCAAGCCCGGAGGGCATGCCTCCGGGAAATGACAAGTAGCAGGTAACAAGTATCAAGTGATCGGAGCTAGAAACTAACCGCCGGGGTCATGTTGGGCTTGCCCCATAAAAACGGACACGTGGATGGGGTTAGTTTCTATTGATGGGTGGATTCAAAGTCATTGGGGCTAAGATAGCCAAGACTGGAGTGGAGTCGTCGACGGTTATAAAAGCTTTCGATGTAGAGGAAGATAGCGGTGCGCGCTTCGGCTCGAGTGCGGAAGCGGGTGCCTTTAATAAGTTCGAGTTTCATGGAGCTCCAAAATGACTCGATGAAGGCGTTGTCATAGCAGTTGCCCTTGCGACTCATCGAAGCGATTAGGCCGTGGTCCTTGAGTTCATTGCGGAAGGCGCGCGCGGCAAACTGGCTGCCGCGATCAGAGTGAACAACTACGGGTTGCTCGGGTCGTCGTCGGTGGATGGCCATGCGTAGAGCGGCCAATGCAGAGGGCGTATCCAAGTGCTCACTCATGGACCACCCCACAATGACTCGGGAGTGAAGATCGATCAGGGCAGTGACGTAGAGCCAACCTTGGGCGGTGAGCACATAGGTGGCATCAGTCGCCCACACTTGGTTGGTGCGACTGACTAGCATTGTTTTGAGGCGATTGGGTGCGACGGGTTCGCCATGC
>JABIRI010000142.1 GCA_018667915.1 Opitutaceae bacterium | reverse complement strand
TTTTTCTTCATCGGTCAGGGCACCGAAGCCCTCGTTGTTGATTTTATCCAAGATCCGGTCGACTTCGGCCCGTAGATCGAGGTGGCGGGCAGGGGAAGTGCCTGAGGATGCGGTCTTTCCTCCAACGTTCACTTTGTAGGATCCGGATTCGGCGGGTTTACGTTTTGCACGTTTGAGCCATGCGGGGAGCTCCATTGATGACGAACTGCTGCCAAATGCGGCAGGGCCTTGTTGGTGCACATAGCGGAAAAATATCCAACCGGCTGCAAATCCCCCTAAGTGGGCAGAATGGCCGATACCGCCGATGCCGGTTCCCCCCTGAAGTTCGTAGAAAAAGAATCCCAACAGATCAAAACCGAGCAAAATGGTAATTAACCACTTCGGTTTGATGGTAACCGGCAGGATGAAAAACAACAGCAGGGTGATCGCGCGATCCGGGTTAATCGCGGCAAACACCATGAGCAGGGCGCACACTCCGGCGGAGGCTCCAATCAGTTTAGCTGGATCTCCCCAGTTGATACCCAGCCACAGAATCCCCCCGGCGACGACGCCCCAAATGAAGAGCCAGATAAACCGTTTGGATCCCAATATCGGTTGGAGGAATTTCCCTAAGAAATATATACCCAATAGGTTACCCACGATGTGTAGGAAATGGCGTGGATCGTGCAGCAGGCTGTAGGTTACGAGGGTCCACAGCTTACCGCTCAGCAGCCCGTCAGGCGTGAGGGCCACCAATAGCTCAAAACTGCGTCCCGCACTGTCACCCAACCACTTCCAGAAGACGTGCTGCAGGATGAAACCGGCTACGATCGTGCAAATCAGCCACGTAATCACCGAGGTGGTTTCGCGCGGATAGTCGTTACGCATGTAGGACCGGTCAGAGAGCATCACTGGGAACTTACGCGTGTTGGGGGGCGTGACAAGTTCCCAACGGAATTATGCGATTTATCCTCCGCGGTGGGCCGGCCCGGGCAAAATTCGCTTTCTGACTATCTTGACAGTCTGCTGGGAATCACTTTCTTCCGGTGCCAACTATGGCAGACAAAGACGACAAGTGGGAAACAAATGTAGCAGGTAAGTTTTACGTCGATCAGCAATGCATCGACTGTGATCTCTGCCGCGAAACCGCGCCTGATTTCTTCACGCGCCACGATGATGGAGGTTACTCCTTCGTTCACAAACAGCCGACGACTGACGACGACGTCGCACTCTGTCAGGAGGCCCTCGAAGGCTGCCCAGTTGAAGCCATCGGCGACGACGGCGCTTAATTCGAATTTAATTCGAATCCAGTTTTTACAAACCCCGGCTTTGTCCGG
Source organism: Opitutaceae bacterium (assembly GCA_018667915.1). Taxonomy (GTDB): domain Bacteria; phylum Verrucomicrobiota; class Verrucomicrobiia; order Opitutales; family Opitutaceae; genus Actomonas. The sequence continues at coordinate 3,286 of JABIRI010000142.1, read as the reverse complement.
GGTTTTTTGGCTAAGAAGGCATTGTTAATAAAAAAACAAAATTGGCTAACAATGGCTTGAGTTTGTGGATCGTGCACCTACGCAAGGAGCTGTGCTTCGTGCAGGAAAAATACTCATAGCCCTGGCGGCTCTCGTTTCTGGAATCGGATTTAGCTCCGGTTTATCGGCTCAAAATGCCCGGTCGACTTCGTTGGAAATGAACGCGGTGACGATCCTTTCCACTCGGGTGGCCAATCAGGAACCGGTTTTCACCGTCGCCACCCCGGCCTCGGCGCTGCGTTACGAGCCGGCGGTCGATCTGCAGGCGCGGAGTTTTGCGGAGGGGCAGGCCGACATCGCCATTCGCGGAGGCACCTTCGCCAATACCGGATTCACGCTGGCGGGACTGCCGCTGTATGATCCGCAGACCGGGCACTATTACGCGGAACTACCGATCGCCCCCGGGATGTTGTCCGCGCCCACGATCGTAGTCGGTGCGGATTTGGCAGTGGGTGGCGGCTGGAATGCGACCGCCGGAGGCGTGGCCTATGCTTGGCGTCCGGTGCGCGCAGGTGGCGAAGTCTCAATCGGTGCGGGAGAGTGGGGCACGCGGCGCGGCGCTGTTCACTATGGAGTCGATCTGGGAGAGGGGTGGGCAACCGATTTCGCGGCCGGTTATTCCAAATCGGATGGTCCGTTCGCTAATGCCGATCATGAGATTAGCCGCTACAGCGCGCGACTCCAGCATGGGGGCGAGGTCAGCGCCACGAATCTATTGGTCGGGTATCAGGACAAGTTTTTCGGCTGGCCGAACATGTATACGCCTTTCGGATCGCCGGAGACCGAGGACATCCAGACGTTGCTCGTTGCCGGAACCCACCGTTGGAATCCGGGGCGCGACGAGGGTTTCATCGAGATCGGGGCTTATTGGCGGCGCAACGATGACAACTACGCGTTCAACCGGTTTTCGCCGGTTCCCGCTATTCCTCCCTTTAAACACACGACACATGTGACGGCGGCGGGTGGTCGCGGGCGGTTCGTGCTCGATGATCAGAACGCACTCGAGGTGCGGTTTTGGGCGATTGCCGACGAGATCGAATCCACCTCCCTGCGATTCGGACGCTTCTATAGCCGCACCCATCTCACCGGTGGAGCCTACTATGACCACCGATCCGATCTGGCCGGCGGTGGAGAATTTACGCTTCGCAGCGGCATCGGCTACGATACTACGAACCGCGGGGACGATGCGATTACACCTGTCGTGGAACTAGGCTGGGCACCCGAAAGTGACGTGTGGCAACGGATAGCCATCGGCTATAGCACGGCTTCGCAGGCCCCGAGTTATACGGCGGTCGCGGGAAACCCCAATGGCGGTCTCTTCCGCGGCAACCCCGATCTTGATCGCGCCACCAGCCGCACCCTCGATCTCACGACGACGTTTGCGAACGCCGGCTGGACGGGTTCCGTCGGGGCGTTCTACCGCGAAGATGATGAGTTGATCGACTGGACGTTTCGCAACGATTTTTGGGCGCGGTCCGCCGCGGCGGTCGACCTTGAGACCTATGGCATCGAAGCCTACGCGCAGCGCAGTTGGGAGACGGTGGACTTACAGCTCGGTTATACCTGGCTCGAAAAAGACGAGGACTACGGAGGGCTGCCGGTGGACGGCAGTTTCTACGCGCTGAATTTCCCTAGCCATCGCTTCACCGCGGCGATCGTGTGGCGTGTCACCAGCAACTTCGATGTGCGTTTGGACAACGAGTTCCGGGTCCAAGAACCCAATCCACTGCGCCGCAACAATACCGACGACACATGGCTGAGTGCGGTAGGTTTATACTGGCGCCCGTCGTTTAGCGAACAACTCGAGCTCTCCCTCCAGATCGATAATCTGTGGGACTCGGACTTCGAAGAAGTTCCTGCCACTCCGGCCGCTTCTCGCCTGATCGCCGCCGGGGCGACTTGGCGTTGGTAGCGGGCGCGCGCTTGCGCCGGGCGGTGAATGGCATTGGCTGGAGGTTTTATGGCCGACAACCCTTTCCTCTCTCCCGACTTTCAAATCAAATGGTCCGCGCATACCGCTGACCATATCGAACCCGCCATCAAACAGGCCTTGGCCGATAGTCAGACCGCGATCGATGCGATCGCCGCGCTGCCGCTCGATGAGGTCAATTATGCGAACACGTTTCTGGCGCTGGAGAATACCGGCGAAGCGCTGAATTTTGCGTGGAGCAAGGTCACCCACCTCCAGGCCGTCGCCGATTCTCCTGAGCTCCGCACCGCGCACAATGCGATGTTGGCCGACGTTTCTAGCTTCTACGCGCGGATTCCACTCAATGCCGATCTTTGGGCCCGACTCAAAGCCGTCGCCGAGTCCGCCGAGGGCAAAGCACAATCCGGAATCCACCGCCGCTTCGTCGACGAGACGGTCGCCGATTTTGTGGAAGCGGGAGCCGATCTTCCGGCGGATAAGAAGACACGCCTGGAAGAGATCCAAAGCGAGCTCGCGAAACTCACCCAGAAGTATTCGGAGAACGTGCTCGATGCCACCAACGCGTGGGAAGTCGTGATCAATGACGAAACGCGTCTGGCGGGCATCCCGCAACAGGCCCGTGAGGCGGCGCGTCAGTCGGCCATCGCAAAAGGGCAGGGCACAACCGAGAAACCCGCGTGGCGCTTCACCCTGCAAATGCCGTCGCAAGAGCCGGTCATGGTTTACGCCGAAGACGAATCGCTCCGCCGCGAAATGTGGCAGGCGGCAACCGCGGTCGGCTCAGTGGGCGACCACGACAACCGTCCGCTTGTGCCGCAGATTCTCGCGTTGCGAGATGAGAAAGCAAAGTTGCTCGGTAAGTCCCATTTCGCGGATCAAGTGCTGGCCCGCCGCATGGCTGGCACCGGCGAACATGCGCTGAGTTTTGTGAACGATCTGCAATCGAAAGCGCAGGACGCCTTCGAACGGGAGTGCGGCGAGCTCGAGCAATTCAAAGCCGAGCAAACCGGTGAACCGGCCGGTAACCTCAAGGCTTGGGAAGTCGGGTATTGGGCAGAGAAACAACGCCGCGCGTTACACGATTTCGACGACGAAGTGCTGCGACCCTATCTGCCCATGAATCGAGTGATTGACGGTCTCTTCGAACTCGCGAAACGCGTGTTTGGTCTGTCGATCTCGGAGACGCCCGCGGGTGACGTAGAGGTTTGGCACGAGGAAGTGAAGTTCTACGAGATCCGCGATGAGGACGATCGCCATGTCGGTTCGTTCTACGCCGACTGGCACCCACGCGAATCCAAACGCGGCGGCGCCTGGATG
>JABIRI010000090.1 GCA_018667915.1 Opitutaceae bacterium | reverse complement strand
TGTTTCGTAGTGCCGAGCCCAAATGGCTCCGATGATACCGAGTCCGAGGACCCCGACGTTGGGAGAATTCATGCGTCCACGGAAAACGCGGAACCGGCGGAAGACAAACTTGGATTGGGCGCAGGTGGGGCTCGTGAAGGGTTAACCACGAAAGACCCGAAAAACCCGAAATCGCTGGGGCACAGCGCAGTCAGCCTTCAGGAAAATCAGCAGGCTGATCCGTTGTCGGCGAACGATCTTAAGTATGACGTCAAGGGGATTGAGGGTTGTTCAACCTCAGTGGGATGTTGATCGCCGGTGAAGAGATGCCGTTGGTCGATATATGATTTTCGAGATGAGTAATAACGAACAAAACTACTTCCTCGGCTGAGTCAGACTTTTCTGACCGAGCCATGCCCATCTCGTGCCTGCGCCTATTGACAAAATTGTGCCTCGTTTGCCGCTCTCGCCGCAGGTTGACTCGGGAGAGGGCGGCTTGGCAGGGTGGATGTCGATGTTGCGCCGTATGACTTCCACCGGTTCTCCCCAGTCACGTAAGCAACACGTGGTTTTCTGGCTGATCTTCGTGATGTTGATGGTGCTTTCGGTTTCACGGTCTCCGGGAACTCCCCTTAGCGGTGGTGGCCTCGCGCTTCGAGTGGGTATTCTCCTGAGCATTACCGCGACAGCGTCCTACTTTAATTTGGGGGTTCTGGTGCCGCGGCTGTTGTTGGCGAAACGCCCGTTGGTCTACGTATTGGCGATTGCGGGGACCGTTTTGACGACGGGGTGGCTGCTGGGGGCGATATATGCGCAGGTGTTGAATGTAGATCGATTTCCCGGCAACCCATTTTCCATCGAATCGTCGGGGGTGCCGCCGACGGAGGATCTTGCGCGCCGGTTGCCGGGTAAGGGCGCAGCGGCCAACGGGGCACTGCCGCCAGATCTCGTGCGATTGACCAGTATTTTTACCGTCCATACCACCGTGTGGGTGGGCGCGGCTGCACTTCTTCACTTCGGCGCGGGGTGGGTGCGCAATCGGGATCTGGAAAGGCGCAGACTGGAGGCAGAGCTTATGGCGCTGCGAGCGCAGTTGAATCCCCATTTCCTCTTTAACTCGCTGAACAATATTTACTCATTGGCTCTGGATAAATCCGACCGCGGACCAGACTATGTGCTGAAGCTTGCGGAGCACATGCGTTACATCTTGCACGATACACAGACGACGGAGGTGTCGATGGATAAGGAGCTCGATTTTGTGCGTAACTATTTCGAGTTGGAAGGCATCCGGGCAGACGGGCGAATGGAAACCGACATGCGGGTTGGCGATGGAGTGGAGAGGTTGAGGGTCGCGCCCTTGCTGTTCCTGCCGTTGATCGAAAACGCCTTCAAACATGGGGCAAAACTTAAGTCGAAGCGGGCCTGGGTGGAGTTTTCTGCGGAGTTGCAAACGGATGGGACTTTGGAAGTCGAAGTGAGCAACAGCAAGGACACGGTGGCTCCGGAGGCCGTCGCCGCTGGATTTGTGGAAAACCCGGGAGGTTTGGGCTTAGAGAATGTGCGTCGTCGGCTGGAGCTTCTTTATCCCGGTAGCCATCAATTGCAGATCAACAATGGACCGGAGCGTTTCGAAGTGAAACTGAGGATCGAGACGTGAGATCGATTCAATGCATGATCGTGGATGACGAGCCACTCGCCCAGCGCGTGATCGAAAATTATGCGGGCAACTTATCTTACCTGAATGTTGGCTGGAAGTGTGACAGTGCGCTGGAGGCGCTCGAGGCCCTGCACGGGGGCGCGGAACCAGACGTCATTTTCTTGGACATCGAGATGCCACGCTTGTCGGGTCTCGGTTTGGTGCGGGCGCTGAATCATCCACCGTTGATCGTCTTTACCACGGCTTACGGAGATCATGCGGTGGAGGGGTTCGAACTCGAAGCTATCGACTATTTGAAGAAGCCGTTTTCTTTCGAGCGGTTCACCCGTTCGTTGGATCGAGTGCAACAGCAGCTCGAGATGCGCGCGGCGGCAGTGGAGAAGGGAAAAGCCGATGGAGCGTTGGCCGAAGATGATGCGGTGACGAATCGAGATACGGCTGGCGACAGCCGTTCGCCCTTTTTTGTGAAATCGGATCGTGGCCTTCAGCGGGTGCGCTACGAGGAGATTGTGATGATCGAAGGGATAGGGGACTATGTGAAGTTCCACCTGACGAGTGGGAACTTGGTGAGCAAACGTTCACTACGGGAATGGGAGGACACCTTACCGGCTGCGGAGTTTCTGCGGGTGCACCGATCGTATTTGGTGCCTTGGGAAAAAATCGAGTCGGTTGAAGGCAGTGAGATCCGGATGCGAAATCTCAAGGTGCCAATTGGTCGGGCGTATCGTGCACAGTTGATGGAGAAGCTAAGAGTGCGCTAAGGTTCCGTCCGTTGTTTGGGCGCCCGGCGAGGTGGCTGATCGAGAGCCCCCGCAAGATACGAATGCGGTGAGGCACGGGGTCGTCAGCCTGTTTCGATATCGAGAACAGGAAAGATCCGTTTGGGTGGAGCTGTTCGATGCTCGCTACGATATTAGGCGAAGATCTCCAGCATGCGGGTGAAGAGGCGGTTTACCATGGCTTGGTTGCCCTTCACGAGCTCATGGAATTTTTCGAAATCGATTTCAGTGCCTTCGAGGCCGTTGGCGAAATTATCAACCAGCGCGAGAGAGTTGTAGTTTAGCCCCGCTTCGGTGCAAAGATCGGCTTCAAACGCGGCGGTCATACCGATCACATCGCCCCAATCCTTAACGACCCGAATCTCGGCTTTGGTTTCAAAGCGTGGGCCACGCATCTGCACGTAGGTTTTGCCGGGCTTGATATCGAACTCGGGGGAGAGTTGTTCGAGGAGCGTAGGTATCAGGTTGTTGGCGATACCGGGAGGACCGCCCTTGAGTTCTTGATCGTAAAATGTCTTGGGACCTTCTTGTAGGCAGAGGTAGTCGGCGCAGGAAACAAATGTGCCCGGAGGAAGTTCGGCATCGAGGGAGCCGACGGAATTGAGCGAAACCACATCACTGAAGCCGAGATCGGCGAGAGCCTGGATATTTGCGCGGTAGTTTATCGCGTGCGGCGGGAGGGGGAATTCGTAGCCGTGGCGGTTGATCAGCACCTTGTCCCCTTGGCTTTTGTAGGCGACCGTGCCGTGGGCGGTTTCGATTGTTTTCTCTTCCCAGGCCGCAAATAGGTCGGATTTAACTATGCTGGTGCCGCTAATAAACGCTACTTTCATGATGCCTGATCAACTGCTCCGCCTTTCCGTATGACAACGCCAAAACCCTTCGCCCTCATCTCGATCTTGTTGATGACCTGCGCGGGTTGTGCAACGCGTGGTCCGATGCACCTCTACAGTGCGACCAGTGGTCAGGACCCCGTCCGAGATCAGGCACTGGAGTCGGGGGCGGACGATGAATTGGTGGGGTTTCTCGATCCTGAAGACCGGGTGATCGGGTTGGGATATGAATTCAATACCGACTACATTTGGCTGCGTCTCGCGCCGGGTAATCGGCTGATCACCATCAAGCGGGGATTTCGGGAGCTTTGGTATGATTACGATTTGCCGGGTTCGTTCCTGGTTCCGGAAGGTGAATCGGGAGACGTAGCCGTGCGCTCGTTCAATCGCATGGTTTATGTGGCTCTAGCCGAACCGGGAATGGTCGGGAAAATCGAGCGTTATGGAGACGTTCATGAAGTGATTCAGCCGGGTGGTTCCGATCGCACGATCGGTGGTTTGGCTTGGGATCAAGTGAACGATCTTTTGCTCGTCCTTTATTCTGACGGTGTGCCGGCGGTGGTGGCTTACGACAACGACATCGAGGAAGTCGGCCGGGTGACGTTTGAAGTCGCCACTCGACCCACGACCTTGGCCTACGACAGTAATCGGCAGCGCTACTACGTGCCGTTAGCCGAAGCCGGTTGGCTGGGTGAATTTGATACGCAGGGCCGGCTGATCGCCCGGCGGGCGTTTCCGGATTCTGCGGCTGCGATCGATGCCGGACAACGTTCGGCCGTGCGGATGTTTTGATTGTCGGGCGTAAAGCCCGACCCACGTTTAATAGTCCGGTGGGGGGGCGGGCTCTATGCCCGACGGTTGCAGGCTTAGTAGTTTAACGCGAAAGGGTGATGTTCCAGTCGGCACCGCTCTCAATGCCGTGCACCGCGGCGAAATCACCCTGATTGATAGCGATGGCGACATTGAGCAGATCGTTGATGTAGATCACGGGCTCTCCGAGTTTTACCTGACCGAAGGTATTCACAAACGGCACCTTCTCATCATAGATGACTTTGTCACCGTGGGTGATCTTGACGCGGAATTTCCCCAATACGTCAGGTTTGATTTCCCAGAATAGATCACGGCTTACATTGGTCCAAATGTTACCATAGTGGACGTCGAGAATGGGAATGTTACCGTGGATGGTGCCGTCGTCATGGCGGGCAATCTCGTAGGAAAGGCGCCGGACTTTTGCGGGCAGCTTTTTGCCGACTTCACTAAACTTAATCACCCCGGCGGCAAGCCGTGCGCCGGTGTAGGCGTAGACGTCGCGGCCGTGAAAAGTGTAAGATTTCTCCGAGTTTTTGAGGCGATTTACCGCTTCGTCGATTTCTCGCACCGCGGCGACCCCAAGTTCATCTGCCACCAATGTAAGAGTGCCGTTGTCGGGGGTGACAAAGTAGTGTCCGGATTTGGTTTTGAGCACCACCGAGCGGCGATTGGTGCCGACACCGGGATCGACCACGGAAACAAACACCGTTCCGGCCGGCCAATAGCTGGCCACCTGATTGAGTCGATAGGCGGCGGCCCAAATATCAAACGTTGGAATCTCATGGGTGAGATCGAACATGTGCAGATCCGGCGAGACGGTGTAGGCCACCCCTCGCATCGACGCCACCGCGCCGTCTTTTTCTCCGAAATCGGATTGGAATACCAAAGCGTTGGTTTTGGCCGAGAGGGGAAGAGCGGTGAGGAGTAGGCAGATTAAAACGGGATAAGCGGCTTTCATGAAAAAGGACGGTGTGGGGTTTGAAGTGATGCGCAATCCGAAGGATGTGCGGAGATCGAAAATGTGACTGTCAAACTACGAACGAGTGTATTCAACTCGGTGCATGCCTGCATTTGATCTGCCTCTCGAAGAGTTAAAACGGTATCAGGGGTCCTCCCCTCGCCCGAGTGACTTTGATACGTATTGGGATGCGGCTCTGGTGGAGTTGGATCACCACGATGCGCAGGTTCGATTCGAACCAAACGCTACCTTGCGGGCCGATCACGTGGAGTGTTTTGACCTTTGGTTTACGGGACTGGGCGGAGCGAAAGTATATGCGAAATACGTGCGGCCGAAATCCGCGGAGTCGGCGCCACCGGTAGCAGCGGTGCTCAAGTTCCACGGGTATTCGGCGGCCAGTCCGGATTGGGCGGATCTAATCGGTTATGCGAGTGCGGGCATCGCCATCGCGGCTCTGGATTGTCGGGGCCAAGGCGGAAAATCCGAAGATGTCGGCGGCGTTCAGGGCACCACCCTGCGCGGGCATATTATTCGCGGCCTGGAGGACCCTGATCCGACCAAGCTGATGTATCGGTCGATCTTCACTGATACGGCTCTGCTAGCACGCATTGTGATGGGATTTGATGAGATTGATGCGGGCCGGGTGGGCGCATTCGGCGGTTCGCAAGGCGGAGCGTTGGCCCTGGCCTGTGGAGCTTTGGAGCCGCGGATCAAGCGAGTTGCATCGGTATTTCCCTTCTTGTGTGACTACCGGCGGATCTGGGAAATGGATCTGGCGAAACAGGCATTTGAAGAGCTGAGTTATTTTCTCCGTTGGTTTGATCCGCGACATGAACGCGTGGAGGAAATTTTTACCAAACTGGGATACATCGACATCCAAAATTTGACCCCACGGATCAAAGGTGAGGTGCTCATGTTCACCGGGTTGATGGATCAAGTCTGTCCGCCCAGCTCGCAGTTCGCCGCCTACAATAAGATTCAATCGAAGAAGGAGATGAAACTGTATCCGGATTACGGACACGAAGCGATTCCACAAGAGCGGGATATTACCTTCAACTTCTTAGCCGAACTATGATTCCGCCGGATCGGTCGGCGGTGGTGGCGGGATGAGTTCCGGGTGTTTTTCGGCCCACTTGGCGAGGATGTCGCGGGCTACCGGTGCCGAGTAAGTGCCTCCGCCGGTTTCTTCTCCGGGGGCGTCGCCTTCCACGATGACGGCGATGGCAATCTGAGGCCTTTCGATGGGAGCAAATGCTATAAACCAAGCGAAATTGATGGTGCCCTTAGGCGTGCGTTTTTGAGCAGTGCCCGTTTTTCCACCGACGCGAAGGCCGGGGATACGCATGTTGCGAATCGTGGTGAACGAAGTCCGAGAGGTGCCGGAGATGGTGCACTCCTCCATGCCTTCGAGGAGCGCGGAGTAGTCGCCCGGCGTCAGGCCGAGCGGGGCAGTCTGTTGGACAGGACGGTTCGGGTCGTGGGTGAGGTAGGGGGTCGTCTGAGTTTGCCCGCGAGCAACGGAAGCCGTGAACGTGGCCATCTGCAGGGGAGTAACCAACATGTAGCCTTGGCCAATGGAGAAATTAGCGGTGTCGCCGGGCACCCAGCTCTGATCGTAGCGTTCCCGTTTCCAGTCAGGATCTGGAACCAAACTGCCTCTGGTTTCGCTGGGCAATGTTATGCCGGTAGGTTCGCCGAAACCCAGTTGGCGGGCGGTGCGAGCGATGGCGTGAGCGCCGGTTTCCAGACCATGTTGATAGTAAAATACGTTACAGCTTTTCGAGATCGCGGTTTTCAGCGCGATCTCGCCATGGGCGTGGCCGTCGTGGCAGGGGAAGAGGCGATTGCCGACCCGATAGTAGCCACCGCAATTGATGGTCTTCTCGGGAGTGATGGTGCCCGCTTGCATACCAGCTATGGTCACCAATATTTTGAAAGCCGATCCGGGAGGATAGAGTCCATTGACGGGCCGATTGAGCCAGGCACCGCGCTCGTTGATGTCGGTGGCGACGGTTTGAGTCAGTCGCGGGGAGAAGTCGTTGAGATCGTAGTCGGGGAGGCTGGCCATCACCAGGACTTCACCGGTGTTGACGTCGAGCGCGACGGCACCACCCGCCAGATCGTATTCGCGGAGACGTTCTTCGGCCGCGAGTTGGAGGTCGATATCGATACTCGAAATAAGATTCTCGCCTTGCACGGGCAGGCGACGGTGCAGGGCCTCCACGCGGTAGCCTCCGGGGTCCACGCGATAGACGGTGCCTCCGGCTTTGCCCTCCAATGTGGACTCGAACCGTCCTTCTAATCCGTCGCGCCCTTTGCTGCCGACCATTTTGAAGGTCATCAGATCTTTCCCCGGGAAGTCTTCATCGATTTCGATGTCTCGGTTGGAGGAAACGAATCCGAGCGTATGGGAAGCGGCAGCGCCGTAGGGGTAGAAGCGGCTGCTGGTGGTATAGACTTGGAGGGGGGAATTGACCGGGAGCTGTTCGAGTAATCGCGCGTATTCCTCGGGCTGCAGATCGTCGATCAGCGTGTAAGGCAACATGCGTTGGGCGTTGAAATGCCGGTTGAGGGAGCGGGCATCGAGTTCGGTTTCGCGGTCGAGCGCGCGATTGATTTTTGCGAGGTAATTTTGGACGACAGTGAACCGGGCAATCTGGGACATTTGAGTGACCGACGGTGCGTCCACATCGTTGGCCGCGCGATAGGCTTTGCGAATTTCCACGTATTCGCGGTAGATCTCGGTGCGCAGTTCCTCGAGGTAAAGCACTACAGCGAAACGCGGGCGATTGCCGACGAGAATGCGTCCTTCGCGATCGTAAATATTGCCTCGAGGGCCGGGAACGAGGATGCGGTTCTGACTCTGGTTGGTTGCCTTAGTTTCTGCCAGATCGGAACGCCAGACTTGTTGGAAGACCAGACCCAACATCAACGCGATGCCGCCGAGACCGATAGGAATGTAGAAAAATTGCAGCCGCGAATCGCGGCCGCGGTGGCTTTGCACCATGTGATGGGAACTGGAGTCGGAAAGACGTGCCATCGCTGCCTAGACGGTAGATCGCGAGCGAGCGATACGAGGGTTGATCACGAGATCGAGAGCTCGATGCTGGAAGGAGAAGAACCATGGGGTGATCAACACCAACAGGACTTGAGACAGGACCAGATCACTCAAAATTCGGACGCCGGAAATGGTCCCACCCGAAGACCGTCCGATTGCGATAAAAGTGATAAATACGAACAAGATCAGATTGGTGATCAGCGCCACTGTGATGCCAATTGTGAGCTCTTGGGATGCGAAACGATTGCGGACGCGAACGATGATAATATGGGCGGCGCCAAACAACAGGGCGTGGGTGCCGAAACCGAGCGGTGACCATGCATCCATCATCAGCCCCATGAGGAAACAGCTGACGAAACCCGTCTTTGGATTCAGATGGAGCGAAGCTAGCGTGATCAATAATCCGCCCATCCAAATCGAAAGCCCGCTCGGGGATAGGAGGTGATTGGTTTGCCTGACGATGGTCATTAAAATCCATCCGCAAACTAAGAGGACAATTATACGGCGCTGGCTGGCAGTGATTCTCATAGTGGATCGAGAGGAATGAGAATTGAGACTTCAGTGAGTTCGTTGAGGCGGGGATCGAGAAAAACCCGGCCGGTTTTAAAGAGTCCGTCCGGACTGGGGTTCAGAATGGTGACTGTTCCCAGCCGAAGACCGCGGGGGAAAACGCCGCCGAGTCCAGAGGTGACCAGTGCTTTCGGCTTCGCGGGGGTGGCGTATAAGTCCAGCGGCACAAATTCGGCCGTGGCCTGCGGTCGGGAAAACGGCGGATTGATCCCGCCTTGAAAACTCACCGGCCGATCGTCGTCCTCGAATGAAGCGGCCAAACGCACGCTAGAACTGCTGATAAGATCAACTACGGCGGTAGTGCGATGCACTTCCGAGATGCGGCCGGCGACACCACCCGCAAAAATGACGGGAGCGCCTTTGACGATGCCGTGGGCTGAACCCTTGCGCACGATGAGTCGTTGCCACCATCCATTCAGATCTCGGCTCACGACGCGGGCGGACTCTGATCGGTAGTCCGCGAAAGTGGGTAGACGTAGGAGGGTTTCGAGTTTTTCGACTTCCCGGCGCAGCGCTACATTTTCTTCGGCGGCGTGGGCGTAGTGGGCGGCGACGCCTCCGAGGTCCTGGTAGGCGTTGTAGATGTCGGTTTTGGAACGGGTGCGCCAGGACCAGTAGTCCTGCAATTCACGCAGGTAGGAGGCAGAGACCTCGACGGGAGCCTGCAACTCGTAGAAGCCGATTCGGCTCACACGCTTCGCGACGGTTGGCACGAGAAACCAAACCAAGACGAGCACCGCGAGGGTGATAAAGGGTTTGGAGGTGTCGAAGCGGTCAGGAGGCACTGGAGGAGTAAGCCTCTAACCGATGAGCATCAGTTCGCCCAGTGACAAGCCCCGTAGCGGAGTTGAGCGAAATCAGGTGTGTTGGAGCAACCAGTTGAGGTCGCTCAAGACAGCACCCGTGCCATTCGCGACGGCTGAGAGTGGATCATCGGCTACGGTGACGGGCAGACCGGTCTTGTCGCTGAGAAGACGATCGATACCCCGAATGAGTGCACCACCTCCTGCTAGGACAAATCCGCGGTCTACGAGATCGGCGGACAGTTCCGGCGGGCAGCGTTCGAGGGCAGATCGAACTGCTTCGACGATCGCGGCCATGGTATCGCTAAGCGCTTCGCGAATTTCCTGGGAAGTGATGTGGATGGTTTTAGGGAGACCCGCGACGGAATCGCGGCCTTTGACCTCCATGGTGAGCTCCTCGTCCAACGGGTACGCCGAACCCACTCGCAGTTTAATTTCTTCTGCGGTGCGCTCTCCGATCAATAAATTGTAGGCGCGTTTCATGTAGTTCACGATCGCACCATCGATTTCGTCACCCGCGACGCGGATGGATTTGGAGAATACCACTCCCGCGAGGGAGATGATAGCGATCTCGGTCGTGCCACCGCCGATATCAACGATCATGTTGGCGGCGGGTTCATGAATGGGGAGTCCGACACCGATCGCAGCAGCCATCGGCTCTTGGATCATGTGCACATCGCGTGCACCGGCATGGGTTGCGGAGTCTTGCACGGCTCGTTTTTCCACCTCGGTGATACCGGAGGGAATGGCGATGACGACCCGAGGGCTTACCCCGAAACTGTTGCTGTTTACCTTTTTGATGAAGTAACGCAGCATGGCTTCGGTCACGTCGAAGTCGGCGATCACACCGTCTTTCATCGGTCGGATGGCGGTAATGTTACCGGGCGTGCGTCCCAGCATGCGTTTAGCGTCGGCACCGACCGCGCGCACTTTTCGCGTCGTGGTGTCGAGCGCCACGACGGAAGGTTCACGGAGCACGATTCCTCGATCTTTCAAATACACCAAGGTATTCGCCGTGCCGAGGTCGATTCCAATGTCGTTGGAGAAGTGGGATAGAAGCTTTAGGGCCATTTCAATCGCGTTTCCGCCGACGGAAAACAATCGGGGGCAACACCCAGTGTCAAAGGGGAAAAACCGCCGATGGCGAGCGTGTTACACAGTTATTTTGCGCTAAATGCAAAACACGCCGCTAAAAAGCGGCGCGGGAAAATATCAAATACCGCGTTTTTCGCGATGAATTGAAGGTCAATTATTGCCCGGAGGGGACACCTTTTCGGCGTCTTTCTTCTCGATCGGGGTCGTCGGATCGACCGCGTTCATCTCTTTTTCGGCCTCCTCGGTCGCCTTTTGGAATTCGCTCTTGGCCTTGCCGAGGCCCTTAGCGAGCTCGGGAAGTTTTTTGGCACCGAAGAGTAGCACGATGACCAAAAAGAGGAGAAGAATTTCAGGACCGCCAAGGGCGAAGGCGAACAGAGTCGTGGGGTTCATAATAGAGAGAGATTAGCGGTTAAGCGGACAATGGAGCAAGGGAACAAAAACAGCGGCGTCCTACTTTGGGCGACCGAGATTTTGGGCGGTGCCGGGTTTGACAGCGAGCTTGAGCAGATTCTGGGCGTTGTCCAATTGCTCGGCATCGAAGAATCCATGGAGCTGGCGGATTCGAGTCGGGTGACGCATCTTACGGAGGGCTTTCGCTTCGATTTGACGGATGCGTTCACGGGTCACTTTGAACTGTTTGCCCACCTCTTCGAGCGTGCGGCTGTAGCCGTCAACCAGACCGAAACGCAGCGATAGCACGCGGCGTTCGCGTTCGGTGAGGGAATCGAGCACGTCTACGATCTTATCCCGCAGCAGCGAATAGGCGGTCATATCGTAAGGATTCTCCGCGGACTTATCTTCGATGAAGTCACCGAAGCTGGTGTCGTCGCCATCGCCGACGGGGGACTGCAGTGAGATGGGCTGTTGCGCCATCTTCATGATCTGCTGCACGCGTTCGACGGGAAGATTCATCTCATCGGCAACCTCTTCCGGGGTCGGCTCGTGGCCGAATTCTTGGAGGAGTTGCTTCTGCACCTGCATAACCTTGTTCAAGGTCTCGATCATGTGGACCGGGATGCGGATGGTGCGGGCTTGGTCGGCGATCGAACGGGTGATGGCCTGACGGATCCACCACGTTGCGTAAGTTGAGAACTTGTAACCGCGTCGATATTCGAATTTCTCCACGGCCTTCATGAGACCCATGTTGCCTTCTTGGATCAAATCCAGGAACGAGAGGCCGCGATTGGTGTATTTCTTCGCGATCGAAATCACGAGACGTAGATTGGCTTCGACCATCTCGGTCTTGGCCTGGTGCGCCTCGCGAACGTGAATCCCGGTTTGCGTGATAATATGGAGGAAATCCTCAGGGGGGACGCGCAGTTCGATCTCCATCTCCTTCAGGCGCGCTTTGAGCGCCTTGGGATCGATCGCCATATCCTTTTTCGTTTTTGGCTTTTTGGAGCGAACGAGCTGCGTCTGGATTTGTTCGATCTCGTTAACAATCGAGCTGCGGTTGTTAACCCATTCTTCGTAAACCTTCAGTTTGAAGAAGAATTTAGAGAAACACTTCCGGAGATTGGTCTCACGTTTCCGGTGCTTGGTCAGCACCTTCTTTTTCTCGGCTTCACCACGCACCTTGCGGAGCTCAATCCAAGATTGGGCCACGAGATCCTCGGAACGGATGGTGGTTTCGACCAATTTTGGCAGGCCCTTGAAATAGACGTCGCGGCTTTCGATCTTCTTATCGATGACGATGCGATCAAAGCGTTCTTCGCGGGTGAGCAGTTTGTTGCCCAATTCGCCGATGTGAGCACCAACAATCGAGGCTTCGAACAGAGCGGTCTGGGCCTTGAGCTCGGCGTTCTCGATCCGTTTGGAGATTTCGACCTCTTGTTCGCGAGTGAGCAGGGGCACCTGACCCATCTGCTTAAGATACATGCGAACGGGATCATCGAGGATGTCGTTCTGGGAGGACTTCGTCTGTTCCTCTTCGGCTTCCTCCATCCGGGCCTTGTATTCGTCGACCTGATCGGGCTCTAGAATCTCAATTTCCAAATTCTGGAGAATGGAAATGATGTTATCGAATTCGTCCTGGTTTTCGACGGACGAGGGGAGGGCCTCGTTGATGTCGTCCCATGTGAGATAACCCTGCTCCTTGGAGAGACGGATTAGCAGACGGATACGCTCGTTGACGCCACTGGACATGGCTTCGATCGCGGCAGAACTTTTTTTACCCTTAGCAGATTTAAGGACTTGTTCGACGGCGTCGGATTGAGCGGAGGGCGAGGAGGCTTTCTTGGCTTTGCGCGGCATGGAGAGAAACGGAAACTAGGCAACAGGCGCTAACCTAAGAGGTTGACGTAGTTGTCTTTGTAATTCGGAACGCTCTTTCAGTAGGGAAATTGCGTCAGATTGACTGTCCGATTGGGGTTGGGACAATGCAAGTTCTATTTGGCGGAGGCGGGGTTGCAATGCTCGGAGGCGTAATTTTTGCACACCTTCCTCGGCGACTTTCGTCGGGTCGTCCATCTGGGGCGTCTCGAAAAGGAGGGAGGCGGCGAGGGTCTTTTCCTCGGGGGTTTCCAGCAAGCCACTCTCATTGAGTTCGGCGGTTCCGGGCCAGGCATCCTGTTCGAATTCGGCCAAGATACGGTTCAAGAGCGCGCCGGCGGGATGCTGGGTATCGATCCATTTGTGGGGCAAAGTGTGGCTGAGGGGTTTCCCGAACTCCTCGAAATGGAGACAGATCAACAGCAAGTGCTCCTCGGGGGAGACCGTGATCGGGCTGATCGGCCCGGGTTCGGGCGGTGGGTTCTCGTCCCGCCGTGGGGCGGGCGCCCGCCTCGCGCCGTGTCGGCGGTAGCGCTCAAAATCCGTGGCCAGCGCCGAGATCGAGAGGCCCAGATGGTTGGCGGCCTCCTTGAGGAACTCGGATCGGGCGACTTCGGACTCGGCCGATACGACAATTTCGAACAACGGGTTCATGGCGGCCGATTTCTTTTCGGCCGGCGATTTACGGCCTTCGGGAACCAAGGAGTGGCAGGCAAACGACATCGCAGAGAGGGCGGAATCCCTCACCGCCTCGTAGCCCTCGACGCCCTTTTCCATCATGAGGAGATCGGGGTCGAGTTTCGCGTCTCCATCACCGGTGATGAACTTCACTTCCAGCCCGGCGGCCAAAGCCATGGGGAGGAAACGCAGGGCGGCTTTTTGCCCAGCGCCGTCACCATCAAAGAAGCACTCGATCTGATTGTGATAGCGACGGAGCAGGGCGAGCTGACCTTCGGTGATAGACGTGCCTTGGGGGGCCACGGCGGTTTTGAGACCGACACTCCAGGCGCGCAATGCGTCCAACTGTCCCTCGACCAAAACGAAGGGATGGCCTTCTTTCGCCTCCGTGCGGGCCCGGTCGAGATTGAAGAGGAGGTGGCTCTTAGTGAAAATCGGGGTCTCCGGTGAGTTGACGTATTTGGCGTCTTTGGCGGGATCGTTGTCCGGGGTCAGCGCGGTCTGCCGCGCGGTGAACGCCACGACACGACCTTGGTGATCGCGAATAGGGATCATGAGGCGACCGCGAAATCGATGGCGGAGTGACCGGAGGTTGATGGCGGCATCGTCGTAGATGAAAAATAGGCCGCATTGGCGCAGGGCTGATTCGGAGAACCCGCGTTTCATCAGTTCGGCGCCGAGGTTGCTGCCGTTCGCATCGGCGGCGCCGATTTTGAATTCTTTGGCAAGCTCGAGATCGAATTGACGGTCTGCTTGCCAATAGTTGCGCATCCACTCGCCGGTTTTGTCCTCCGCCCGGAAGGCGTCATGGTAGTGTTGGGCGGCAATCTCGTGCAATTCGAACAACTCCTGGCGCAGTGATCTCTCCTCCCGCGTGGGGCCGGCGCCGGATTCGTATTCGATGGGGATATTGAAGCGCTGGCCGAGGGATTCGATCGTCTCGATGAAGTTCAGGCCCTCGGTTTCGCGCACAAAGGTGATCAAATCGCCGGATTTTCCGCAGCCGAAGCACTTGTAGACTCCCATGTCTGCGTTGACGTGAAAGGACGGTGATTTCTCCTGATGGAACGGACACAGTCCTTTGAAGCGCGAGCCCGCTTTCTTCAGCGTCACGCTGCGCGAGATCACATCAACGATGTTCACCCGGGCACGTATTTCTCGGACGCAGGAGGGTTTGACGAGGGGCATGGTAGTAGGAAAGCCAATAGGCTACGACGGAGGTTGGACATTTGTCTCGGCATGTGCTCTGTCAAGGTTCGCGCTATTCTGAGGAAACAAACCTACCCAACTCGGCGTCTCACCCCTCAACTATGTTTCGACTTCTCTTTTTCCTGTCTCTGTTGCTGGCCTCGTCCGGCGGATATGCGCTGTCAGCTCAAGAGGAGGCGGAAATTCCGGAGGGCCCTCAGCTTCCCGGGACCGTCTGGGAGGGAAATCTAGCACGCTTTGATCTCCGAGAATATTCGCGAGAGGTCGATTCGTTGCTGAAGCAGTTCGAAGAAGCGATCGGTCACCGTCTCGTCCCGGGGGAGAAAGGGAAAGTCGGGCTCAAAATTTATGCCGATAGCGGACCTGGTCTCGCCACCCCCATCCCGCTGGTTAAGGCAGTGATTCAAGCGCTGGTTGATCGCGGCTATGAGAAGGAGGATGTTTTTTTGGTGGGGCTTAACCCGCTCCGTCTGCGATTTACTGGTTACCTGCCATCATTAATCACCGGTGAAGGGCCGTTTGAGGAGCATCCGATCTTCATTTTGGAATCCGGCGAGTATTATGATCCAGGCTGGTTCTACGATAGTCCGTTGCCCTCGCGTTTTGACCCCGTGTTTTTGGCAAATCGCGAAGAGGACCATCAGGAGCACTTAGAGTCTAACCGCCGGAGTTTTCTCGCTACGCCGCTCTTTTTGGAAGCCGATTTTTGGATCAATCTACCCGTTTATACCGATCACCCGACCTTGGGCGTCAATGGCGCGCTGGTTAACGCAACTTTGTGGAACGCCTCAAATACCGCGCGTTTCATGAAGAGTCCCGACAACGCCCCGGCAGCGGTCGCTGAAATGAGTGCGATTCCGGAGCTCCGGCAGACCTGGTTGTTCACCATTGCGAGTCTGCAGCAGTATCAATTCATCGGTGGACCGGCCTACAATTCACTCTACACGGTTTCTGATACCGAGATTTGGTTGAGCGCCGATCCGGTGGCATTGGACACGATGATGTTGGCCCGGATCAATGCGCACCGGTCGCGTTGGGGCTTTCCGATTATCTCTGAAGAGATCCGCACCCTCGAATTTGCGGAGGTTTTGAAAGTCGGAAGTGCGTTAAATTTGGATGAAAGACTCGTCCGGGTGGACGGTTAGTCGTGTTAGGGGCTAATTTCCACTTGTCAGCCGGTTCCGGCTCGGCCCTGTATTGAGTCGTCTATGTCGTCAGCGGCCTACTTACCACTTCTCATTCAAGCTGTCCTCGCCCTCGGGGTGGGGTTGACCATTTTGCTGGTCAATCGTGTGGCCGGCCAACGGGCAAAAAATGTGAGCCCGATCAAGAACACCGCCTACGAGTGTGGCGTCAAAGGCGAGGGTATCGTGCATACGCGCTTCTCGGTGAAGTTCTATGTGACTGCCATGCTCTTTCTTCTTTTCGATATCGAGGTGGTCTTTTTGATCCCCTGGACGTTTGTTTACCGCGATTTCCTCGCCAACAATATCGCCATCCTTTCGCCCATGATGTTCTTCCTGTTCGTCTTGGTTTTGGGGCTCTTCTACGAAGTCAAGAAGGGTGCTCTGGAGTGGGAGAAGTAATAGCGAGCTAGCGACTCAACGGAAAAATCATGCGGCTCGAAAAACTCATCGCCCGAAGCCGCATCATTGAACTGCGGAATACCGATATGAGGTCGGTCTTGGGTGAGATGCTGGATGTCTGCGCCCAGCGAATTTCCGGACTCAAGCGTGATCCGTTGCTGCGGGGTTTGCTGGCACGGGAGTCGACCATGACCACTTATCTCGGGCATGGCGTCTCGCTCCCTCATGTGAGGGCCAAATTAGGCCGGCGCTACCTACTTGCAATCGGTCGCAGCAAAAAGGGGGTTTCCCAAGACAGTGTGGAAGACGAGAAATCCCATCTCGTGATCATGTTGCTGGCCGACGAAAAATCACGGGACTATCTGCAGATTCTCGCGTCGCTCGCTCGCTTGGTGAAGGAACCCGATCTGGTGCGCGGGTTGATCGACTCGGATGACATGGATCAGCTTTACGAGCGGCTGCTCGCTGGTTTGAGCGGCATGCAAGTGCGTCGTATTCCGACCAAGCAGAACAAGATGAACCGGCTCATGATCCGCGAAGCGGAACGAGTCGCGAAGGGCGCGGATTGCGATGCGATTGTGGTGATGGGTGATACATTTTCCGGTGGCATCGACGTGACGCGGTGGACGCCGAAGATTAAATCGATTCTGGTGACGAATAATGTGCCGGATGGTGCTGATATTTTGTCCGCTTTTGCGGAAGTAATCCAAGTGCGCTCATTTTCGCCTCAGCGGTTGGCGCAGGTGCGAAGCGCCATCTTGGTTGCTCTGACGCGGGGAATTATTTCGTTCACTGATCGCCTGTGCTGTCTCGGCGGGGTGTTGGGCAGTAACCAATTTGATACCGTGGGGGTATTTGACGTGGAGCGGGAGTTCCAAACGCTGCTCACCGGCCAATCCGATCTGTTGCCGGACGACGTAAAACCTGAAGTATTTGAGCGGGTCATCGCGGTTGCGACCGAGTTGGGAATCGAAGGGCGGGAAGGTAAACCGGTCGGTTGTCTTTTTGTGGTCGGCGGAACCCCCCAAGTGGAGAAATTTGTGAAACCGCTGGTTATGAATCCGTTTTATGGATACAAGGACGAGGATCGCAATATCCTCAATCCATTCATGGATGAGACGGTGAAGGAGTTTTCAACTATCGACGGGGCATTTGTGATTCAGGGGAATGGGGTCGTGAACTCGGCTGGTAGTTTGATCCAGGCGACCGATACCGAACATCTTTTGCCCAGCGGTCTGGGAAGTCGGCATGCGGCGGCCGCGGCGATCAGCCTGAAGGCGCCTTGCATCGCGGTTGTAGTTTCTGCCAGCACGGGTCAAGTCACCCTTTTCCGGCGGGGTGTGATGTTGCCTCTTACTGAGAAAAAGGTGATCGCGAGCCAAACATGAGAATTGAGTGGGTGATCACCTCGGTGACGCTATTTCGCCAAAAGTAGTCGATCTGCTCCGATGCGATTGGCGAGGTAGAGATCGGCTTTGCCATCGCCGTTCACATCGCCCGTCGCCACATCAAACCCGTTGCCCCGAAAGGTCGCGGGGAAAATGATCGCGGTTGAATCCGTAAACACACCTGCACCGTTATTGAGATAGGCCCGGACTGGGCCGGTGCCGGGTTCACGAAGCTCTTCGATGCTCGTGGCAAGAATGTCCAGATCCCCGTCATGATCGAGGTCGACCAGATCAATGTGAGCACTCTGGATTTGGTCTTCGGGTAGACCCTCGCTCAATTGGAATGTGGCGTCTCCGTTATTCAAGAAAAGGCGATTGGCGAAGCCGTCAGCTTCATTGCCTTGGCGACGGGAAAACCCAAAAAACACGTTTCCGAAAACGATATCCAGATCGCCGTCTCCGTCGACATCACCGATCGCAGCCTGTCTGGTCTCACGCGCGCGGATATCGGGTAGGGCATGTTTCGATACGACGAACCGACCGTCTCCTTGATTGAGCAGCACGCGATTGACGCCTTCGTTGGCCTCCACCAGATCCAGATCTCCGTCGCCATCGAGCTCGCCGAGTTTCACGTCCTGCGAGGTTAGTTTTTTGAAGGGTAAGGCAGCGGAAACGAAGGTGAACTCACCCGCGTGATTTAGCCACAGAGCGTTGGAGACGCCGGCGTTGGCGGTGATCAAGTCTTCGTCGCCATCGCCATCTACGTCTCCGTGCGTGATTCCGTTGCTCACCTCGGCGGTGGGTAACGGGTGGGTAACAAATCGGCCGGCTCCGGAGTTGCGGTAGTAAAGGTCGATCCGGTCGTCTTCCGCGACGATGACGGCATCGAGATCTCCGTCGTCGTAGAAGTCACCCAGCGCGATGTCTTCCGAATCGTGCACGGGTTTGGGGAGGCGATTGCCGCCGTCGCTGAACGTGCCGTCACCGCGATTCAACAACAGGAGGTTTTTAGAAAACTCCATCGCGACAAAAATATCCAGATCACCATCGCCGTCGATATCGCCCATTTCGGCATCCATGGAACGGAGCCGGGTCGCCTCGGATGGGAGGGTAGTTTCACTGACGTCGTCGTATAAGAGCGATGATCCGGCAAAAATTGAGATGCCACCGAGGGGCAGCAGAAAAAAACATTTGGAGAAAGACATCTAAATTTGAGAGG
>JABIRI010000091.1 GCA_018667915.1 Opitutaceae bacterium | reverse complement strand
TCCCCACCAGATCGCCCCGCAAATCACCGCCAGCGCCGCCAGCGCGATGAGAATTTTAACCGTGAGCTTCAAAAGCTTGCCCGCAAGCCACAGCAAGGCGAGTGCGACCACGAGACCACAGCTCGCCACCAACCACCGCGGGTAGGCCGCGAGGTTGCGAAACGTGTCATCAAGAAAGATCCGGAATTCCTCCATTACCTCCAGCAAAGCCGGATTCGGCCATGCGCCAAGCCATTCCCGCTTGCCAGCGTGCCGAGACCCGCCCCCATTGGAACTTCTAGTGCAATCGAAACCACAAGTCCTCACCTGGCTCACTTGTGACGGTGTCCACATCGACCCCGCCACCGGCAAGCACACCATTCTCGGCGTATTTTCCAATATCCGCGGACGCCAATTTCCCCTGACGCATCCTTTTATGGTGTGGTTTTTGACCCTAAGCGACGTGCCGGAAGGCGAGCACACGATCAAACTCTCGATGGGACTCGACCCCACCAACCTGCAACCTCTGATCGAACGTCCCTTCAAATCCAGTGGCCCCATCCAACGCATCAACCTCATCAACGAGGTCCGCAATCTGACCTTCAAGGATCCCGGCGACTACGGTATCATCGTGGAAATCGACGAAGAACCCCTCCTCGCCACCAACCTTCAAGTCTCCAAATGACCCCCTTTCGCCTGTCACTTGCTAAGTGACAGTGAAATATTAAGTCCTACCTTACATTAAGTTAAAAATGTCTGATTCTTCCGATAATACGTCCCCTGCCATCGATCTCATTGGGGTGGGTTCTCCCATCATGGACTTGCTGGCCACGGTTCCATTTGAGTTCCTGAGCGAGCATGTCGCCGGCGACCAAGGCGGCATGGTGCTCGTCAACGACGCCGAGATGTCGGCCATTCTCGCCTCGCTCGCCGATCAACCGACCACGTCCACCGGCGGCTCGGCCGCCAACGCGACCCTCAACGCCACGCGACTCGGCCTGCGCACCACATACTTAGGCAAGCTCGGCAACTGCGACGTCGCGGCAACCTACCGCAATCGCTTCGAAGCGCTCGGCATCGATAGTTCCCGCTTCAAGGCCGGCGACGTGCCCAACGCGCGCTCTCTCATTCTCACCACTCCTGACGCGGACCGCACCATGCGGACCGACCTCGGTGCCGCGATGACGCTCTCACCCGACGAGATCAGTGCTGCCGATTTCGCCGGCTGCCGCCACACGCATATGGAGGGATACTTGGTCTTCAACGAAGCCCTTGCCGACGCCGTGCTGGCTGCCGCTCGAGAGGCCGGCTGCACCGTGAGCGTGGACCTTGCGTCCTTTGAAGTGATCAACGCCACGCGCCCTTGGATTTTCAAACAACTCGCCTCCGGCATCGACATCGTCTTCGCCAATGAAGACGAGATACGCGCCCTTTTTGAGGACGAAACTTCGCCCTACGAAGAACTCGCCAAACGCCTCGCCGGTCACGGCGTGATCGCTGCGGTCAAAGTCGGTAAAGACGGCGCTTGGATCGCACGCGGCGAAAAACTGCATCGGATCGAGCCAGTCGTGGTCGACAACGTAGTCGACACCAACGGGGCCGGCGATTCTTGGGCGGCCGGATTTTTGTCCGCTCACCTCAGTGGCAAGTCACTGGCCGAGGCCGGTCAGATCGCATCTCACGTGGGAGCTGAAACTGTTCAGCACTTGGGGCCGATCATCCCTGATGAGGTCTTCGCGCAGCTAAAGATACGGCTCAACGCGTTGGTGTAACGCCCGCAACCTCTCATGAAACTGACGCGTGTCGTGCTGCCAATCCTATGGAGCGCGTTCGCGGTGTGGATGTGGCCGTCTAACCCACGTCGTCCCAACCGCACCCCATGATTCTTCCGCTGGCACCCGCGTTGGTTTTTGCCGCTGTCCTGGGTTGGCGGCTGCAGGTAAACGGGGGGCAAAGCTGGCGAGTCAGCGCGCTGGAATCAGCGGCAGCTCTGGGCGCCGGGGTCATTGTTACGAGTGAACTAATCGGTCTCGGCGAGGCCTTAAAACCCGGCTGGATTTCGCTCGGATGAACGGTCGCGGCCGCCGGCAGTATGGTGGTAATTTGGCGGACGTGGGGACACGATAGCCTAGCAAAAACACGCATGCGACGCAAAGTGGACTTGCTACGGAGTCGCTCTCGCTCGCCCTCACTGGAGTGGCGGGGAGTTTATTTGGTTTTGTTCGTCACGGGCATCGTTGC
>JABIRI010000092.1 GCA_018667915.1 Opitutaceae bacterium | reverse complement strand
TTTTCACGCTCCAAATCGATTCTGCGACTTCGGATCGCACGGTCCAGTGCTTCAGGTTTTTACCATCGAACAGTGTGATCCATTCGCCTTTTTCAGCTGAAGCTACGGAGGTGAATAACAGGCCGAGCACCAAGAGCGATCGTATGGACCTTAGAAAAGAGCGAGGGGACGTTTTAGTATTCATGGGGTATAAAATATAGAATAGCAGGAGAATTAGTGAGTTCTTCGATTGATCAAACTTAAGCGTCCGGTGGAATGTATGCTTCGACGATGACCGAGAGCTTCATGGTGGACGGGACCGATACATCTCCGGCGTAGCTGCCCGAAACGGGAGGTGCGTCCTCGGGGTGACGCGTGACCGCAACGGCGATGTGATCTTCGCCGACGACGATACCGCTGGTATTATCGAAGCCCTTCCAACCGGCGCCGGGGATATAAACTTCGGACCAGGCGTGCGTGCTGCCGTGACCATCGACGGTTTCGGGGCAATGCAGATAGCCGCTCACGAATCGGGCGGGCAGACCGAAGTAACGGCACGCTTCGATAAAGAGGGTCGCGAAGTCGCGGCATGATCCCGCGCGCAGGGCGAGGGTTTCCGCTGGGCGTTGCACGCCGGGTTCTTCGCGCATGCGGTAGGCGAAGTTTTTAACGATCTCTTGGTTGATATAATTTAGCAGGACATAGGTCTCGATGCTTTGGCCGGGTTGCCAAAATTGTTGGAGCCAATCACGCACCTTCCCGCTGTCGCTCGGGAATGAAAGTGTTTGGAACGGCACGAGGTCCACGCGCTCGGAGGGATCGAAGTAGAAGGGGAACATCACGGCCTTATCATCGACGACAAAATCGAGGGGCCCCGCTTCGTAGTGGCTGATGACCAAATCGCTGATGATCGCGAGTTCGGTGGCGGGTTCCAGGAAGGTGACAATCGCCACGGAGTTTCCGTTGATGTCGCGCTGCCATTTGATGGTGTTGGCCGGCGTGATGGTGAGGGAAGATTTCTCGAGCTGGATGTCGTAGCCTGACCGGGGCCGGATCATCAGCTTATGCGGTAGCAGTGTGACCGCGGACTCGTAGGTGTAGGTCGTGCTGTGTTGAATGCGAATGCGTTTCATACGAAGGCGAGTGGATCACGTAAGTTGCTTATAGCGCCCGCAAGTCGAGCGTAAGTGGCGCGCGATTCGAGTTTTTAGATTCACAAATCGTTGCGGTGGTTCCGACGAGGTCAGGCAGAAGCTTCAGACGTTCGGTTACACGGGCTTCGGCAGTCTCGGCCGTCGTGGGCAGGCCGTCATAGCCTTCGCCGTGTCGTTTCCAGTTCAGGAATTCGAAGGCGTGCACTATCTTGCCATCAGCGGTCGAGCAAATTTCGATGCGGAGCGGCGAATGGGCTTTGATGTGGGGCTGCAGTCCCCAGGGATTATCGAAGAGACGATAACGAATCCCGCCGACGGCGGTGCCGTCATCGGTGCGCGTCAAGGGCAGGGTGTGTCCATTGACGACCGCCACGAGAGACTCGTCGGCCGGAAGTCCCACGGCGCTGAGTTCCAAACGATCGGTCGTGCTGTCCACGACGCGGCCCGTGCCCTCGTGTTCGCCCATGACCGGCCACGGCTCCAAGGCATGGCGAAGGGTCCAGGTGGTGGTGTCCGTCTCGAACTGGGTGATGACCGGGAACCGGAAGTCCAGTTGCGCGTCGAATGTGTTCTTGGGGAAGTCGAAACCGTGCTCATTAAGGAAAGCGACGATGGCGTGCAGGTCTTCACTGAGGAAGTGAGGCAATGCAAATTTGTCGTGCAGTTTTTCCCGCCAGTTGACGATGGGCGCGGTGTAAGGTTTTTCGGCGAAGCAGGCGGTGAGCGCGCGCAGCAGCAGGTTGGGCGCGAGCAAAGCGTCAGGCTCGGCGACCATTTCGAAGGCGCGAAATTCGATCAGGCCGTTCTGCCCGTTGGACGCATTATAGTTGTAGAACTTGTCCACGCTCAGCTCGGCCCGATGGGTGTTGCCGTTCCAGTCCATGAGCAGATTGCGCAGGAGCGCATCGATCATGATCGGATCACCGGGTTGATCCATTTTCTCGAGGGCTTTGAGGGTGATACCGAGTTCATAGGGCAGCTCGTAGGCGCTCTCATCGATGCGTGGCGCTTGGCTGGAAGGGCCGGTGAAGAGTCCGCTGAACGCATAGGACATTGCCGGGCGATTCTGCAGGAATCGCAGGAAACTGCTCAGCAGGTTAGGGCGAGCGATGAAGGGGTTCTCTTCGATACTCGGGCCGCCGAGAATGATGTGCGCGCCGCCACCGGTGCTGACTTGGCGGCCGCTCATCTGATACTTGTAGCCGCGCATGCCGCTGGACGCGGTCGCTTCGAACAACGCGCGAATCACGCGTTCGAATTCCGGCCAGGTGGCGGCAGGCGGCAAATTGACTTCGAGCACACCAGGGTCGGAAGTGAGCGCGATGGATTCGGCGTCATCGTCGCCGGGCGGATTGTAGCCTTCCAGCCGGACCGGCGGTAAATTTAGCTCGGTAGCTAACGTCTCGATAGTGCGAACCAATTCAGCGAAGGCGGCGAAGGTCGGCAGCGGCGGCAGGAAAATGATGAGTTCGTCGTCCCGGCATTCAACACTCAGGCCGGAGCGCAGTGTGTCTTCATCGAGTTGACCGAGCGGCAGACGTAGGCCCACGGGGCTATCGCCAGGAATGAGAATGAGGTCGTCATCTTCGGGTAACTCCCAGGTGTCGGTGATCCACTTTTCATCTTCGTAGCCGAGCGGCAGCACCCAACCGGCGGGTTCGAAATAACGCTGCCACGTTTTGTCGGCGTCTTCCGGCAAAGGGGTGGAAATGAAGGCGCGCTCACGCCGACTAAAACGCGGGAGCAGACGTTTGGTCTCATCGGAGTCGATGGTCTGTAGTTTGGCGGCGAGGCTTTCGTAAGCCGGTAACTCGGTGGACTTGAGGCCTAGGGTGTTGGCCAAACGCGAGATGAATTTGGCCGGCATGTCCGGATCGCTGGCGGTCACGTTGGTTTGATCGAGGCGGAGTCGATCGAAGTCGCGCCACAGCGGAGCGCCGATGCGGGAACGGTAGACGCTGACCTGCCAACGGGGAAGGGGCTCGTTTGGGTATTGTTTACCGAACGACTGCAGCACCACGCCGCCATCGAAAAGTCCGGTGGCGAGTTCGCGGGCGAGTTTACGGGCGAAGAGCAGTTTCTCCGGACCCAAGGCTGCGATATTCCATTCCGGCGCGGAAGCGTCGTGGGGGGCAAACGTGGGTTCACCGCCTTGGGTTAGAATGAGTTTTTGGGCGGCGAGTTTGGCGTCGGCCAAACGACCTTGCTGATCGAAGAGCGTTATCAAGAGGTGGAGGCGTCGGGTGTTTCGGTCGCGACTGCAGTGATTTTTACGTCCATGCCGGCGAAGAGGGAGGCATCGCCGAGGTAACTGCCGCGGATGGGAGTGGCTTGCGCAGGGTTGCGGGTCGCCGCCACGCGCACGTGGTAGCCAGCAGCTAGGATGCCAGACGTCGGGTCGAAGCCTTTCCAGCCCGCGCCGGGTAAATAAATTTCGGTCCATGCGTGGGTCGAATTGTCGGCCACTTCGGGAGCGGTCTCATCTTCGGCCGAGCTGCATAAGTAGCCACTGACATAGCGGGCGGCTAGACCCATGTGACGGGCGATCTCCATGAAGAGCAGGGCAAAGTCGCGGCAGGTTCCGGTGCGCAGTTTGAGCGTCTCGGCGGGTGTTTGCGTGCCTTCCTCCTCCCG
>JABIRI010000093.1 GCA_018667915.1 Opitutaceae bacterium | reverse complement strand
GCATCAAAGAAAACTCCTTCCTCGCCGCCTACACCCGCGCCATTATCGAGGTCGCCGCTGAAGAACAAGTTGGTGCCATCGATGCCTTCAGCCCATCGCAGAAATGGTATGCCAAATCCGACGACTACCTCACCCTCAATGGCTGTCACTTGAACGCTGCCGGATACGCCCGGTTCTCCGCGTTTCTCAGCGACGCCCTGTTCGGGCGCACGGCCCGGCCTTCCTCCGCGCTTCTCGCCGCCATCGACGAGAAAAATTGGTTATGGGATCAGGACTACCGCATGCCCAATGGTGTGCATGCTTACGGTCGGCGTTGGCAGCCGTTTGGTGATTTTAACTATCCCGAGGAATTCGAAAAAATCCGCCAGATGACCGACCTGCGCGATACTGCCATTTGGGCTGCCGCCCAAGGCAAGACGGTCACTCTCGACGATGCCGCCACCCGCAAACTCACACCGGTTGAAACCAACTTCCATCGTGACATCACCTACCTCCCCGAATCCGACGCCATGGCTGAGTTCGAAGTGCCCGAAGGTTTCGCGATCCACCTCTTCGCGGATGAGACGATGTTTCCCGACGTCGCCAATCCCGTTCAACTCACGTTCGACAATCGCGGCCGCCTGTGGGTCGCCGTCATGCCCAGCTATCCGCATTATCAACCGGGCGGCGCCCCGCCCAACGACAAACTGCTCATCCTCGAAGACACCGACGGCGACGGCCGCGCCGACAAACAGACCACCTTCGCCGACGGCCTGCACCTCCCCATCGGTTTCGCCCTCCAACCCGACGGCAGTGTGATCCTTTCGCAGCAACCGCGCCTCATCCGCCTCATCGACACCGACGGTGACGACGTCGCGGACGAACGTGAAATCCTGCTCACAGGTTTTGATAGCCACGATACGCACCATGCCATCGGCGCTTTCACATCCGGTCCTACCGGAGATATCTACATGCTCGAGGGCACCTTCCTGCACTCACAGGTCGAAACACCCCACGGCACGGTCCGTGGTGTTGACGCCCACATCTGGCGTTACGAACCCCGCACGTGGCGTCTGGAAAAACACAGCCAAGCCATCTTTTGGAACCCTTGGGGCATCGCCTTCGATGAGAACGGCCAAACCTTCTTAGCTGACGCCTCCGACGGTCAAAATATCTGGACCACGCCACGCTCCTCTCAACTCCCTCTCGGCGAGGAGCATCCCAAAACCGGCGCGATCCAATTCACCACCCAAACCGTGCGCCCCACCAGCGGTGCCGTCTTTGTTTCGGGTCGCCACTTTCCCGCCGAACAGACCGGCGACTTTCTCGTCGCCAATTGCATTGGTTTTCTCGGCATCAAACAACACATCGTCGCGGAGAACGGTTCCGGTTTCACCGGTGAACTGCGCCAAGACTTACTCTCGTCGTCCGACCCCAACTTCCGCCCGGTTGACATCGATTTTGCCCCCGACGGATCACTCTACGTCGTCGATTGGCACAACGCTCTCGTCGGCCACATGCAGCACTCCGCCCGCGACCCCAATCGCGACACCCAGCACGGGCGCATCTTCCGCATCACGTCAACTGAGAACCCATTTGTCCCACCACCCGCCATCGCCGGTGCCAGCATCGAAGCGTTGATCCCCCTGCTCGATCTTCCCGAACAAGAAGCCCGCACCCGGGCCAAGCGTGAACTGTGGAATCATCCGGCCGATGCGGTTCACGCCGCCGTGACCGCTTGGGTGGCACCGCGAGACGGAGTCGACACTACCACTCCACGACAAATCCTTGAGGCCCTTTGGGTCACCGCCGGCCAAGGCGCCCCGGACAACAACCTGCTGGAGCGCGCACTCACGCACGAGAGCCACGAAGTCCGTGCCGCTGCCGTGCGCGTATTACGTAACGCCCGCTTTGAAATGCCCTACCCGCGTGTGGTCTCCGCTACGCTTCGAGCCGCCAACGATGCGCACCCCCGCGTCCGCACCGAAGCCATTGCCTTGGCTACCTGGCTCAAGGACAAAAATGACGGCGCCCGCATTTTCCTCTCCGCCCTCGAACATCCCACCGACGCCGATATGGCCCAGGGTATTGAAGCCGTCTTCACCATGCTCGGATCCGAAATCGCTGCGCTCAATCCAGCGGCTGACTCACTCGCCGCAAAATTCATCGCGGGCGAGCATCGATTCTTCACCCCTGAGATCGCCGGTGGACAAGACATCATCAACCTGAGCGCGGCGGACATGAAACGCTTCAACCTGGGCAAAGACGTCTACAACCGCGACGCCTCCTGCGTGACCTGCCATCAACCCAACGGCGAAGGCTTGGCGGGGATTTATCCTCCTCTCGCGACCGCCCAACAAGGGCCCTACAACGAGTGGGTGTTAGGCGAAGAAGAGCGTCTCATCAAACTCGTGCTCAAGGGTCTCTATGGGAAAATCGATGTCGCCGGGCAAACCTATGATCCCGCCAACGGAGTTCCTCCCATGACCGGCTTCGAAGAGATCTACGACGACGAGGAAATCGCTGCCGTGCTCACCTACGTTCGCTCCGCCTTCTTCTGGGCCTACTCCGGCGCCATTCAACCCGAGACCGTAGCCAAAGTCCGCGAAGCAATTAAGGACAAAGAGGGCTACTATACCGTCGAAGAACTTCTCGCCGAAAACCCCTTCACTCCGGCCGAGTCTTTCATCGAGAACTGATCTAAATTCGCTAAGGCGGTCGGGCGTAAAGCCCGACCCACATCGAAATGCGGCTCGCTGAGGTAGGTTGAGCTTTGCGCCCGACGACATCGGAGTAGCAGACGGTGGAACTAATTCCTATCTAAGATCACTTCCCGCCGTAACGTTTCACCGCACCAAACGAGTAAAACCGCAGCTCGATATACTTCCAAGACAGCATGCCCGTAAGCACGCTTAACCCCGCCATCAGCCACCACATCTCGGTGGTGCCGAACATGTCTTCGTGCCGAAATCCTGCCAGCACCAGACAGTGCCAGAGATAAATGGAATAAGACGCGACACCAAAGACGCGGCAGCCTCCCAGTCCGTTAAGAAATACTCGCCTAGCCGCGGCGGGCCACCGCTTCGTCGCACTCACAACCTCCGCTATCACCCGATCGATCGCCGGGGCCCAGCGAATCAGCGCCGCACCACCCACCGGCACCAACAACCATTGCAGCATAAACGTGTTCGCATCGTAGAAGGCTACCGAGTCGATCAACCACGCCATCACGCCAAGCGTCGCCAAAGTCTTCACAACCGTCCCGGTCGATTTCTCCGGTATCACGAGTGGTTGCACGCGGTCCCACAGCGCCACCGCGACGCCTAATCCAAACGCCCAAAATCGCAGCAATGGCAGGTAGGCAATATAGGGCACCCAAGGGGGTTCATACAGTCCGGTGTAAGCCGCAATGCGCCACCCCAATCCCCACGCAAACAACAACGCCGCAAGCGTGCCGAGCCACACCGTCGGTCGGGGAGAAAAGCACCGCACCGCCAGAACCACCAACAACGCGGTGATATAGAATTGCTCCTCCAAACTCAGGGACCAAATCCCACCAAATCCGATCACGGTGGGCTCCACCCGCAGCCAGTAAAAATTATACCAACCCAACAGCGATGAAACGGACGCCCAGCTCAACTGCTCCGCATTCACATCAGTCAGCCAAAAATTGAGGATCAATGCCCCGATCACAAAACCGCCCATCGCCGGCATCAACCGACGAAGGCGACGGATCGCAAACTCCTTCACGCCCGCCCCGCCCTTCCGCTCCACTGACTTCGCTAGACTCTTCGCGATGAGGTAACCCGACAGCACGAAGAATAACTCCATCGCGCCCTGTCCCAGCCCGGTCGGAAGCCATGAGTTAAGGTGATACACCAACACCATCCCGCAGGCCAATCCTCGCAACAGATCAAGCGTCATTGAGCGCCGATTGTCCAACGCGAGCGTTTCCAGCGTGGTCATGACGTCGGCGCAGATTCCACCGCCACGAGCCCTTTCAATGGATCGGGTTGCACCACTCGCACCCGCCCGAGGCATCGCCCTTCCGGCGTTTTAGGTCCATCAGCAATGAGGAACTGTTTGCCGCCTGACATTACGATTCCGAGTGAACAATCAATGGGGAAATGTCCCGTCAGTCGGAACGAAGCATCGGTCGTGAGCAACGTGCGCGGATCACCATAGCAACCAAACCACCACGCCCCCGCGTGCCATTCTGCCGTTTGGATTCCCATCTGGGTCCAACCGCTCTCGATCACGTGTCGTTTGATAAACCGGAAATCGCTGCGGAACTCATAGACGTAGTTTTCGATGACGCCATCCGGCAGCCCACCGACCACATAAAAATTACCGTCCTTGAAGGCCATGCCTCCTGCCCCGTGCACTACCTCTGGAATCCAGTGTTGCGCCAACTCCTCAAGGGTTTCCGCATCGTAAACATAGACCCAGGAATCGGCCTTCCCCATCGGCTGATTGAACTCCCCCAGATTGACCGCGACATATACTTTGCCATCGCGGTAGGTCAGATCGCCGTGGTGGTTCGCGACATTCACCTTGGTGATCAGTTTCCCCGTCGCGTCTGTTTTGACCAGCTCGGTTGTGAACGACCAATACAGATTCTTGTCCTGATCCCGAGCTACCCCCTGCAGGTGATATTGGTAGTCCCCCTCACACTTGATCCACTCTCCGGCCAACAGCGCGCTGGCGGACAAACACATCATCGCGACAACGACCAAAATACGGTTAGGGGCTACCATCCTCGAATCTTCAGGGTGAAATCCTCACTTTGTAAAACCGGATGACACCAATCTCGAAATATTCATCCGACTTTCATAACCATGGGCTTTCCATCTGCCCCATCACCCGCAACTATTTCCCGAATGCGTCGGCCCCCAACGCCTTGGTTTAAAATTGAGTTTACCCCCTCCGACGAACTCCACCCCCCGAGCCAAATTGGCCTCCTCCACCTAAGCCGATGAACGATCCTACGAACTCATTCCACATGCAGTCGATTGACTACGCGGCTCCGAGCGCGTTGGAGCCGACCCACCGGCTGACCGCCGAACAAATCGAATTTTATCACGCCCACGGCTACGTGTCGGTCGATGCCGTCATGCCGGAAAACGAGATCCCTGTCATCCGCGAGATCTACGATCGTTTGTTCGACCCCGCGCGTTCCAACGCGAGCGAAGGGCTGCAAGATCTGGGTGGTTCCGGCGATGCAACCACTCCCGCCGTTTTGCCTCAACTTCTGCAGCCCGCCAAGTTCGCACCCGAACTGATGCGCACCCAGCTCGTGTGTAATCTCAAAGCGATCATGCAGCAGCTCCTAGGTCCCGAAACCGTCATGGTCGGCGATCACGCCATCAACAAACCACCGCACAACGCCGCCGCGACTCCGTGGCATCAGGACGAAGCGTATTGGGATCCCGCCAAACAATATTCCAGCCTCAGCGTCTGGGTGCCCCTCCAGCCGGTCACCACTCAAAACGGCTGCATGCACTTCATCCCCGGCTCCCATCAACTCGAAGTCGTGCCCCACCGCCCCATCGACGATGATCCACGTAAACCCGGCCTAGAACTCGAACCCAATACCGTAGACCTCAATTCCGCCGTTGCCTGCGAACTCCCCGCCGGCGGAGCCACCATCCACACCGGGCGCACCCTCCACTATACCCCGCCCAACAGTTCCGCCGACTTTCGCCGCGCCTACATCGTGATGGGATCAGCCGCCGAAACCCCGCTCGAACATCCGCGAGTCTTCCCTTGGCGAGAACGTCAAGCCGCCGCTCGAACCTGAATTACTCATCCCTACCCATGAAGATCGTAAACATCCGTGATATTTCCGCCGAAACCCACACCTCCCCCAAGGGGGTCTACGGAGGAGCCTTCCAAGGTCTCTCGCTCGCCCTAGGTCGCAAGGAGTCCTCGACGGATCTCAATGAGCGCCACCCGTTCGATGTGGAGATCAGCAGTATCCCCGCCGGCAAAAAACTCTGCCCCTTCCACTCTCACAGTGCCCAATGGGAATTCTACTACATCACCGGCGGCACCGGCTTCGTGCGACACGAAGATGGCGAAGACGCAATCGAGACCGGCGACACGTTTTTATTCAAACCCGGCGAGCCGCATCAACTCCGGGCGGCCGATGATGAGGCCCTCACCTTCCTTATCGTGGCCGACAACCCCATCGGCGAATCCTGCCACTACCCCGACAGCGATAAATGGCTCGTGCGATCCCCCGACCGGCAACTCATCCGCAGCGAATCGGTAGACTACTACGATGGCGAAGAATGAGAAATTTCGCACCCTCGAAGGCGCTTTGGAATACGTGCAGGCGGTGAAGATGTGCACGTTGTTCAGTAATAAGGTCGAGGGGTTACCGGCCCTTTGGGATATGATCGATTTACCGGAAATCGGTGGTGGCCGCACGAAATGGGGAGCACGGGTCGAAGCCATTTGGGCGTGGAAAAACGAATTGCCTGAAACCTACCCGGACGAGGTGTTCTACGGAAAAATCCCGAGTGGCCTAGCCGTCCTCATGGCGATGGACCATCTCCGCGAGGTGCACTACCCCAAGGCCCACAAGTCGGTTTCGGATTGTCGTGACCTCGCGCAAAAAATCTTTGAAATCATCCGGCTGGATCCTACCGAAACTGCTGAGATTCGGGCCATCGCGATGGAGCGTCATGGCTGTTCCAAAAGCCAAGTCGACACCGCGCTGAAACAGTTACAGGTCACCCTCAACATCGCCCGCGACCCTCAGGCTGGCACCGGCAAAGATCGGTGGCTACCGTTTCGCGAAATCTATCACGATTTCCCGGGATAGAAAGAACCCACCAAAAGGCAGGGCGTGATCGCCGGGCGCGCCGCCCCTGCCTCTCAGCTACCAGCAAGATGGATACAGCAGTTTCGAAGAACCGCTCTACCTCCTGCAAGGTGCTCCAATCCCGATCCTCTACGGCCTTGCAGCATCGAGATCGAAGGCGACCTCTTGGCGTTCCCACATTTGCACAAGTTGGGCCAACTTAACCGGCTGGGCGAGTGCCAGGTCATTCCGCTCCGCGCGATCCTCGGCGATATTGTAGAGTTCCCAGCGATTGAGGTTGTCGCGGCGCATCACGATTTTCCAATCGCCGAGGCGCAGCGCGCGATTACCCGAATGCTCAAAATAAAGCGGTCGATCCAACCACTCAGGCTCGCCGACAAAAGCACCCACCAAACTCAACCCCGGTAAAGGGTGCGGTTGCTCCGCAGGAGGATGTTTCCGGCGATTGTAGTTTGCCTGCGGCCATGCCTTCGCGACGTGCAGCAAGGTCGGCACGACATCGATAGCGTGGGCGGGCACGCGACGCAGTTCACCCCGAGCTTCAATTCCTTTGGGCCACGAGACGATGAACGGCGTCGAAATTCCCCCTTCGTGGTTCCAGTGTTTGTGGAGCGCAAATGGCGTATTCGCCGCAGTCGACCAACCTGGTCCGAGGGCAAGATACGAATCCGCGCTGCCAGATGGGGCTCCGACCGTGTGACGATCCCCGCGATTGATTTGCTCGGCGGTCGCTCCGTTGTCCGACAAAAATATCACGAGCGTGTTATCCGCTTCTCCCATAGCCGTGACGTGATCCATGACGCGACCGATCTCCTGATCCATTCGATCAACCATCGCAGCATGCACTTCCATTTTGCCGGCCTGAAACTCGCGCTGGACAGCGTTGAGCTGAGACCACGGGATCGCATTGCCGAGCTCTCCCGGATCGATCTGTTCCTCCAGCTCTTCTTGGCTCAGACTCCACGGGGCAATCACGTCGGGCCGCATATAGGCGAGTTCTCCCTCGTAAATTTCGAGCTCTTTAAGGCGCGCCTTTCGCTCCTGGCGCAACTCATCCCAGCCCGCATCGTAACGGCCCTTATATTTCGCGATATCTTCCGGCAGGGCGTGCAACGGAAAGTGCGGCGAGGTGAATGCGAGATAGAGGAAAAACGGCGCATCGTCATCGTGCGACGCATGCTCGCCCAAATACTCAATCGCACGGGTAGCGATGTCCCGGGTGGTATATTTACCTTCTTCGCGTTTCGTGACGGGCAAGGGCACGCCGTCCTCGAATTGACGTTCCGGGCTGAAAAAACGATCATGATCACGAAGCTGGTAAGACCGCGAAAAGCCCGCGGTTTCGTGACCAGAGGTATGGTGCAAGTGCCACTTTCCGCTCGTGTAGGAACGATAACCGACCGCGTTCAATCGAGGTGCCAACAACGTGAGCCAACTCGGCCACTCTTTGCCTATACGTGGATCGATACCCACTTGCTGGGCATAATAACCGGTCATCAATACCGCGCGGGTCGGCCAACAACGACCCGTGTTATAGAACTGCGTAAACTTCAGTCCATTTTCGGCCAGCGCATCCAGTCGCGGAGTTTGGATTTCGCCACCGTAGCTCCCGAGATCCGAATACCCAAGATCATCGGCGAGAATCAAAACGATGTTGGGTTGGGCTTTGGGAACTTGGGCCATACTCAACGCCGCAGTTACGCAGCCGATGAGTGCCCAGCGAATAAGGGGTAAACGATGCACCATTCAGTCATCTACCGTTTAGGTTCAGCGATCAAGGCCAGACCCCATAACGGGGAGACGTGTCACCAAGCATCCAACGGTGAAATCGGATCCACCCGAAATATGAAAGCCCCTTCCTGCCAACGGAAGTCTTTGCCCCAAACATTCCCCTACTCAGAACAAATTTGGACAGAGTAGTTTGTCACCATAATGGTGACAAACTACTCTATAATGCTTCGCTGTAAGGGCTAGGCGCGGAAAATTTTGAACTGTAGACGAGGGCTAGGAGCCACCAATACTGCACGGTGGAAACCGACTGGGCACTCATCAGGCCCGGCCTTACTTCTGAGCCCGATAGTTTCGGACTCGCCGGCAGTTCTCGGTTGGGTTCAGCGCACCTGCAAAGTATCGCCTTCGAAGGTCAGGTTGAGACCAGGCACTTCGACCGCCTTGCGATTACCATCCTTGTGCACCCGACCGGCAATCCAAGCGTCGTAGCCGCTCGCCTGCGCCGCCGCGAGCGTCGCTTGGGCATCGGCCGGATTCACGTAAGCCGCAAACCCGACGCCCATGTTGAACGTCGCGTAGGCTTCTCGGAGTTCGATTGGGCCTTTCTCCATCAGAAATTTGAACAGCGCCGGCTCCGGACGGATCTCGTTGATCTCATAAACGAACGGTTCATCGAGTCGCAAGAGCTTGCGCCAACCATGACCGGTTACGTGTGAAACGTAGTTCAGTTTGATCCCGCGTTTCTGGCACTCACGCACGAAGGCGACATAGATCACCGAAGGCGCGAGTAGAGCTTCACCATATGTGCGATCATCGCCATGGCCCAGCGGCGTGGCGTAACCATCCGGCAGGTTATCAGCGATCATACGGCACAAGGTCAGACCGTTGGTCTGCACCCCGGAAGACGCCAAAAATAGAATCACGTCGCCATCTTGAGCATCACCCACAATGCGAAGTTCCTTCGGGGCAATTTTACCCATGGCCGAACCGGCCAAACAAATCGAATCAGGTTCGATGATGCCACGAAGTGTCGGTGTTTCTCCACCGCCCCAGACGGCACCAGACATCCGGCAGGCTTCAGCCCAACCGTCGACGAGCCCCTGTGTGCGCTCGGCGTTGCTGAACCACGCGGAATCTCCGACCGCCGCATGCATCGCAAGTGAAATCGGCAGTGCGCCACACGTAATCAGATCATTGACGATCGTCGCCACCGTATCGATCGCGACTTCGCGGTAGAACGTCTTGCCGGACTGATTGAGCACGGCGTCGGCCACGAGATTTTTGGTGCCGAGGCCTTCTTCAACGTGAGCCAAGTAATGGTCTTCCGCTTCGATCAAGTAGCAGCTCTCACCCCGCGTGGCTGCAGGTTCGGAGTAACCATGGTCGGTCAACAGATCCGACGTGGTCTTGGCCGCCTTTTGGCAAGCACGCTTAAACGCATCAAGTTCGTCGTAACGAACACCGGAAGAATCGTAGGAAAGGGACATGAGGATTTTGGAATTACGATTTACGAATTACGATTGGGCCAAGGTTGCGATCAACGGTTGCCGGGATGGTAACCAATACGAGGTTTTTCATCTTTATCGTCGACGCCAGGCGCATCAAGTAGTGGCTGCAAACGAACAATCACTTCTTGGAGAACCGTATCATGTTCGAGCAATCGGCGATCGATTTCGGCGAGTCGTTTCA
The DNA here is from genome assembly GCA_018667915.1 of Opitutaceae bacterium. Classification (GTDB taxonomy): domain Bacteria; phylum Verrucomicrobiota; class Verrucomicrobiia; order Opitutales; family Opitutaceae; genus Actomonas. The sequence continues at coordinate 10,183 of JABIRI010000093.1, read as the reverse complement.
GAATCGTCGCCGAAGCCAGCATCTCGTCACGCATCCGGACGAATGCCTTGATGAGGTAAAGGCTCATCTGTATCGCCTCCTTACTTTTAAGCATGGTGGCGGCCATCAAAGCCCCATGTTCCGTGAATACATTAGGCTTGGTTCGGCGGCCGCCGTGGCTCGAACTTGAAAACGCATTTTGCGATTTCAAGTATGCAACCTCTTGTTGTTTAAGCTGAAAACAAAACTCCTCAGGGAAGCGTTCGGCATTGCGCCTGACCGCTTCATTCAATCGCCCGGTGGTCACTCCGTAGAGCTGCGCGAGATCTCGATCAATCACCACCTGTTGCTTTCGCACCGTGTAAATCGGCGGGGCGGGCTGGTCAGACGTGGCGACTTTTCTCGGCATCGGGCAGGCTCAATACGACCGCTGGTCGCTGTTTTCGAAGTAATTGATGTAAGCCTGATTCACGACGCGAAATCCACCGGGAGTGGGAAAATCGCCCGTGAAGAACCAGTCTCCGGAGTGATTTGGCACGGCGGCATGAAGATTCTCCACCGTCTGATAAATTACCTCCACCTCGCCCGCCCACTCCACGTTTTGGGGATAAACGATCCGGCTGATTTGAGCGGAAATTTCCTCAGCGGTGAACGGCGCGTAAATCTTTTTAACGTGATTCACCGCCTCGCCATTTTCAACCGCCTTGCGACAGTCCTGATATATCTCCGTCATCAGTTCTTCCTGACCGGTTTCTTTGAGTAGATCGATCGCTGCTTCGAAGGCGATAAACTTACCGATCTCCGACATATCGATACCGTAACAATCCGGATAACGAATCTGCGGGGCGGTCGAAACAATGATGATCTTACGAGGGTTGAGTCGCGTGAGAATTCGGAGAATCGATTTGCGCAACGTCGTGCCGCGCACGATCGAATCATCGACGCAGACGAGGTTATCCTTCCCCGGCTCAACCGATCCGTAGCTGATGTCGTAAACGTGACTGGCGAGCTGATTACGCAGGTTTTCCTGACCGATAAACGTCCGTAGTTTGATGTCCTTACTGACAACCTTCTCGGCGCGCGGCCAGTTGCGCAGGATCAATTCATCGAGCTTCTCTTCGGTCAGTTCCCCCGCTTGCGAAGCCAGCAGGATTTCTTCCTTCACTTCCAACCGACGTTTTTTGTGCAACGCGGCCACCATACCGTAATAAGCCACTTCGGCCGTATTAGGGATGAAGCTGAAAACGGAGTGCTCCCAGTCGTTATCGACGGCGGCCATCACTTGGTCGGTGAGCCGCGCGCCCAACGCCTTCCGCTCCCGATAAATATCGATGTCGTTGCCACGCGAGAAATAGATCCGCTCAAAGGTGCAAGACGTGCGGGGCATTTCGGGTTGGAATGCCGTGGCGGTCATTTCTCCGTCGCGCTTGATGACCATGACATGGCCCGGCGGCACTTCTTCAACATCCGCCAGCTCGAGATCAAATACCGTCATGAGCGGCGCACGCTCGGATGCGAAGGCGATCACCTCGTCGTTCTCAAAGTAGAAGCACGGACGGATCCCCGAAGGGTCACGCGCCACAAAGGAGTCGCCATTACCCACCGCACCGGCGAGCACGTAACCGCCGTCCCACTTTTCGCCGGCCTGTTTCATTACCCGCGCGATATCGAGCTCATCACTGATGCGGGCGGAAATCTCGCGGCCGGGCAGTTTCTCTACATCGCGCAGGTGGCGGTAGATATTGGTATGTTCCTCATCGAGGAAGAAACCAATCTTTTCGAGCAACGCCTGGGTGTCGGTTGCGAAGATCGGATGCTGCCCCATCGAAATGAGGTTGCTGTTTAACTCCGAAGTATTGGTGAGATTAAAATTACCGCACAGCGCGAGGTTGCGCGTCGGCCATGGGCTCCGCCGGAAGAACGGATGGCAGGAGCTGATGTTGTAGCCGCCGCTGGTGCCATAGCGCAGATGCCCCAGCAGGAGCTCGCCGCCAAAATCGAAATTCTGTTTCACCGTCTCGGAGAACTCCGGGTGGATATTACCTTTATCCACCTGCTTGTGGTAGTTGTTCAGCAGGCCCCGGAAGATCTTATCGAGGGGATTGGCTTTCACGCAACGCTCGCGAAACATGAAAGGCTCCCCGGCGGGCACATCCAGTTTCACGCAGGCAACTCCGGCGCCGTCCTGTCCCCGGTTGTGCTGCTTCTCCATCAGCAGGTAGAGTTTGGTCACTCCCCACAGCGGCGTATCATACTTGTCCTGATAATACTGGAGCGGCTTTTTGAGCCTCACCATCGCGATGCCGCACTCGTGGGTAAGTTTATCGCTCATCGCCGGCCCCGTTGAGTTGGATGCGGTCGTGGGTCGCAGTTGCAGTCAGGCCGGTTTGTTCCGGACGAGGCTTGGGGGAGAATTCTCACGAGGGTTAAAGCAGTTAATCACGAGAGGATGATCGGGCCGGTCAACGAATTTTCGGGTTCACGACAGGAAAATCGTATAACAGCGCGTCGCCCGCTTGACCGAGCCGGTTCGGTCTGGGACGTTCCACCCTCTGACCATGTTGATTCTGCGCGGCTCCCCCGCTCTCTCTCTTTTCCGTCTTCAAAAACAGCTCTCCAGCCTCACCGCCGCGGGAGTGCCTGTCCGCCGACTCTCGGCTCAATTCGTCCATGTCGTTGAGACATCGGCGGATCTGACTCCCGGCCAACAGGAGATTCTAGACCGTATCCTGACCTACGGCCCTAAACGCGAAGGCGCTGAACTTACCGGTCTTACCCAAATCGTGTCCCCGCGCCCCGGCACAATCTCGCCGTGGTCGTCGAAAGCCACCGATATCGCCCACATTTGCGGGCTGAGTAACGTGCTCCGCATCGAGCGGGTCATTGCCTACACGCTCGAGCTGGACAACGCCGCCCTGCCCAAACCGTTGACGCACCTGAGCCCCGCCCAGCTCACCGCGCTGCAGGCCGAGATTCACGACCGCATGACCGAGAGCGTGTTCAACACCCTCGAAGACTGCGCCGTGCTCTTCCAGCACGAGACCCCGCGGCCGATGGCTTCGGTTCCCGTGCTCGCGGAGGGTCGCACCGCGCTCGTGAGCGCCAATCAGTCGCTCGGCCTCGCTCTCGCCGACGATGAGATCGACTACCTCGTCGAGGCGTTCATTAAGCTCGACCGCGACCCCAACGACATTGAACTCATGATGTTCGCCCAGGCCAACTCCGAGCATTGTCGTCACAAAATCTTCAACGCCTCCTGGGATATCGACGGTGAAGCCCAGGAGAAGTCGCTCTTCGCGATGATCCGCAACACCCACCGACTCCATTCCGAGGGCGTGCTCTCGGCCTACAAGGACAACGCCGCGGTCCTCGCCGGCACGCGCGGAGGCCGGTTCTACGTTGATCCCACCACCGGCGAATACGCCGCGCACGACGAAGACATCCACATTCTCTGCAAGGTCGAGACCCACAATCACCCAACCGCTATCTCCCCTTTCCCTGGTGCGGCCACCGGCTCCGGCGGAGAAATCCGTGACGAGGGTGCCACCGGCCGCGGGAGCAAACCCAAAGCGGGCCTTACCGGGTTCACCGTTTCGAATCTACGCATCCCCGGTGCCGAACAGCCCTGGGAACAGAATCACGGTAAACCGGAGCGCATTGTATCCGCCCTCGACATCATGACCGAAGGCCCGTTGGGCGGCGCCGCATTCAACAACGAATTCGGTCGTCCCGCCATCAACGGCTATTTCCGCACATTCGAGCAGGAGGTCCCCGGCGCCAACGGTCCAGAGATCCGTGGCTACCACAAACCCATCATGCTCGCAGGCGGCTTAGGTAATATAAAAGCCGACCACGTCAAAAAAAATCCTATCCATCCCGGCGACCAACTCATCGTGCTCGGCGGCCCTTGCATGCTCATCGGTCTCGGCGGAGGTGCCGCCTCCTCGATGGCCAGTGGATCCGGCAACGAGGATTTGGATTTTGCATCCGTGCAGCGCGAAAACCCCGAGATGGAACGCCGCTGCCAGGAGGTGATCGACCGCTGCTGGTCCCTCGGTGACAACAATCCCATTTCCTTTATCCACGACGTCGGCGCCGGCGGGGTTTCCAACGCCCTGCCTGAGCTCATCAATGACGGCGGTCGCGGCGGCAAGTTCGACCTGCGCGCCTTGCCCAACGACGAACCCGGCATGTCCCCTCTCGAGATTTGGTGCAACGAATCCCAAGAACGCTACGTCATGGCCGTGCCCGCAGATCGGCTGAAAACCTTCGAGGATATCTGCGCTCGCGAACGCTGCCCCTTCGCGGTCGTCGGCGAAGCCACTGCGGAAAAGGATCTGGTCCTCGATGATCCGCATTTCGAGAACCGCCCAATCGATCTCCCGCTCGACGTGCTACTCGGTAAACCACCGAAAATGCACCGCAGCGAAGCAAGCCTCCAACGCCCGCGCCAACCGCTCGACCTGGGCGACACCACGCTAGCCGAAGCCGCGCAACGGGTCCTCTCCCACCCCACCGTAGCTGACAAAACGTTTCTCATCTCGATCGGCGACCGCACGGTGACTGGCCTCATTTGCCGCGATCAGATGGTCGGCCCTTGGCAGGTCCCCGTCGCCGACTGCGCCGTCACCGCGGCCTCCTTCGATGTGAATACCGGTGAAGCGATGTCCATCGGTGAGCGCACTCCCGTCGCCGTCAACGACGCCGCCGCCTCCGCCCGACTCGCAGTAGGCGAAGCCCTCACTAATCTCGCCGGTGCCCAAATCGGTGATATCGGTAAGATCAATCTCTCCGCCAACTGGATGGCCGCTCCTGCCGTCCCGGGCGACGCCGCCGATCTCTATGCCGCCGTCAAAGCCGTCGGCCTCGAACTCTGCCCCGACCTCGGTATCACCATTCCCGTGGGTAAGGACTCCATGTCCATGAGCACCGCTTGGTCTGACGACGGCACCGATCACCGCGTGACCGCCCCGACTTCGCTTATCGTTTCCGCGTTCGCACCAGTCCGAGATATTCGTCTCTCCGTAACCCCCCAACTTGCTCCCGAAGGCGATGCGGAGCTGTTGTTAATCGACCTGGGACGCGGCCAGAATCGGCTCGGCGGATCTATCCTTGCCCAAGTCGTCGGTCAAATGGGCGAAGCCCCTCCCGATCTCGAATTCCCCGTGGCTCTTCGCAGTTTCTGGTCTGCGATCCAAGAGCTCGGCCAAGCTGGCCACCTACTAGCATATCACGATCGTTCCGATGGCGGCCTATTCGCCACCGTCGTGGAAATGGCATTTGCCGGCCACCAAGGCGTTTCACTCGATCTTTCGGCTTTGGGATCGAACGATGATATGGCTTCGCTCTTCGCCGAAGAACTTGGTGCCGTAATCCAAGTCAGCCGCGCCGAAAAAGAGAGCGCCGAGGAAATCCTCCAGAAATTCGGATTAACCGACTGCACCCACCGTATTGGAAATACGAATACTGATCATAGTTTGATCATCACCCGACAAGGCACCGAAATTTATCGCGAAAAACTGAGCGCATTGCGCGCAGTCTGGTCGCAAGTCACCCATCAAATGGCACGGCGACGGGACAACCCGGAATGCGCGGATCAGGAACAGGCCCTTCGCACCGACCCCACCTACCGCGGGATTCGCCCCAAGGTCACGTTCGACATGAAAGCGGTCACCCCTTTCGAGAAAATACCCCGCATGGCCATCCTCCGCGAACAGGGGGTAAACGGCCAAAACGAAATGGCCGCTGCGTTCGATCGGGCAGGTTTCCGCTCCATCGACGTGCACATGACCGATATCATTGAGGGTCGAATCGATCTGGCCGACTTCCGCGGCCTCGCGGCCTGCGGCGGGTTCAGCTACGGCGACGTTTTAGGCGCCGGTGAAGGCTGGGCCAAAAGCATTCTCTTCAACGCTCGGGCCCGAGCCCAATTTGAAACGTTCTTCGCCCGCGAAGATACGTTCGCTCTCGGAGTCTGCAACGGCTGCCAGATGCTCAGCAACCTCAAGTCGATCATCCCCGGGGCCGAAGATTGGCCGCACTTTGTGCAAAACCAAAGTGACCGCTACGAAGGCCGCTACGTTTCACTAAAAATCGAAAAAAGCCCGAGCATCTTATTCAAGGGCATGGAGGGAAGCGTCCTGCCTGTCGCCGTCGCTCACGGTGAAGGATATGCCGAATTTGCTGATCGAACGACCGCGGATGCATTCAGCGAAAGTGGCCAAGTTTCCGCCCGCTTCGTGGACGGCGAACGCGAGCCGACCGAACACTATCCCCTCAATCCCAACGGCTCTCCGCAAGGTATGACGGCACTCACGACCACCACCGGACGCGTCACCATCATGATGCCGCACCCCGAACGTGTTTTCCGTTCCAGTTGCATGAGCTGGTCCCCCCACGAATGGGGTGAGGACAGCCCATGGATGAAACTCTTCCGCAACGCCCGAGAATGGGTGGACTGAGGAGGCTGAGTCGCCGAAAGTAAAGGTCCTCATGTTGGGCAGGGTTGACCCGATCCCTGTTTATTGATTCTAGGTTAACGCCCCGATGCGCCACCTGATTCTCGCCGCCTTTTTCTGTATAGTTCCGTTAACCGCCGTCAAGGCCCAGACGGATTTCTGCGACTCCCTCAAGAATCTTGGCTACCTTTATGAGTCAAAAGACGGCCCAATCAATCTAGTGAAGGCCTACGGTATGGCCCAATTCCAAGTCGGATACATCAACGGCACCGACTCTGCTGGGAACTCTTTCTCCGATTCCCAACATGAATTTCGCCGCATTTGGCTAGGCGGTGATCTGCGTTTTCTGGATGGTTTTCTGTTTAAAAATACCTTCAGCGTGACCCAAGGTAAAAATGCCGCCACCGGCAGCCAAAAGATCGATTTCAAACATTTCCGAAACCTGCATGTGCTGGTCGATTTCGCTAAGCTTAAGACTGCCACCGGTGATTGGAAACGACTCGAATTCGGATACGGACGTCGCAGTTTGAAGCTCGCCGACGAGTGGCAAAAATCCGCTACCCACTTTGATCCCGTAGAGCGATCGCCGTTTTCCAACAAACTCTGGCCCACCGATGAAGGAGGCTCTCATCCTGCCGGAATCTGGATGCGCGCTGCTCGCGGCCAAAACGACGTTCAGTTCGGCGTATTCTCCACCACCCAGGACGATGAGTTCCCCGGGTGGGAAGACGGCACCTTACTTTACGGCGAATGGTCACACAAACTCGCCGAAAAGACCGGCTGGAAACTCCGCCAACTCGTATTCAACGGTTTCACTCAAGGCACCAGTGCCGGCGATCAGCAACTTGCCCGCGGCTTGGAATGGGGCGGATCCGCTATCCTCCGGCTCCATCGTGGGGCCTGGGAGTTCAACTCCACTCTCGGCGGCGGTAAGAACGGCGAGTCATCCCGATCCTCCCGCGAAGGCTCCTTCTGGGGGGTGACCTTCATGCCCATGTATTGGCTCGTGGAAAACAAGGTGAAATTGGTCACCCGCTATCAACTGCAACACGCCTCCAATGGTCAGGGCATTCGGCTCAATAGCCGTTATGCCCGCTCCGCCGATGCGCGCGGCGCAGCCGATCTGTCATTCACCGGCGGCCGTGGCGATCGCCATCACAATCTGTATTTGGGAATCAACTACTTATTCTGTGGCGACAATCTGAAACTCGTCTCCGGTATCGAATACGATGATATTAAATCAAATGGTCGGAACGTTTTCCGCGGTTGGACTGCCAGCTCGGCCCTAAGAGCTTATTTCTAGCCCCCTGCCTCCCCTCAATTCTCTCCTGTCACCCGCTTCCATCATGACCCTTAAACCCACCACTCTCCCCCAACTCCACCACCTCCTGCACTGGGTGCTGCGTGTCACTATCGCCTGCTGTTTTATCGGCCACGGCACATGGGGCGTGATCACCAAGGAGGGCTGGCTGCCCTTCTTCCGGTCGCAGAGCATTCCCGACGAAATCGCGTGGAAACTGATGCCGATCATTGGCGCCTTTGATATTTTGATGGCTATACTGATTCTGATCAAACCACGTCGCATCATCGTGATGTGGATGTTGGTTTGGGCCCTATGGACCGCGATCTTGCGACCCATCTCCGGGACCCAAGGGACTTGGGAGTTTTGGGAACGGGCCGGCAATTGGCTGCCTCCGCTGATGTTCCTCATTCTGGGCGGGGCCTTTGCCATGAAGATGAAGGATTGGTTTTCAACCTACACCGAACCAGCGCTGGACGACGACAAGGTCGGCATCCTACACTTTCTCTGCCGTATAACCATCGGTCTGCTCTTGATCGGTCACGGTGGCTTCGGCGCGTTCGTTGAAAAGCAAATGCTTATCAATCACTTTGCCTCAATCGGGCTACCCGCAGACGTCGCCTTCATCAACGCCGTGGGATGGTTCGAAATCGTGCTCGGAGCTGTGATTATCATTCTGCCGGTCCTGCCTTTAATTTGGCTGGCCCTAGTCTGGAAAGTACTCACCGAGCTGCTCTACGTAACCGAGGGTGGTCTGCTCAACATCTTCGAATTCATCGAACGCTGGGGCGACTATGGTATCCCCGTAGCGATGATCATGATCATCAACTATCAGAAGTTCCAAAAGAACGCCGCCGGCTCGACTTGATAGGCCGGTTATCAAAACGCTTTCGGCTTCGGCCGCACCACCACGCCCTCACCACTTCCGGCTGAGGGCATTTTTGCAGGCAAAAATCATGAACGCCCACCGCTAGAGCACGCCGCCAATTACCCGCCATTAGCGCACGCGATGCAGCGCGACGCGGAAGCCGAGCGTATAATCGACTCGTGCGGCCGATCCACCGGCGCGAGCCGCTGCCCGCGCCACTTCTCCGTTCATCCTCCAGCAGCCACCGCGAGCGATCCGATAGTGACCGCGCCTAGGTCCCGTCGGATCCGAAACCTCGCCTCCCGGATAACGGCCATACCAATCATAACACCACTCCAGCACATTACCCGTGAGATCATAAAACCCCCAGAGTGAGGGTTGTTTTTGAGCAACCGGATGAGTTGTGCCAGCACTGTTAGATTCGATCCAGCCCATCATATCCGGTGAGCCCACGTATTCGCCGGTGGTGCCCGCCCGATAAACATATTCCCACTCGGCCTCAGTTGGCAGCGTATACTCAAATCCTTCCGGCAAACGGCCCGCTGTGCGTTCCCGATCGGTGAGTGAATCGCAATATGCCATCGCCATAATCCATGACACATGTTCCACCGGTGCATCTAATCCCGCCTCCTTAAACGCGCTGGGATTCTCGCCAGTGATCGCCGCGTATTGCGCTTGGGTAATCTCGGTTTTTCCCAACCAAAACCCGTGCGACAACGTCACCTCCATTCGAGGACCTTCCGCTTCATCACGATCCACCTCGGTGACCGAACTGCCCATTAAAAACGATCCGGGATTGACCCAAATCAGATCCAATTTTAACGGCGCCAGATGAAAGTCACTCCTTTCAATTGGAACGTCGGTCTCGGTCGCAGCCTCAACCGGCATCGCGCCAATGAGCAGCAGTGCCGTCCCCAAATTGGGAAAGCACCAAAAACGAAAATTGCAAACCATGAGCGTCACCCGGCGGAAGAGCATCTGATCAATACCCTAACTCAAATCGAGCATCCCTGACTACGCGTTTCTTGCCCAAAGGCCCTACGCAACACACGCCCCTGGCAACACACGCACCCGGCCGCAGCCGCATTTGTCACCATTATGGTGACAAACATGCCGAGAATCGACAGCGCACATCGAAGGGGTAAGGTCGGGTGATGAATCAATTCATCGGCGCGATTTCACTCGTCATTCCAGACTATGACAAAGCGATCGATTTCTATACCAACTCACTTGGATTTCAGTTGGTCGAGGACACGGATTTGGGAAACGGAAAACGCTGGGTATTGGTCGCCCCTCCCGGCTCTACGGAAGCGCGCCTCCTGCTCGCCAAGGCTGATTCTTCCGCTCAGATCCGTGCCATCGGAAATCAATCCGGCGGACGCGTTTTTATTTTTCTTAATACGAAATATTTTTCCCGTGACCATGCGACCTATCTCCAGCGCGGCGTGCAGTTTCTGGAAGCCCCAAGGCACGAGCCCTACGGCACGGTCGCCGTGTTCCAAGACCCGTTTGGCAACAAGTGGGATTTGATCGAATCGCGCAGCGACTAGGCTGCTCGCGGCGAACGGGCGCGAAGTG
>JABIRI010000095.1 GCA_018667915.1 Opitutaceae bacterium | reverse complement strand
CTACATCAACCCATCCAGACTAACCGTTTAGGTGGTCCAGTTTGCGTAACCCAACCAAGATTGATATCGAGGGTCTGCACTCCCATCTGGCTGGCGATGACACCTTCGAGCCAATTGAGTTTGGCGGACAGGTTCGGGCAAATCACACTCCCAATCGACTGGCCGGTCTGAACTTCAAAAAAGCCGATAGAAGATTGAAGCTCGTTAATAAGCCGGGAAATGAGCTTCGGCCCCATACCCGTGAAATCAAAAGTATTGGAGAAAAAGAGTTTTCGGGCCGATTCTTCGTCCTTGAGTCCGAGTTCCTTCTGCACGACCGGCAGCATCGATTTCAGACCTTGGGGTAGGAGTCGTGAAGCCAAAAGGCCTTCTTGGGAAACAATGAACGAGTAGGCGATATCCATATCCAACTCGAGCACGACCACCGGCTGTTTGTTTTTGGGAAATTTGAGATAATCCACGAGCGCACCCAAACATGCCAAGGTGCTGATTTCCAGACGCTCCGGATAGACGTCTTTTGCGATTAAAAGATCCTGAAGTTCGGTGATCGTCTCGTTCGGCAATCCGGCAAAGATGACCTGGTTTTCACTGGCATCAGCCGAGTCGAAGTCTCCCCCGTCCTTCTTCGTCATCGGCTTCGCATTCCGCGAATCCTTCGATAACCATGGGAGCTTTAAGAGAATTGGCCCGCATCACGCGACGAGCGTGATCCGTGAATTCGATAAAAACTCCTTTGGGTTTGGAGGCAAAAAGCATCAGTTGGAAGCGTGAAGAGATTAGGAACTGGTCGCTCGAGTCTTGATCGGATTGCGATGAGCAGCGACGGCGTCTAGGGAAAACTACCTGGGTAGAGGGATCAAGACAAGGCAAAATCAGCCGGGTAAACCCTCGCGAGTAGGTATTTACCTTGAATTAGCAAATGTGGCGGAGCGGCGCCAGCGGAGTGGGAGCATGAGGGGTAGTGAAGCAAAAATCCGCCAGTTTGAGGCGGATTCGAGAAAGCTGATGACAGCAAGGATTGCGTATGTAAGACGCTCTGGTTAGACGATTTACCAGCTACGTTTCTTGTGACGATTGGACTTCAAGCGCTTACGACGCTTGTGCTTGTTCATCTGGAGACGGCGCTTCTTTTTGAGGTTACCCATGGTGTTAAATTGGTCTGATTGAAGAAAAGAGCCCGCAAACCTGTGGGCGGACCCTACCCCTGTAAAGCGCGAATTCACTCCACGCGCACCGCCTGGTTGATTTGTATGAAAACTAGCTGATTAACAATGCCTTGCGCTGGAAGTCCAATCATTCGTGCGACCACTTCGCGGTATAGTTTAAGTTGAGGCCGATGGCGGTCCACCGCTATTTCAAGCGCCCCCTCGCTGCCAACCGCATCCGTTTTGAAGTCAATCACGGTCGCTCCGATGATATGTCCTTTCCGATCTCGACGGATCACCACCCGATCAAACACGCCGGTGATCCAACTTCCATCATAAGCCACTTCGAATGCCCGCTCTCGCCAGAGATCACACTGATCCTCCTCGGGGCGCCGGAAAATTTCGCTCAGATCCGGGTGGGCAACCGCTTGAAAAGCCGTTTCCAACCAATCTTCATTTTGCTCTATTTTGGCCATTTTTCCCCTTAAATCGGCCATTTCTGATTCATTTGCCCAAGAAACGAGGGCCAAAAGGCGATGAATCGCTTGACCACGATCCGCGGCTGCGTCACCCGCCGGCGCGAAAAAATGACGACCAGCGACCGGCACTGATTCGCCTCCCGAAGGCGTCCGGGCCGTTCGACGAACCCGCCGACGGCTCGCCGAAATCGGGGCAAGGGTCGACTTCCCCAAAATCGTTTCACTCACCGGTGCTTCCTCCGCAGCGAACCAATTCGGGTCGCCCCGTTCCCACGATTCGCCTAGCGCCGCAGACATCAGTTTCGGAAAATTTCGCGACGTCCTTTTACCCACCGGCTCGACAATCACGTGCAAAGCGCGTTTGGCCCGGGTTAAAGCAACATACAATTTACAGAGGGCTTCGTAGCCCGCCACCTCCTGGTCGGCCTCAAATTGCTGCAGCAGCACCGGATCATTTTCCGCGATCAGTTTGGTCGGAGGGTCTAGCACCCAATCCACCTCATGCTCGGCATCCCGATGGATCGCCAATCCCGACCGACGCAACGCCACACTGTTGCCTTGCAAATCCGGCAATACCACCACGTCAAAACCCAACCCTTTGGCCTTATGGACCGTCATCACCCGCACCACCCCCGGAGACTCGACCTCGCGCAAGGTATGAAGTTCAACCCACTCGAGGAACTCATCGATATCGCGTGAACCCGTATCATCAAACGCCCGCGCCGCATCCACCAACTGGCGTGCACGCATTCGGCTAAACTCATCCTCCTGATGTAGAGCCGGCTCCAATCGCTGCACCCAACGAGCGAACATCCCGGCAAATCCCTCCTCGTGCACTTCGCATAAAACCTGCCACGACAACCCCGGCCCGTCGCTCCAACCGAACTCAACCAAGCGAGCTTGCACCGGTGTCATCGCCACGCTCTCTCGGGCAAATCTATCCCCCGGATGAGCGGCGACGCGCAGCAGCGCCAGCAGCGCGCAGGTGAATGGATTGTCGAACGCGACATGAAGATCACTCTCGGCCAAGGCGGCCACCCCCCCCTCCGCGCGAAGATACTCCGCCAACTCAGCGCCTTTTCGATTGGTTTGCACCAACACCGCCACGGTCAACCCGCGCTCAGCCGCATCGATCGATTGCAAAATTCGCAGCGTCTCCGCCCAGCGACCTGTTTCATCCTCCGCCCAATGCAGCGCCGCATGCCCGGTCATCGCAACCCGCGCCGTGGCATGAGGTTCCCACTCCCGCATCCATCTCGTCACCACGGAATCGGGCACGATTTCGGCCAAAGCTTCGCCGTCACCACACACCGCATTCACCATTTCTATGATGGGAGCGCAGGAGCGCCACGACCGGGCCAGGTGCTGCTCTTTAATCGCCCCTGACTCACCCTGGTTGTAGTGATCAAAGATCTCTCGAAACAATCGGGCGTCACCTCCACGCCATCCGTAGATGGCTTGTTTCACGTCGCCCACATAGAAGAAACTGCGCCCGCCCTCTGGATCCTGCACCGCCTCGTCCACCAGGTTGTGAAGGATGCGCCATTGCTCCCGACTCGTGTCCTGAAATTCATCGAGCAACCAATGGTCAAAACGGGCGTCCAAACGCCAATCCATCAGCATGCGGCGCTGAGCCGCGACCGGATCGTTCACGCTGGGCTGCAACAGCCGTTGCACATCCGCAAAGGTTAAGCGGCCCGCCCGCCGGACCTCCTTGTCATACCTTTCTTCATACAACTGAACTACCGCATGAATCCCCCGCGTGACTTCAATTTTACGGTTCAACTCAGCCGCCATGATCGCGCCCACCACTCCGGCTAGCGCGCGGCCCGCATCAGGTTCAAATGCCACCTTCTTGCCGCCCACCGGCATCTCGGCGGTGCCCGCCAAAAGGGCATCCCAGTATTTAAGAATGTTACCGACCGGCGTGTTCGCCGGTTTGGGCAAAGCCGCGCCGACTTCCCAATCCTCCATCGCCAATAGAAACCCCGCCAACACACCGCGTTGCTTGTCGTTAAAAGCGGACCACGGCAGCGCCGCCCGGCAAACCGTCACCGCCTGCTCGATCGTGATGCCCGACTCCAACCAAGGATTCCCTTCGGGCCAAACCCGTCGGGCATTTCCCCAGCACGCCGCATCCGGGGCTTGGAGATAAGTTTCCCCATGATCGTTTAAAAATGAGTCGAGTCGTTGTTGCAGCGCCTTCTCCTCCACACCGTAAGTCGCCCGCTTAAAGGCTTCGATGAAATCCTGCCGCGCCGCATCCGTGGCCACACCCGCATTAAACAACAACGATAGCACCCGTTGGCGTTCCCTCCGCGCCTGGGCTTCTTCCAAAAGTTCAAAATCTCCACCCAAGCCCAGCTCCAAAGGAAACGCCTGCACGAGCCGCGAAAAGAAACCATCCAGGGTGCCCAGATTAAGCCGCGGCATCGCATCCACCACTTGCCGCAAGAGAGACCGAAACTCCGCGGGGGCCAACTCCGGTCGCTCGATCTCCGCGGCCAGCGTTTTGGCCGCCGCTTCATCCCTCGCCGCTCCGGCCAAACGATTCAAAATTTCATCAAAAAACTCGCCTGCCGCCTTTCGCGTAAACGTGAGTGCCACCACGCGCTCCGGCGGAGCGCCCGCTGCCAACAATCGCACGAACCGCGTCGTTAGCGCGTAGGTTTTACCCGACCCGGCCGAAGCTAAAATCATCAGATGTCCAAGGTCACTCATCAGGTCCCTCCTGTTGTATCCATGATTCATCTACACTATCCGTAATGCCGTGATGAAAGACCTTGGCCCACGATTCATCAAAACGTGAAATACGCTCTACCGGTGGCCAAAAATCCTCGGTACCAATCGCTTCCGCCACGCCCGCCGCGCAGGCCTCGGCCGCCGCTTGTAAATCGCCCGCGTCATCTGGCCATTGCGAGATTCCCGTCTCTCCCACCGCTTTGGGCAAATTAAAATAAGCGCAGGTCAAATCCGATCCAAATTCCTCCGCTAGAGCCAGCCGGTAGAGCGGTAATTGAAGATCTATCCACCGCTTGTCTTTACCGAGATAATTTACCCGCAGCCAATCCGGCCGCCCCTCATCCTCGTCGCGCACCGAACCCAGGTGTTTCGCCAGGGGTTCCGCCGCCTTATCCGATGTTTTGTAATCAATCACCCGCACCCGCCCATCTTCATGCCGATCGATTCGATCGATCTTTCCGGTGATCGTGAGCGGCCCCAACGGCACTTCGAACGACCACTCTACGCGTTCGGTTTTCCAACCCGCTTCTCGCTCGGCGATTTCGATCGTCGCCGCCCGCCGCAATCGCTGCCGCGCCGACTCAAATTGAATCAATAAGGGGAGCGAAGGCGCCTCCCCGTAATCACGCCGGATCCGGCTTTCAAAAACACTCAACATTCCATCCCGCAATGCCGCCTCGTCCTTAGTGTCCCGCAACACCGGATCCTGACCCATTTCCTCTAAGACCGCATGCATCAAGGTGCCAAAATCCATCGCATCTAGTTCGGTCTTCGGGAGCGCTATCTCCTGCATCTTTAATCCACGTTTGAGATAAAAACGAAACGGACATTCGAGCCAGTCCCGCAGGCCGGTGACCGAAATCGAGGACTTCATTTTAACGCGGCGCGGGCGCAGTTTCCATGCCCGGCGCCATGGCAGATTATCCACCGCCGTGCTCAAGGGCTGGAAGAGGTGTTTCACTCTCGCCGGCAGGATCTCATCATCACCCGCCATCAGGATTCGGGATGGCCGCAGGGGTTCGCCGGAGGCCGCGGTCTTACCGACCAAAATCAACACGTCATCCGCCTCCGGCCGGCTCGCGACGGCGGCCGCCATCAAATAAGCATCTGCCGCCAGACGCTGGGCGTTGGATTTTAAACCAAGTTGTTCACGCAGGGCTTCGGGCAAGAAGGCATCACCACTCACCGCCTCAGGCAACCGACCATCGTTTGCTCCGGCAATCACCAGTCGCGGAGCATCGGTCCAGAGCACTTCAAGCCAACCGCCGATCTCAATCGCGCCAGCCGGACGAGAGCCAAAGCGAGCTCCCTCCCCGAAGCCATCCAACGCCAATTGCCACCGCTCGGGATGCGATAAATCCGGCTTCAATCCCACCGCCCGGGAGACGCGGGCCACCACCTCGACCCAACGTCGCGCCGCATCCGCCACGGGTCCATCGCTCGCGATTTTACGCTCACCCATGATCGCCGCCGGCAGCGTCAAAGCGACCTCTTCAAATTCACCGCGTTGCAGAGTTTCCACCCAACCCGTCACGATCGCAAGAGCCTGCTGCAAAATTGGGAATGTGCCCGCGTGCGCCAGCGCTTGCGGCAATTTCTGGTCGAGGTGTTTTTCTCTCACTCGATCCCAATGTTGAAGTAAATTGTCGCCGGAAAATCCCTCGCCAATTTCATCCGCCAACGCGGCCAGCACCGCCGGGCACCGTAACAGATTGCCAATCGCGCGGCAGTCGGAAGAAACCACCAATGTCGCCAGCGCCTGAAGCAATCCATACAACGACCCCCGCTGCCATGAATCGCCTTCCGGGTGAAAGACGGCCTGCCCGCGATCTTCCAATTCCCGCGTCAACGGCGCGGTGATTTCCGGATCCACCACCGCCAAAGCCAACCATTCTTCCGGCCGGGGATCAGCCATGGCTCGCGCCGCCACCAGCTTGGCTTGTTGCGCGGGATCAGCGCCCAACTGCACCTGCTCCTCAAACGCTGGCAGCGCGAGATCCCGGTGTGACCAATAGTCTACCCGTGGCCGTCCCCATGGGTCGAATGCCCTCGTTTCTCCGTCAGGACCATAGGCCAAAATTTCGACGCTCACTTGCGACACCAAACTTGCCAGACACTGGACGGCCACTGCATTGGGATCGGGACATCCCGCCATGACCACCCTCCGTATCTCGGCTGGAACCCGGACCGCTTGGAGACCTTTCCGATAAGCCGCCACCGGCGCGCAAACCTGCTGCTCAGCCAACACCGCATCGAAGGCCTGCTCCAATGCCGCGAGTTCCTGCCAACGGACGCTCTCCGGCATGTCCTCGTCGCCGAGCCCGTCGGCCATTCTTAATCCGCCGGACGCAAGTTCGGCCTGCACCCGGCAAAACCGTTGCGCCAATCGGCGCGCCCACGCCTCGTCACGCCGAGGAGGATCGACGGGAAAAACTGTCCGGTAATCACGCGGAGAAGACTGCAACAGCACTCGAATCCAGGCCACGAGAGCCTGATCGCGGGAAGCCGTTTCGGGCAATTCGGTCACCAGTGCGGGCAGCTCCTCCGGCACGATCACCAGCGGGGCGAAAACCGCCTGGCCTTTGACCTCGGCCGCGATGGCAAGCGCTTCGCGCAGTCGCCGCCCCGATTGCCTGGTCGGCACCACCACCAAACGATCGCTTAAATCAAGCGGGGCAATTCCATCCCAACCGGTCTGCTTAATCAACCACGCCGCCACCTGAGCGGGCAAAGGTTGCCGCCAAGATAGGATGGCCAATGGGGGAGATGAAGCGTCAGCAGAAATCAAAGACCCTTTTCAGCTACCTTGCGCGGCGCCATCCGCCAAAACAAAAACCCCGCGGATCCGAAGATCAGCGGGGCTGAAAGTGAAAAACTAACTCCAAAGGAGCTTAGTTCATCGCGTGAGCGACGGTGGACTTGGTCCGAGCGGCAGCGTTCTTGTGCACCACGCCGGTCTTAGTGGCACGGTCCATGGCGGAGGCGAGAGCAGGGCCAGCAGTCTTGATGGCATCCTTGTCCTCAGCGGCGACCGCAGCATTAAACTGCTTGCGGAGGGTCTTGAGACGGGTTTTTTCCGCTTTGTTGCGGATGGTGCGGCGCTCGGTTTGACGAGCGGCTTTGAGAGCGGAGGAGGTGTTGGCCATGACGGTTGTAAAAAGGGAAAGGGGCCGAAAAACTCAAACCCAAGAGGTAGAGTCAAGGGTGAAGTGATGGCTGCTTTCGTCTGAAAGCTGATTATACCCTATTGAAATCTCGTCCGAGGGAAATTGACAACCCGCAAGATACCGGGGAATACTCCCTACTCAGTTTTGTATTTTTTAACCTAAATCTCAGTGAGTCAGACTCTTTCCGTTCCTAAAACCGCCCGCATTCTCATTGTCGATGACAGCACGCTTATGCGCGAGGGCATCAGAACCGTATTGGCCCAATCCAATACGGGGACACGTTTAGAGATTTGCGGGGAAGCCACCACGGGGGCAGAGGCCTTGCGCCTACCGCGGAAACCCTCCCCGACCTCGTCCTGTTGGATGTTCGACTGCCTGATGGCTATGGATTTACGATCTGCCGCGATATTCTGGCCGCCTCTCCGAATTCTCGGGTGCTCATGTTGACTGCATTCAGTACCGATAAATTTGTCTATGAGTCGATAACTTCCGGGGCTCATGGCTATCTTTTAAAGGAGCTGGCACCGGAGACATTGATCCAATCCATCGAAGACTGCCTGGCGGGGAAATCAATTTTGGCTACCGATATCACCGGCGATGTGATGCGTATGATGCGGGGCGACGAAGGAGCTACATCCCATGCCGAAGGAATCCGTGCCCTTTCGCCCCAAGAGCATCGAGTGTTGGAATTGGTCGCCGAAGGTCGCACGAACAACGAGATCGGCGTGACGCTGAATTTGAGCAGCAACACGGTTAAAATTATTTGGCCAACGTGTTTGATAAACTAAAGGTGCGACGCCGTTCACAGGCAGCTGCACTCTTTATTCAGTCTACTCAAGACGAGTAACTCTAAATACGGTAGGCCCATAAAGGCCTACCCGACAGGTCCGAACGTTGCCCGTGGACTAGGTCCATTATTTAGGCCGTTCACCCCTAACGGTGAATTGATTTCTTCCCTATTATAGGGGCATGAATTCAACGCCCCTTCGGCCCCGCCGTAAGAAAGAGAAAGGGTTCACCATCGTTGAGGTAGTGATGGCCACGTTCATCATGGCTTTCGCTTTGAGCACTTCGATTCTCACCATGATGGGAGGCTTTCGCGCCATCGATGTTGCCCGCAACATGACCCTGGCCTCCCAAGTGCTGCAAAGCGAGATGGAGCGAATCCGCCTCATGGACTGGGGGAGTATCCATGCCCTCACCGGCAGACAGCAGGTTAATCTCAATACGGTTTTTACCTCCAACGCCGCGATCGCAGCCAAATTCTCTCTCGTGAGGGATGTTTCCGACGTCGGCAGCAAAGTCGGCGAAATGAAAGTCATTGTGCTGGAAGTGACATGGACCAACGCCAGCGGCCATTCCCTTTCCCGCAGTTTCACCACCTACTACACCAAAAATGGCCTCTACGACTATTACTACACCCTTGCCCGCTCGTAATCAAAACGGCGGGTTCACGCTCGTCGAAGTCATGATAAGCTCCGCCCTGGCCACGGTGATTCTCGCGGCGGTCTTATCGATGTTTCTCTTCCTCGGCCGCAGCAGCGCGAATATCATAAATTATGCCGAAATGGAATCGCAGGCGCGAAGGGGATTGGAGTTTTTTGCTCAAGACTCCCGCCAAGCCTCCAATCTGGCGTGGAACTCAGCCAGCAGTATTACCCTGACCGTCGGAGCCAGCAACATAACCTACGCATACGATTCGGCGACCGGTGAACTCTCTCGCACCATGGGAGGCGTGACTGCCGTGTTACTCGAAGGAATTACGACGTTCACCTTTTCCGGTTACAAAATCACCGGAGCCGACGTTGATATCAGCGATCTCACCACGGCCGCCAAAAGAGACTCTGCCAGCGGTGTCACGAAACAGATTCAGATCTATATTGAGGCTGCCCGCACCTCCGTCACGGCGGTTACCGCCACCAACACCGTGCTGTCGGCCCGCTACATTCTCCGCAACAAACGCGTTACCGCATGAAAACTCTCCCCTCCCCTTCTTCTATTCGTGGTTCGGTGATGCTCACCGCCATGATTCTGACCCTGGCCATCGGAGTCGCTTTAGTTTCCTTCCTGAAACTTGGCCAAACTACGCTGGAAATTTCCAACCGGGCTTTTCATGCCAATGCGGCCATGAATTTGGCCGAGTCCGGACTCGAACAGGCAATGTGGTCGATCAGTAAAGCGGTTGATGGTGATGCCTCTGCGTGGACCAACTGGACCACTTCCGGCGCCAATGCGCAGCGCAAATTTACCGGCTTTACCTACGACGCGAACACCACCGGCTACGCCCGCGTTTACGTCAGAAATTATGCATTGGCCTCAGCCCCTACGATCATCGTTCGCGGGACCATAACTCCAGTCACCGGTCCCGTAATTGAGAAATGGATCGTAGTCAGCCTATTTCAGCGCTCCCTTTTCGCCAACGGGCTCGTAGCTGAAGACACGCTGACGTTTAGTGGAGGCAATGCCGTAGTCGACAGCTATGATTCCCGGAGCGGTGTCTACAATGCGGCTCTCGGCGGTGGTCTATTTAATCGCAATGACAACGGTAGCGCCGGCAGTGCATCCGTGGCGGTCAATAGTTTCAGCCTCAGCAACTCCTCCATCTATGGCAATGTATCGATCGGCACCTCGAATTATTCAGGACTAGACGTCGGACCGAATGGTTTGGTCGGCGCATTTGGCACGTCCGCCGGCACGGTCGACTACAGCAAAGTGACCACGGATTTCACCACCAACTTTGAAGATGCCGTCGCCCCCACCACCGCCGGATACACCATAGGAGGCATCAACAGTGCCACCGTATTACCAGGGGGTGGAGATTTGCCCGCAGCTGACGGAACTTACTACTATAATTTATCAGGTATTTCCTTGAGTGGCGCTCCTTCCAAAAAACTCGATATTGCGGCCGGAATGGACGTCGTAATTCGCATCACGGCTGCCGCCGGAACAACCGGTGTCAGTGTGGGGGGTAATGCCTCCATCAACGTTTTAGCCGGTGGGTCGCTGGAAATGTATACCGAAGCGAACGTATCTATTGCAGGTGGCGGGATTGCCAACGCAAACGACCCGGAAGCATTCATGTTTTACAGCACACGTGCCGCCGGGGCAGCCGGTTCACAAAACGTCAGCATCAGCGGAAACGGCCAACTGAGCGCGGTGGTCTACGCTCCAAACGCCAGCATGACGATGAACGGAGGTGGCGCCAGTGGACAAATTTACGGCGCCGTCGTCGCCGACACCATTACAGTTACGGGTGGGAGCGAATTTCACTACGATGAAGCGCTCGCCAGCATGACCGGAGGCAATCCCTTCGGTGTGAGCCAATGGGCCGAACTCACGAGTGCCACCCAGCGTGGAATCTATACCGGAATCATGAGCTGGTAATCACCGCTCTTCCCATTCGGAAGAGGCGGAAAAATCTTGGTCCCGGGACCGATAAGCCGGATTTTGTTCCATCCCGCGAATGCGGGACTTCGACCGTCATTTATCTCAAGCCCTCCAAGGAGAGCCTGCCTCGCCGTCGCTCCGCCAAAGCGGAGCGTAGGCGGGGTGCGACATACCCGCGACTTAAGGCCGGGCCGGCCAGTCGCCTATTTTGCCTTGCACCGGAAGGGGTTTATCCTGCCACCGACTTCACAATCGGCGCGGTGGGCTCTTACCCCACCTTTTCACCCTTACCTCGAACCGAAGTCCGGGGCGGTTTATTCTCTGTGACACTATCCGTCGACCTGCCTTAACGCAGACCGCCCGTGCTTGCGGTGAAGCTCGCACGGCATCCTGCCCGATGGTGTCCGGACTTTCCTCTCCGGGAGTTTAATCTTATCGGGCGCGGCAATTAACCGCGCCTTGGGATACAAAGAACCCCGGAGCGACGATCTGGCCCCGGAACCAAGAGGATCAAATTCACGAAGCAATCCCCCAAACGCAAGCCCGTGAAAAACGGGGTCAGATCAGAAAACCATGGGGTCAGGTCGTTAAAAAGTTAATGAAGCCATCGGCGTAATAAATTTTTCCCGCCCTGACCCCATGCGCATGCCTCCGAAGTGACCCGTCGGACAACCTCCTCCCCTCCCCAAGGAACGCCGGGGCCCCGCGCCTCGCCGTAGCCTGGGCTCGGGAGAAAGCCCGGCTCAGCAGAAAATTCGTAATTCAGCTACGACGATTCCCACCAAATGATCCGACCACACTGGTCGCAGCGGCCGAGTTCATCACCTTTACGTGCGACCCCTTCGGCCTCACCGGAAACGCGTAAATGGCATCCGCCACATTTTCCGCCCTCAACCGCAACGCACGCCGGAAACGTCCGCGGAGCAATCTGATCAAACAGTCGGAGTGATTTCACCTCAAGATCGCCACGCGCGACCTCTACCGTCCCTTCGGCTGCTTTCAATTCCGCCGTCAAACTCGCTTCCCGCTCCGCCAAGACCGCCAATTTACTTTCATGATCGGCAATATTGTCCTGTAGCTTTTTCTCCGCCGCCGCAAATCGCTCTTTCGAACTGTCGATCTCATACATGATCTCGAGCTCGCGCTCTTCCAGTTTACTGATCTCCGCCTCGGCGGTCTCAATTTCGTGGCCCAACGCTTGATACTCGTCGTTTTTTTTCACCAGCGACTGCTGCGTGCGGTATTTACCAAGCTTGTCCTCAGCGCTGCCAATCTCGGTCTCGAGTAGTTTCTTGCTGGTTTCTAATTCACGCCATTCTGCTTTGGCGGCTTCGATCGCATTTTTCTCCGCGTCGATCCTGGCCTGAACGCGGGCTCGGTCGCCGGGGACAGCGGCCAGATTTTGGCTCAACGAACGTCGAGATTGTTCGCGGTCTTGGAGAATTAACAGGGGTTCGATGGCGGGGTGTCGCATGAAATTTGGGATCAACGGCGCAGGGCTAAATATAATACATCTCTTCGCCGGCAGGGTTCACCATTTGGTCGAGGGTGCAGGACCGGCACTGCTGTTCGAGCGTGTCCTTGACGGTTTGCCACACGGCATCGACCTGCAGGCCACTGAATCCCTCGCCTGATCCGCTCAACTCTAATACGTCTCCTTCTATCAGGCTCACGATATCGTAAAGCGTAACACGCTCGGGAGCGCGAGCCAAGGCATAGCCGCCTTGCTTGCCCCGTTTGCTCGAAATCAAGCCGCCATTACGCAATTCCGACAGGATTTGCACGAGGTAGTTGGCCGGAACCTCTTCAATTTTGGCCAAATCCTCAATGTGCGCTAATCGGTCAGAACCGTAGGTGCGGGCAAGTTGGGCCAAAACCCGGCAGGCATAGTCTACTTTTACCGATAACTTCACTCGATTCGGGACGCTAAAGTCCAATCTTGGGTCGGCAACCTAAAATACCGCAAAAACATGCACTTTAATACGTGAATTAGGTGAAATTTCGGTTGTGAGAGGGGGTAATTCTCTATGCGATTTTAACCTTAGAATTTCTCACTTTTTCAAATCTGCATGTCCGACACTACTGACCCGGTTCCTCCTCCACAAAATAAGGCCATTGAGGGCGATTACGATGCCTCCCAACTTGGGAAGCTCGAAGGCCTTGAAGCCGTGCGTAAAAAGCCCGGCATGTATATCGGCGGCACCGATGAGCGCGCGCTCCATCACTGTGTTTCCGAGGTTCTGGATAACTCCGTGGACGAGCATCTCGCGGGCCATTGCCACAAGATCGATGTCACTATCCATGTCGACGGCTCGATCTCCATCCGGGACGACGGCCGCGGCATTCCCGTCGACGTCCACCCCAAGTATGGCATCCCGGGTGTCGAGATGGTGCTCACCACCTTGCACTCCGGTGGCAAATATGGCCAAGGCGGCTACAAATTCTCCGGCGGCACGCACGGTGTCGGCGCGAAATGTGTAAACGCCGTTTCCGAATGGTTCGAAGTCGAGGTTTCCCGCGGTGGACAGGTGCACCACATGAAGTTTGAGCAGGGTAAAACGGTGAAACAACTCGAGGTCATCGGTAAGGCCCGTGCTACCGGCACCTACGTCACCTTCAAACCCGATCCAGAGATCTTCCGCGAGACCACCGTGTTCATCGCCGATCGGATCGCCCAACGCCTGCGGGAACTCGCGTTCCTCAACTCGGGTTTGGAAATCAATTTCGTCGACGAACGACCCGCCGAGCCCAAACCCATCACCTACCTCTACAAAGACGGCGTGGTGGAATTCGTGCGCCAGATCAATACCGGCAAACAACCGCTGCATCCCGATCCGGTGCGCGTGAACAAGATTTCCGAGGTGCTGATCGACGACAAACCCAATGAGGTGCACCTCGAGCTCGTTCTCCAATACAACGACTCCTACAACGATCAGGTCCTTTGCTATACCAACACCATCCACAATCCGGATGGCGGCACCCACCTCTCTGGCTTCCGTAGCGCCCTCACCCGCGCGATCAATCAATTCTCCCGCGCCAACAAGCTGCTCAAGGACAAGGATCCGCAGATCACCGGCGACGACGTCCGCGAAGGACTCTCCGCCGTCATTTCGATCAAACACAGCGATCCGAAGTTCGAATCCCAAACCAAGGTCAAACTCCTCTCCCCGGAAGTCGAAGGCATCGTCAGCTCCACCTCCTACGAGGGTTTGATGCAATACTTCGAGACCAATCCCAAGGTCGCCAAACGCATCGTCGACAAAGCGCTCAATGCCGCCCGTGCCCGCGAAGCCGCCCGCAAGGCCCGTGAAACCATCCGCAAAGGTGCCCTCTCCGGAGGCGGTCTGCCGGGTAAACTCGCCGATTGTTCCGAACGCGATCCGTCCAAAACCGAAATCTACATCGTAGAGGGTGATTCCGCTGGCGGTTCCGCCAAGCAGGGTCGTGATCGACGCTACCAAGCCATTCTGCCTCTCCGCGGAAAACTCATCAACTCCGAGAAAGCGCGCCTCGACAAGGTGCTCTCCAACGAGGAAATCCGCACCCTCATCACCGCGGTCGGCACCGGCATCGGCGAGGGCGACGAAAACGTCGGCGGCTTCAATGTCGAGAAAGCCCGCTACCACAAGATCATCATCATGACCGATGCGGACGTGGACGGCTCCCACATCCGCACCCTTCTGCTCACTTTCCTTTATCGTCAGATGAAAGGCCTAATCGAGCGTGGTTACGTCTACATCGCCCAGCCCCCGCTCTACAAAATCAAGCGCAAACGCCGTGAGCAATACGTCGACAACGACGAGCAACTGAACCGCATCCTCCTCGAACTCGGTTCCGAGGATGTCACTCTTACCCGCCTTCGCGACAACCACCTCTTCGCTTCCGCCCAAATCGATCACATCGTCGAAAACCTCGCCGCCCTCGAAAAAATGGGCACCGGCGTTACGCGTTACGGCGCGTCTCTCACCGAGTATCTCGACGAGCACGAAAAGGAAACCTTGGCCCTGCCGCGTTACATTGCCCGCATCCGTGAAGGTAACGACGAATCCCACGTCTTCCTCAAAGACGAGCACGCCCGTGCCGACTTTACCCGCGAGCAAGGCATGGACGCCGATCTGGAAGAAGACGACGAGGGTAATGCCATACCCGCCACGAGCGGAACCGTCGCTTCCTCCCAAGCCGGTGCCCTTTCGCGTCGCGTCACGTTACACGAAATTTTCGAGTCCACCGAGATGACCAAGCTCCTCCGGGCCATCGCGGATTCCGGTTTGGACATCAACCGCTTCCATGCCACCGAAGAAGCCCGTTACGTGGTCACGGAAAACGCCGGCCAGAAGAACGAAGCGACTGCCGAGCTCCACGCGCCACTGGCCGTCCTTGATCACATCCGCACCCTCGGCCGCAAAGGACTCTCGATTCAACGCTACAAGGGTCTCGGTGAAATGAACCCCAAGCAGCTCTTCGAAACCACCATGGATCCCGATAAACGCCGCCTGCTCAAAGTGGACATCGCCGATGCCACTAAAGCCGATGAGCTCTTCACACTCCTGATGGGCGACGAAGTCCCTCCTCGCCGCCGCTTCATCGAGGACAACGCTCTCAACGTCTCCAACCTCGACGCCTGATCCGCTCGCCCGCGACGCGAATTAATTTTATATCCAGCTAGCCACGCATGTTCACTGCTAACGAAAAACTCACTACGGCCAATATTACCGATATTATGCAGACGGCCTACATCGACTACTCGATGTCCGTCATTGTATCGCGTGCCCTGCCCGACGCCCGCGACGGCTTAAAGCCCGTCCAACGCCGCATCCTTTACGCCATGTTGCGTGAAGGACTGGTCCACAACCGCCCCTTCGACAAATGCGCCGGTGTCGTCGGTGAGGTGCTGAAGAACTATCACCCTCACGGCGATTCATCCGTATACGACACGCTCGTGCGCATGGCGCAGAACTGGGTGATGCGTTACCCGATGATCGACCCGCAAGGTAACTTCGGTTCGGTCGATGGTGATCCCCCCGCGGCCTATCGTTATACCGAAGCACGTCTCACGGCACTCGCCGAAACGCTGCTCTCGGACATTGAAGAAGACACCGTCGACTTCGCCCCGAATTACAAAGAGTCGACCACCGAACCTACCGTTCTTCCTTCGGCCTTGCCGAACCTGCTGATGAACGGCTCGACCGGTATCGCGGTCGGCATGGCGACCAACATCCCGCCTCACAATCTCGACGAACTCATCGCGGCCACTTGCGCGATCATCGACCGTCCCGACATCACGTTGGACGAGGTGTGTGCCTTCATCAAAGGCCCCGACTTCCCGACCGGTGGCATCATCGGCGGCACCGCGGGTATCGACTCCTACCTTCGCACCGGTAAAGGTATCGTTCGCACCCGCGGCCGTGCCCATACCGAGGAATTGAAAACCGGTGGTGAGGTAATCATCATCACCGAGCTGCCTTATAACGTAAATCGGGCCAACCTCGTCTTGAAGATCGCCGAACTCGTCGGCGAAAAATCCATCGAAGGGATCCGCGATTTGCGCGACGAATCCGATGAGAACACCCGCATCGTCATTGAGCTCAAGCGCGGCGAACAAGCCGAGCCAATCCTCAACCAACTCTACAAGAAGACGGCTCTTGAATCGTCGTTCGGCGTCACGCTACTGGCCCTCGACCAGAAGCGCCCGAAGCAGATGAACATCCGCGAGCTGCTCGATTGTTACATCGAACATCGCCGCGACGTCGTTACCCGCCGCACCCAATTCCGTCTGCGGAAAGCTGAAGCACGCGCCCACATTCTCGAGGGCTACATGATCGCCCTCGATAACCTGGATGACTTCGTAAAGATCATCCGCGCTTCGCAGAATCGCGCCGAAGCCAAGGTGAAGTTGATGGAGAAGTATCCCCTCTCCGAAAAACAAACAGACGCCATCCTCGAACTGCGCCTTTACCAACTTACCGGTCTCGAACGCGAAAAAATTGAGGAAGAATACAAAGCGTTGATGGAACTCATCGAAGGCCTTCGCGCGATCCTCGCCTCCGAACGCCTCCTCCTCGATGTCATCAAGGATGAACTCGTCGCTGCCGGGGCGAAATACTCCTCCCCGCGCAAATCCGAGATCAGTCACGCCATCGGCGAATTCCGCATGGAAGATGTTATCCCGAACGAAGGCATGGTCATCACCATCTCCCACCTCGGGTTCATCAAACGCACCCGCGTCGCCGACTTCCGCTCCCAAAAACGCGGCGGTAAAGGCGTCATTGGCACTGATACTTACGAAGCTGATTTTGTGGAGCATCTCTTCACCGCTCAGACCCACGACTACATTTTGTTCATCACCTCCGACGGACAATGTATGGCCAAGAAAGTCTACCAAATCCCGGAGGGCAGCCGCGTCTCCAAGGGCAAGTCGGTCAAATCCTTCCTCGCCCTCGACGAAGGTGAAACGATCGCTGCCATGCTCACGCATTCCGAATTCGACGAAGATCACTTCTTGGTCATGGCCACCAAGGCCGGTCAAATTAAGAAGACCGCCCTCGCCGCCTACACCAACTCAACCCGCGAAAGCGGACTCATCGGCATCAACCTTGCCGACGGGGATTCCGTTATCGGCTGCGTGCTCACCGACGGAGCCAACGAAATCATCCTGGTTTCCCATCAAGGTCTCGCCGTGCGCTTCTGCGAAAAGCACCCCGAAACAGGTGATGTGCTCTTCCGGGCCACCGGCCGGGCCACCAGCGGTGTCACCGGTATGCGCTTCAAGCGTAAGGGTGACTTCCTGCAAGCCATCGAAGTGGTCGACCACGAGAAAAAATTCCTCGTGGCCAGCGAAGCCGGACTCGGCGTTCGCACCCGCTTCGAGGACTACCGCCTCATCAAACGCGGCGGCTCCGGCGTGACGGCAATTAATCTACCCGACGACGGATCCGTCGCTTTGGTTGGTGCGCTTGGTGTCAAGGATACCGACGAGATCATGCTCCTCACTTCCAAGGGCCAAAGCGTGCGCTGTCCGATCAATACCGTCCGCGAAACCAATCGCGGCGCCAAAGGCGTCAAACTTCTCACCCTCGGCAAAAAGGGCGACTCGCTGCTTTCCATGGCCAAGGTCATCGAATCTGACGAAGAACTCGAAGCTGCGGAAGCCGCCGAGGCTGGTGAGGATCTCGAAAATCCTGAGGCAGTCGATGGCACCACCGCGACAGCGGTTGCCACGGACGTCTCATCCGCCGAGGCAACCGATGCTCCCACCGAGCCGGAAGCTCCTACCGATGAAGACGATCAAGCCGAAACCAAACCGGAAGTCTAGGCCTTCGCTACATTGCAAATTCTCCAAACCCAGCCTTCACCGGCTGGGTTTTTTCTTTCTCAGGTCCCCCCATCGCTTGCCTCTGCAGTTTTCTCCGCGCATGGCTCCTCCATGCTCGCTGCGCTCATCCTCGATTTTGATGGCCTGATTCTGGATACCGAAACTCCGCTATTGGATAGCTGGGAGCGGGTCCACGCTGACCACGGGCTCCTTTATGACCGAGCCAAGGGACATAATATCATCGGACACAGCGATATTCCCTATGATCCTTGGGCATCATTCTCTGACGGTCATGATCGGGATAAACTCGAAGCTCAATTCGAACAAATAAAACAGGAAATCGTCCTCCAGCAGCCGATCCTCCCGGGTATTATTGATCTGCTGAATGCGGCCGAACGGAAATCAATCAGGCTCGGGATCGCTTCGAACTCGGGTCACGGTCACGTGGAAGGGCACTTGGAGCGACTCGGTCTACGGGAACGGTTCGAGGTGATCACGTGTCGTGACGATGTGGTGAATCCCAAACCCGCGCCCGACGTTTACCAACTCGCTTGTGCACGACTCGGAATTCAAGCCGGCGCGGCCGTTGCATTTGAAGACTCGGTGCCCGGCCACGTCGCGGCGCATCGCGCCGGTTTGTCCGTCGTCGTCGTGCCCAATCCGAGCACCCGCCAATACGAATTCGGGCACGCCCATCAGCGACTCGACTCGATGGCGGAGTTTGATTTGGAAGCGTTCATCGCTTCGGCGGTTTAACCAAGCTTGCCAATATCCATGTGCTGCGTCGAATTTCTCAACGTGGATACACCGCGATTCAACGTTTTGGGAGTTGGCGTTCATGCGGTGAACTTGGAGACAGCGACCCGCAATTTGATCAGCGCGTCACGTGAGGGAAAGAGCGGATATGTCTGTTGTTGTGACGCGCACTCCATCATCCAAGCACGACACCACCCGCAACATCGCCGCACGCTCAACCACGCGCTGATGGCGACGCCTGATGGCATGCCTTTGGTGTGGACGGGCCGCCGCAGCGGGTTCTTAGATGTCGGGCGCACCTACGGTCCCGATCTGATGGAGGCAATGTGTGCGGAGACCGCCGATACGGAGCTCACGCACTATTTCTACGGCGGGCGCGACGAAACCGCCGAGAAGCTGGTCGAACAACTACAACAACGCTTCCCTAACCTTAGAGTTGCCGGTCACGAAACACCGCCGTGGTATAACGATGTCGCCAAACTCCCCACCGAAGGAATTAAACAAACCGCTGCTGACTTCGTTTGGATCGGACTAAGCACGCCCAAACAGGAGGCATTCATGCAGCATTTTCACCAGCAAGACTCCCCAAAGTGCATTACTCTTGGGGTAGGTGCCGCCTTCGATTTTTTGAGCGGGCAAGTGCAACAGGCACCAAAGCGTTGGCAACGGGCCGGGTTCGAATGGCTGTGGCGTCTGGGACAAGAACCCCGAAGATTGACCAAGCGATATGTGGTCACAGTGCCGTCGTTCGCCATTCGCTTGTTGGCCCAGCGCATGGGTTGGGCCAAATTCCCTCTGGACTAAAACAAGTCACCCTGCGTCATCGACTCGCGCTTGGTCGCATCGAGCGTGCTCATGCGCAACAACCACGCCAACGACTGGTTGGCCAATTCGGCCTCTTGCCGTAAACGCACAAGCAACAAAGCTCCCGCCAACGCATCATAAAGCGCCGCGTGGTAATGACAGCGATCGGCTGGACAGTGTAGATCCGCCACGCGGTCCAGCTCAGATTGCAGATCAAACGCCTGCACCAAGTCACCCAATTTCCCCGACTCCACCGACGGATAAAACTGCGGATATAATCGTCCCGTATCGACCCATGGCCCCCACTCATTCGTCGACTCATCGGGCCGCGCAAAGTCACGTGTTTCGCGCGCATAGGGCCAGACCGATTTAATCATGGTATTCTCAGCCTGTGCAAAATGCGCCGCGAGCGCTCCCGACTCCCGGAGCGAAGCAAACCGCTCAAATTCATCCGAGAACGGAGCCTCCTCCGCGATCGCTGATTCAACCAACCCATGCACCGCCACATCCTCCGCCCGCACGTTTCCCGTCGCCCGGCACTTTCGGGTCGCCGTCTCAACCAACGTCCCACCCTGCACGGTCACGACCCCATACTCCAAAATCCCCGAACCCACACTGCCTTCGAAATCAATGAAGTGAATCGGTTGTTCGGACCAGGACATCGAATAAGAGGTCAGATTGAATCCACTTGGTTTCCAACGTCTAATTTTTCCGTGTCTTCCGGGTGTTCCGTGGACTAACTAACAGGGTGGACCTGACCTCATACCGCGAATTTACCCTCGAACTAGCCGTCGCCAGTGCCGATTTTATCGCGCCTTTTTTTGGCAACCCCGGCACATCGGTCGAATTCAAGTCCGACGATTCACCCGTCACCGCCGCCGATCGGGGCGCAGAAGAGCTCATGCGGCAGATGATCACCGCCCGCTTTCCCGATCACGGCATCATTGGCGAAGAACACGGTAGCGATCGTCCGGAAGCCGAATGGGTCTGGGTCCTCGACCCGATCGACGGCACCAAAAGTTTTATCACCGGTGTCCCGCTTTGGACGACGCTCATTGGGTTACTCCACCACGGCCAACCCGTCCTCGGCGCCATCAATCAACCTACCCTCGGGCAACTCGCTATTGGCGATAACGAGACCACCACGCTCAACG
Source organism: Opitutaceae bacterium (assembly GCA_018667915.1). Classification (GTDB taxonomy): domain Bacteria; phylum Verrucomicrobiota; class Verrucomicrobiia; order Opitutales; family Opitutaceae; genus Actomonas. The sequence goes on along the minus strand of JABIRI010000095.1, from coordinate 22,864 downwards.
GCAAACCTACCCGCTGTCGACCGACCACAGAACTCAACCAATCGACCTTGGTGACCAGTGATCACTTCAATCTTGGCAAATATCAGGACGGCGCGGCGTGCGACCGACTCATCCAACAGACTCGGCTCTACCGCACCTGGGCCGATGGTTACGGCTACCTCATGCTCGCCGCGGGCTTTGTAGATATTGCTATCGACCCCATCATGAACCCTTGGGATATCGCGGCCCTTATTCCCGTTGTCCGTGGCGCCGGTGGCACCATTACAGATTGGTCGGGCAACAGCCCCTACCCCGCCGAATCCGCCATCGCCGCCGCGACGCCCGAACTGCATCAAGCTGTCCTGGCTTCGCTGAAGGGTTAAAGCTAAGTCGCCGTTTCGCTGTAGCGACATTCCCGAATAACGGTGATCTTGATCGTGCTCGGATACTGCAACTCGTCCTCAACCCGTTGACGTAGTTCCTTGGCGATCTCACCCGCCCGATCATCCGAAACAACCTTCGGATTGACCACAACCCGCACCTCGCGACCCGCTTGGATCGCAAACGCTTGCTTCACCCCATCGATGGAAGCGGCCAGTGACTCGAGGCGATCCAACCGCTGAATGTAGCTGGACATCGACTCCGCCCGAGCTCCCGGACGCACCGCCGAAACCGTATCGGCGAGAATCACCAAGCCCGCGTAAACCGATTCCGGTGGCACCTCTTCATGGTGAGCCGCGACGGCGTTGACCACGGTGGGGGTCTCTCCGTGTCGCTTGATGAAATCAGCACCAATCGTGGCGTGGCTTCCTTCGTAATCACTTTCGATCGCCTTGCCGATGTCGTGCAGCAATCCCGCGCGTTTGGCAATCGCCGGATCCAAGCCCAACTCACTTGCCAACATCGAGCTGAGGAATCCCACTTCGACCGAGTGATCGAGCGCGTTTTGATTATAAGCAAATCGATACTTCAGACGGCCGATCAGCTTGATGACTTCCGGGTTCAGCCCATTGATGCTCAACTGCGCAACCGCATCTTCACCCGCTTGCTCGACCTTGAGTTCGATCTCGTCACGGGCCGTGTTCACAAATTCTTCGATACTGGCCGGATGAATCCGGCCATCCGCAATCAACTCCTCCAATGCAACGCGCGCAATTTCCCGTCGCACCGGATCAAAGGAAGAAATGAGCACCATCTGCGGCGACTCATCGATCAAAAGCGTCACTCCTGTCTCAGCTTCGAAGGACTTTATGTTGCGTCCTTCGCGCCCGATGATGCGGCCCTTCATCTCCTCGGTCGGCAACTGCACAATCGTCGCCGTAAGATCGTTATTGGGACGCGAAGACAACCGCTGCATCGCCGAGATCAAAACGCGCCGCGCTTCGTTTTGCAGATCCTGTTCGCTGCGCTCCAATACCCCACGACGTAATGCCCGCAATTCATCCTGGCACTCGATCTGCACTTCTTCGCGCAAAGAAGTTTTGATCTCCTCCGCGTCCATATTTGATAACCCTTCGAGCTTACGACGAAGGCCGCGTGATTTTTCCCGCAAAGCATCACGGGCCTGTTTCACCGCATCCGACTCACGATTGAGACGTTCATTCTTCCGTTGTAATTCGAAGTCGAGCGCCGCCAAGGACTCTTCGTGTGATTTGATCTCCCGCAGTTTAACATCGGTCTCGATCGCGTGACGATCTTGCTCGCGGGAGAGTTCAGCTCGGGTCGAAGCAATCTCGTTCTCCGCCGCTTGTTTTAGCTCTTTAGCTACAACCGCCGCCTCTCGTTTTGCCACCGCCATCACCTGGTCGGCTTGTTCTTGGTTCTGCCTACGATGGCGCTTCAGGAGCATTCGGGCGATTCCGACGCCGAACAGCACACCCACAACAAGAGTAGCCGCGGGCGACCAGTCCAACGGGTCACTCGCGGCAATCAACAAGGCGTAGTCGGCGGCGCAGGTCGAATCCAAGAGGACGAGGATGCTGGGGGTGAGGGATGAAAATTCAATCTTTCTCTAAAATTTCGCCCCCAACCGGAGTCAGCTGGTTCCGCAACGCCTTCGCTACCCGCTCCATACGTTCTCGTGCCGACTCCTCATTTTCGTCTGGGAGAACCGCCGTTTGCACCACAACATAGGCCCAACGGTCCGGTCGAAGCCGCAGTCTGTTCAGCGCGGTATGCCATAATCGTTCGACCGTGGTCGAGGCGACGCGATCCCTCCCCACGAACCAATACGCAAATAACGCCGGGACCTGCACCATGCCTTGATTCGGGACCATCAGCTCTCGACTCAGGCCCAAAAGAACCGCCGGAACCTGACCGTCAAAAACCGTTTGGGCCTGCGAATCGATCGACCATCCCTGCCCCACCAAACACAGCTCCGGCCGGTGTATCGAAGTGCGATCTTGCCCGCTCAAAACAACCGAAACAAAAACCTGCTCCCGCTGATCATCCAACGACACGTAGAGCTTTCGTGCATAACCCGTGTCGAGCGGCAACAGTTCCCGCTCAACCGAAGTCACTTCAGATTCACGACCGATCCAGTCCGTCCCGATATACTTCGGTAGTGGAGCCGGATTCAGTCCATCCTCCGCCATAAGGACCCCCGCCTGAGCCGTGCGGCCCAACACCTCCAAACGCTCAATCCCTCCAATCGAGCCCAACCCCGCCAACCCCACACCAACACCGCAACCCGCATCCGGGGGGGAATGAGTTTGTCACCATTATGGTGACAAACTCTCGGAGCACCGGATTGGTCTGGTTCGGTGAGCGAGGTTGACGAGCCCGTGTGGTCCGATTCTTCCAGCGTATTCGATGCCCACTGGACTCCGCCCAAAACGATAACGAAGACAATGAACCCCGCCCAATCGTGAACCAACTCACCCGCGCCTTGCCCGAACCACTCACCGGCAAAAACAATCGCACTGATGCGCACCACGTTCCCCAGAAACGTAAGCGGAAACGCCAATAAAAACACCACCGATCGTCGCCACCAAGTCCGAGGCCCAATATATCCCATGATCGCAGACAGAGCCAACATCGCCATGAGCGACCTCATGCCGGAACAGGCAGCCGCCACGTCATATTGGTAGGACCCATCTGGCGAAAATAGCTGCGTGCCGTTACGCACGAGCTCAATTCCAGCTAATCCGGCGATCAACTCAGTCGTCGCAATCACTCCGAGTCGCAGATGAAACCCGACCGCATCAAGCACGCCAACCGGCACCGCAAAGATCAGCAGCCCCAAGGGAAACATCACGGCACTCCCCCAACGTGATCCACCTCCCAATCGCATCACTCCCCACGCAAACAACATCACCGCGGCAATCGAAATTCGGGTCTGCTGCACAGCATAACCCAATAAGTGGATTCCCAACCCCGCGAACATCGCCAGCACGGCTGGCGCCAAGCTCTGCTCTGACTGCCGCTTCCCATCCTTGGCCAGATTCCGCCACGCCAACCAAATTGCGACGCCGAGCACGAGAGGACCATGTTGCGACTCCGACGCGGGGTTAAACCACTGCCACCCCCACCACCAAAACACTGAAGATGTATCAATGTAGCCTCGCACCGCGTTGCCCCAGAACTGAAATACGACAAATCCCACGCCCCCACAAACCGTCGCGGCGAGCCACGGCGAACGTCCGATTCCAGACTGGTTTGCAGAAGAAGGAGAGTTCACGCTGTCTTTAGTGTTTCGCGCCTCGCCCGACATTCCAAGCCCTCGATGAAGGACGACCTTGCTCCCCGCTCCATCGCCGACATGCCGCCACCCGATACTAAATCCATCGCCATCATGCTCCATGAGCGGGATCGCCGTGGTCCGAACGAGAACTACCGGATATGGCCCATCGCCGAAAACTGGCGCCGCGCGGGTATCGAGGTGCAGGTGGTGCATGGCCCCAAGCCCTGCCTGGACGCAGACGTGCTCGTGCCTCATATCGACTGCACCATCGTGCCCGACGCGTATTGGGAGGTGATCCAACAACACCCCCGGGTAGTGAACGCCCGCTTGCGCGACATCAGTAAAACCGCCTTCAGCGAACATCTAGTTTCGGTCGACGACGCCTATGCCGGAGCGGTCATCGTAAAAACCAATCGCAACAGCGGCGGCTTCAAGGATCTGGATTTTGGCCAAACTCGCCCCCAATCCCTCGGCGATCAGTTGCGCAAACGGTTGGCCTGGCACCCGTGGCTCGCCAAACGCAGCCTCGGTTGGGCGCACACGCTGAAGCAGTATCCGATCTTCGAGCACATTGCCCAAGTCCCGACTGGCGTGTGGGACAACCCTCACCTCGTGGTGGAGAAATTCTTCACCCCGGATTGCGATGCCCAGGGTGATCATGTGCTCCACCTCTGGATCGTGATGGGCGACGCCTCGCTCGGACTCACACTGCATTCCCCCGACCCATTGGTGAAAAGCGCCAACGCGCGGCTGGGAACATTTGAGCAACCACCACCCGAAATATTGGCCGCGCAAGAACGACTCGGCTGCGACTACGCCAAGATTGACTATATCCTGCACAAAGGCCGTCCAATTTTACTCGATATCAATCGCACCCCCACGCTTTCGAACAACGCCTTCACCCAGCACTACATCAACCAGACCAAGGATCTGGCTCAGGGCATTGCTTCTATTCGCCCACACTGAACGTCCCTACCTGCTCAGGTTACTACCCAACGCCGCAACCCGGCGCGCCGAGCTAGTGCGTTGATGATCAATCGCCAACTGCGCCAACCCTGCGTCGCAGCCACCCGTTGCAGGCATCGTAAATACTCTCCCCAACTGACATTCGAGCGTTGGGCGCGAACCAATAGTCCCACCGCCATATAGGTTCGGCGAGCCTCGCGGGAGAAGTGCTGGCGATGCTTTTTAAGACAATGTCGAAACGTCCACCAAGCTCTCGTCCGATTGTCGACATTGAGGCGTGGTCCATCGTGAGCATGCAGCACCACTCCACACGCCGTGACACACGGCACGCTCAACGATCCACTGCGTATCAGATAATCTATGACAAAGAGATGATCTTGCCCGACCAGTGCCCGCGGCTCGAATCGCGCCGAGGGGTCGACACGATGGAAAATCACCGAGGTGGGGTAATCAACCCCCACCAAACAGTCGTCGCCAGAGTAACAGGCAATGTTGCACTGCCGCATCCGTGACCGGCCTCGTAATTGAACCCTGTAGCCACCAATCACCAGCGGAGCACCACTGGATTGAGCCAACGCAAGTTGGCTCGCCAATTTTCCGGGTAAATAAACATCATCGTCATCCAAATACGAAATCCATCCTCCGCGCGCTTCCGCCAAGCCGGCGTTGCGGGCCTCGGACGCATTGGCCAATCGATGCGGAGCCAGAACCACGTGGATACGCGGGTCTTTCAGCATCTTCTCCAATGCCGGGTTGTGCGCAACGGGCCCCGTCTCCCGATTGCCGTCCACCACGACGATCTCGAAGTCGACCCCCGTCTGCGCGAGCACACTGGCAAGCGCCCGAGGCAGCATTTCCGGGCGATCACAGGTGGGGAGGATAATACTGATCATAGTCATGAAACCATCAAAGCGAAAGCCCCGAAGGGGCCCGGATTCCAGACTGGTTTGACGACGACTGATTGTGCACGCTGGCCATAGTATTCTACGAACAGCTCCACTTTCCAAGCCCGCGATGAAGCTCCTCGTGCTCGCTCAAATCCCGCCACCTCACCACGGCCAAAGCGCCATGGTGGAGCTGATGCTGCGACGATTGCCCGCGGTCGCTCCGGATATTCAAGTGCACCACGTAAATCTCGCTCTCTCGCAGTCCACTGCTGATATCGGGCAATGGCAGTGGGGCAAAGTGCTCGCGATTCTGAAGGCCCTCCTTTGTGTCTGGTTGCTCACGCTTCGCCACGGCCGTATGACCCTTTACTACGTGCCCGCTCCGGGCAAACGAGGTGCCCTTTATCGTGACCTTGTTTTGATGCTGGGAACCCGAGTTTTTACCCGCGGGCTCGTCTTGCATTGGCACGCCACGGGACTCGGCCATTGGTTGAAGACCAAGGGGCACGGATGGGAGCGCTTATTCGCCAAATGGGCACTCGGGGGCGCGGGAAGATCCATCGTATTAGGCGAAGCTCTCCGAGCCGATGCCGCCGAATTCGCCCCCCAACAACTTGTCGTGCTCCGCAACGGAATTGAGGATCCTTGCCCGGAGAGGGCCGAAGCTCCCAGAAACCGAAACCGCCCCTTACGGGCCCTTTTTCTCGGACTGTGCTCCCTCGAAAAAGGGGTTCTCTCCGCCGCCAACGGAGTCATCGAGGCCAATCGCCGTAACCCGGGATCCATTACCCTCACCGTTGCCGGTGAATTCGATTCGGAAGAAACTCTCCGCGAATTTTCGGACGCTCAATCAACTTCCGCCGAGAACATTCGGCACGTCGGTTTCGTAGGCGGAGCAGCAAAGCAGAAACTATTCGAAGACCATGATGTTTTGGTTTTCCCCACGCACTATCCGCATGAAGCTCACCCCCTGGTAATCGTAGAGGCCTTGGCCTATGATTTGCCTATCATCGTAACGAGATGGAACGCCGTAGCGGAAGGTTTACCGGAATCGGCAGAAGAGATCATGGTGATCGATACACGCGAACCCACGGTTTTGGCAGACGCACTGGAGACCCTTGCCAGCTTACCGGAACCTCACGGACGTCTGCGGCAATATTACCTGCAACACTACACTGCGGATAAGTTCGCCCAAAACTTGGCGTCCTCCCTTCGCTAGCGCCAAAGCGCGGAGGGAAATGCGCGGGTGATCAGCCCCAGCGGCAACCAGTCAAACCACTGAGTGGATCGAGTCCCGGTAGGTTTCAGCGAGATTCGCGGCATCGCGGCGATCGAATGCGTGAAGGATGCGAAATCGGCATCGTATTGAGTCGGCGTGTGCGATGTCGCGGATTCTCTCGCTACACACCGAACCCGATTGGCGACATCAACAGGAGTCTCGGCAAGATCCCGCATCACTCGAGCCGCCGCAATCGGGTCGCCGGCAGGATACTGACAGGTGACCTCGAGATCCGAAAGATAGTCATCCCCCAGACTGCCGCCAATCGCGGGAAACACCGGCAACGCCCCCGCCGCCATGGCTTCGAGTAAGACGATGGGGCCTCCTTCGTGATCCGTGAAAGAGACATACGCGTCCCAATCCTGCATCCTATTCCAATATAACTCCCGGTCCTGCCAACCGAGAAACTCCACCCGCTTGTCGTCTCCCAGCTTCTGTTGTAGCCAGGATTTCATCGGGCCGTCGCCGTTGATTTCGAGGCGATAATTGACCTTGAGCCGACGCAGCTCCTCCACAAACGGAACCAGGCGTTCGCAACGTTTTTGCGGCGTCACCAATCGACCCGCGGAGCCGATGACCCACTCATCCCGGCACGTTCTCGCGACAGACAACTCCGACGGAAATTCCATCGGAACCTTAAGAAATTGAAACCGCTCCCGCGGCCAATCCGGTAACATTTCTCGCGCCGCATCCGTGGCCGACTGACTCATACTAATGACGCCATCTAGCCATGGCCGCATCTGCGGTAGCCACGATCCAAAATCCTGCGGTCCATCCCACAGACAGACCACGCGGCGCGAAGAATGATCACTATCGGCAAACCAGGGTAGTCCCCACCCTCCATGCCACACCGTCACTGCTCCCGCCAGCCGTGCCAGTTCACCGGAAATCTGCCGCCGCATGCGCCACGGAATACTTCTCCAATTGAACCGCAGCGGCACATAGTTCTCTTCCCGCACACCGCCGTAAGGCGGCCGGTCAAACAAGGAAAACTGCGTGGCGGACAATCCCCCTCCCGCGTCCTTCTCGGCATGTCGAGCGAGCAATGTTTCCACCCCTCCGATGCTCCGCACCCAACTAGCGATGTGGGCCACGCGCACTGGCGCTTGCATCAGGGGATCATCACCTTTCATCTTCGCACACCTTCCATATACCCCGATGCAAGCGCCGCGCCTTTTTCGCGCAAGCATCGACTCTCCCATCGTCATGTCCTCCGGAACATTCAACTCACTGATCTTCGTCCGATATGAGTGGCGATAGTGAACGGAATCTTGACCCCTTGCTTCGCCAAGCGGCCCGGGGCTATCGCACTACGATCGTGACCCAAATTGTCCGGGTAGTGTGCAAATTGGTATCGGTCGTCGTCATGGCGCGTCTGGTCGCCCCGGAAGGCTACGGTGATTTTGCCATGGCAGCGGCGGTATTTTGGGTTCTCGCCCTGTTTCGTGATGCGGGGTTGGGCACTGCCACGATTCAAGCGAAGACCCTTTCCCCCCAACAGATGAACGGTCTGTTTTGGGTCCAATTAGGCATGGGTGGCCTGCTGATGGCGGCAACATGGGGTCTCGCGCCCTTGGCTGATATTTGGTTCAAAACCGACTCCGTTTCCGCGCTGCTACAGCCGATGAGTTTCGCTTTTTTGATCATTGGGGCCGGCGGGTTTGCCCGAGCTCAGCTCTATCGCGAAATGCGGCTGGCCGAAGCAAATCGACTTGAATCCCTATCCGCGGTGATCGGCACGGGCGCGATGGTCGGAGCAGGTTGGGCGGGCGCTAATGCCTACGCTTTCGTCGTTTTCCTACTGGTTTCCGAATTGGTGGCGAATGCGCTCGCTTGGCGCGAGATCTCATGGCGACCCAGTGTAGGATGGAAAAACTCGGGTCTGAAATCCCTCTGGCGTGTCGGCGGGCACGTGACCCTTAATCACCTCGTCACTTACCTTTCGACCCAACTCGACGCCATCTTGATCGGACGCTGGTTCGGGGCGACCGCGGTCGGTCTCTACTCCCGCAGCACCCAACTACTGACTCTACCAAGGCAGTATATCGCCAGTCCGTTGAGTCAGATCATGCTGACCACTTTGGCCCGCTTGAAAGACAATGCCGACGCGCTTTCCCAACACACGTCGCGGGCCGTGACCAATATCAGTCACCTGGTGCTTCCCTTTTATCTCGTGTGCATTGTTCTACCGGTGCCCACGGTCAAAATCCTCCTGGGTGCAGATTGGTTGGCCGCGGCGCCCCTCCTCCAGATCCTCGCCATCGGTCGCGCGATGAATACCCTCACGTCGATGGCCGAGACCGTGAACATCGCACTCGACCGCAGTCATCGGCTCGTCGGGGCCGCGTTAATGAGTCTGGTCGCTACCACCGTCGCTATTATTATCGGCCAACGATTTGGACTCAGTGGCATCGCGTGGGCGGTTTCCCTCGCTCAAATCATGATGATCGGACCGCGCCTGTGGTGGCTGCTTCGCGATATCCCTGGAAGTCTTCGTCAATATTTGCGCGCGATTCGCGGACCATTGGCGCTGAGTGCCATCACGGTCGTTAGCCTGAGTGCTAGTGCTCGACTACTCGAAAACGCGCCCGTGGGGTTCATCTTAGGCGGAGCGATTCTCGCAGCAATCGGCACCGGCGGAATAATCTATCTGGTCTCTCGTTTCATTCGTCGTGAGATCATGGATACTATGAAATTCGTCACCGGAAAATGGGACCCGGGATCATCCAAACGCGAGGGGGCATCCTCGTGAAACGGCGACCGCGCGTATTGCACGTCGTTTCTCATTTTGCTCTCGGCGGGGCTGAGCGCATCGCCCTCACCCTGAGTCAGGCTTTGCAGGAGGAATTCGAATTCTCCGTTTTTGCGGTGAGAGGAAAGATCGATGATGGGGTGGGACAGAACATGATGGACGAGCTGCAGGCGATGAACGTTCCCCTTTTTGAGGGACCACGCATTCCGATGCGATACGGTGGTATGCTGACAGGCGCGTGGACCCTCGCACACGCGATCAAGAAAATTAACCCCGATCTGGTGCATCTGCACACCGAGGTGCCCGAATCCAGCTACGCCGTTCTGGCCGCGCTATCCCAACACCATCGCCAGCGGCCGGTGCTGCGGACCATCCACAACACCAATTTTTGGACGTTCCATTGGCGCATGGGTCAATGGTGTGATCGCCAACTCGATGCAGCGGTTTGCGTAGGGGTATCCCAAGGCGCCCAAAGAGAGATGCTCCGGTTGCGTGGGGATTCCGGTGGAAGCCCGCTATCGCCCGAACCCGCCATCGTTTTAAATGGCGTTCCTGCCTCGCTGCGCGCGAAACAAAACTGGCAGCCGGGAAAGACTCTCCGCCTGCTATTCGGCGGACGCCTCGAATACGAAAAAGGAGCAGACCTCATTCCTGATATTCTACGGCAGACTATCCTACCGGCGGGATATGAGGGGCATCTTGATCTGTTTGGAGATGGAGACCTGAGGGAAGACTTGGAGGATCGCGTTACCCAACAGATCCCGGGATGGACGATAAATCTCCAACCGCCGGTCGCGGACTTTCGGGAACGGATGGCCGACTACGACATTCTGATCATGCCATCTCGGTTCGAGGGACTACCATTAACCGCAGCAGAAGCCGCAATGGCGGGATTGCCTGTGGTAGCCACCCAAGCTCCGGGATCAGTCGAAGCGTTACCACCCGATCACCCTTGGATGGCGCAGGTCGGCGATGCAAAGAGCTTCGCGAACTGTTTGAACGATGCTTTTGCTCGGATAGAGGAATGGCCCGAGATCGCTCGATCGACCAGAAGCTTCGCCGAGAATACATTTTCGATCGACCGTATGGCGCAAGACTACGCCAAGTTGTATCGAAATCTAGCCGTTGCCAAATAGGCGACGACCACGGGTCGAATAAGCGTAGGCAACAAAACGCCACCCCGATACCCCGGTTTGTCGCATCCAACCCAACGCAAGTCGGGTGAGATGAAACCAATCTCCATATCCACGGGCCGCGCGTTCCAGCGCCGCTGCATGCAAAAATTGTCGACGAGCGCGGCGGGAGAATTGGCCACGCCGGGCCACTCGCAATCCCTGCAAACACCCCCACCACGCTGCCTCTCGATGTTTGTGAACACTCATCTCCTGACAAAACACCGTCACGAGGGCACGCGGCACGCAGGGCACCTCGTGAACATCATGACGTTGAAACAATTCGAGTGTAGCGATACGATCATCTCCCGACCCCACCGATTCATCAAATCTCCACGGTTCGTCTCGACGATGCAGCAGCAGGGAAGTCATGAATTCGGCGCCAAATAGGAGTTCATCGTCACGGAAAACGGACCGATCACACTGCCGGCGACGTTGCCGTCCTCCGGGCCAAACAAACGTGTAGCCGCAAAGAACCAATGGCTTCCCCGACTCGCGAGCCAGTTCAAGTTGAGCCGCAAGTTTGCCCGGCTCATAGAGATCATCATCATCGAGGTAGCTGACCCAGTTTCCCCTTACCAAAGGCAACGCAGCGTTTCGGGCCGAGGCCGCACTAAAGGGGCGAGGATCGGGCTCGATCAAACGCACGCGATCGTCAGCCAACATATCCAAAACATTCGCATTCGTTCGCACGGGTTCAGCGTCATGATTGCTGTCCACGAGCAACACTTCCAAATCGACGTCTGTTTGGCCCAGCACACTCCGCAAGGCTCGCCCAACCAAATCGGGGCGATCACATGTAGGCAAAATGACGGAGACCTCTGGCATCAGACAACGGGCGTAGGCACCTACCCCATTCGGCGCAAGCGATGGTTGCGCCCGAAATCCAAGCGCTCCTCAATGCGAACAGCATGAATCAGCTTTCCCCCACATGGCGCGACCGCATTTGGATCGTGGGCGCGGTGTTGATTGCCCTCCTCGTCGGGGTGCAAATTGCGCAGGGTGGTTGGATTTTGGCTGGGGGATTGGCCGGGGCTGTAGGCCTGCTACTATTATACCGACTGGACTCGTCGGGATTGAGCAAGACGGTCCTCGTCGGATTGCTGGCGGGATATCTCATTGGAAATCGCGGATTCGCTCAATTCATGCCCGCCCCCGGGCTACCGCTCTTACCCGGTGAAGCCGGTCTCGCGATCTTGCTCACGCTACTCTTCGTCGAACAATCACGAGGTCGAAGTAAGGTTTCATTTTGGGCCGCTCTGGATGCACTTATCATCGGTTGGATCTTAGTCGGAGCAGGCCGAATGTTCTTCGATGGACGGGCCTACGGCATCCTCGCGCTACGGGACTTCGCGACGGTCTACTACGCGACATTCTATTTGATCGCTCGAGCCGCGGCCATGCGCGATCCGAGGTTGGGGCCCACGTTGCTGGCCACGTTGCGAATCTGCGCGGTGCCCATGGCCATCCTGTTTGTGATATCGGGCAGTTTTCCGGGGCTCTTTCTGGATACGCTCACCGTTCGCGGAGTTCCGCTCATCTTCTTTAAGGCAGATTTGGTCGGTTTGTATGCAGCAATTGGAGCGGTCCTCCACTTTCTGCGATGGGAAGAAACCGGCCGAAAACATAATCTCATATTTTGCTTCGGCTTATTTGGACTCGTAATGACGAGTAACAACCGGGCCGCGATGGTGGCGCTTTTAGTGATGTGTGGATGGGTCGTCGTATCCGGAAGATGGCGTCTGGCTGCTTGGTTGGGTATCGGCGGTCTGTTGGGTATTTTCACCCTCCTGCTTTCGGCTCAGCTTAAAAACGAGTCATGGGAGACTACGCCTCTGTTCGATATCTACGAAGCCGTGGTATCGGTAACCGACCCGACCGGACAAGGTGTCTACCGGGGGCAGGAATCGTCGGTGAAAGGCGACAATAACCTGTTTCGATGGGTCTGGTGGAAATTGGCCATCACCGAAGCCTGGGAGAAGGCTCCGATATTTGGGTTGGGGTTTGGCTACGACATTTCCGCCGAATTTTCCCGCGAGTATTTTGCCGGCATGGCGAACGATTTTACCGCCCGAAGTCCCCATTCGATTTTTGTGACCATTTTTGCTCGGATGGGTCTGGTCGGGCTCAGCCTCTTTCTGGGAATCGTTGCCCTCATGTTCCACCACACCCGCAATGCGCTGATTTCCTCGGTCCCCCATGAGCTGGGCGCATGGGCGGGAGCTTGGGCAATCCTTGCCAGCGCCAGCTTTGGCGTGGTTTTGGAGGGCCCGATGGGGGCTATCGTATTTTGGATCCTGCTGGGTATCGCCAGTGGAATGAGCAGCAATTTGAACGCAAAGGAGGAAAACTCACCCATGATCGACGAGGAAACTGACCCTCAAATCAAAGAAAACGAACTTAACCCCCATCGAATCGGTAACCACGCTTGATCTCCCGCGGTGTATCCTCGCAGCTTGGGTGAAGCAGACGTCGCCCAGGCTCTAAACCGGGTGTCCGCCCCTTCCCTCCCCTATGGCTGTTAACCTTCGCACTCCAGTTGAAGTATTCAGCGTCTTCAAACTGACGACGCGGGAGCGATGGGATATTGGCACCCCTCTGATCATGGCGGTGCTGAGCGTCATCGGCGTCGCATTTATATATAGTGCGCAACTGAACTCGGAGAGGAGTTCGTGGGAAATGCAAATCGTTTGGCTTATGGGCGGGATCGTGACTTACGTCGTCGTTTCCCTCATCGATTATCGGTTTTGGTTACGCGTAGTGCATTGGTTTTACGCACTTTGCATCATTCTGCTCCTACTGGTGCTCGTCCCGGGTGTAGGGACCGAAGCCTACGGCGCCCAGCGTTGGCTTCGTATTGGACCCATCGGATTTCAGCCATCGGACCCGGCAAAAATCGCCGTTTTGCTGGTTACCGCGACGATTCTGATGCGGGAAAAGGTCGGCACGATCTTTCAGTCGCTGGGAGTGCTGGGCAAGTTGGCGCTTGCCGTGGGAATCCCGATGTTCCTTATCCTGCTCCAACCCGACCTTAAATCGGTCATCGTCCTGCCCCCCATGGTTTTCTCAATGCTCTATGTTTCCCGCCTTTCGACGCGGTTCTTCATGGGCGCGCTGGCGGCCTTCTCGGTCGTGGTGGGAGTCGTCGCTTGGGACAGTGCCCGTTACATCAATTTTATGGAGGAAAATGGTTACTCCTACGCCCGTGACAAAGGGGTGTATCAGGACCACAGCTGGTTGCCGCTACGCGACTATCAGCGAAATCGGATTATTACCTTCATCGACCCCGATAAGATCGAGCCCCTCGGGGCCGGCTGGAACCTCCGCCAGTCTTTGATCTCCGTCGGGACCGGTGGATTGCTCGGCAAAGGCTGGACCGAGGGCACTCAAGCCCAACTCGGTTACCTGCCCCGTGCCGTGGCACATAACGACTTCATCTTCTCGGTCATCGCCGAGGAGAAAGGACTTTTGGGAAGCCTCACGGTTCCCAGCTTGTTTGGTTTGATGCTGTTTAACGGCATTCGCATCGCGGGCCTCGCTCGCGACCGGTTTGGCACTTTGATCGCCCTCGGCGTCACGGTGCTCTTCTCGGTGCATGTGTTTGTAAACATCGCCATGACCATCGGGTTGGTGCCCATCACGGGCATACCACTTCCCTTCATTAGCTACGGTGGTTCCTTCCTGCTCAGTTGCTGTCTGCTGCAAGGACTCGTCCAGAGCGTCTATCGTTTCCGAAAGGACTTCACGTGAAACTGAACCTTTCGAACGATATCGCACGCCGGTTCGATTCCCCTTGCGCCTCAACTGCTGCAAACGGAACTGCCGTCCAACCCAAGGACAAAACCCGACATGAGCGATCAGAATTCATCCCGGAAACGCGGCAAAGCTGCGGATACGGACTCACGATATGACGAAGAACTGGCCAACCCGCCCAAACAGCGCAAAGCCCCCGCCACCGACCGTAAAGGTCTGAAGAAAGGGGCAGAAGAGCGTTCTAAAAAACGCCCTTTACTACAGAAAATCGTCGCCGCCTTCCAGAAGGAGAAAACCTCTTTCCGCGAACTCATCATCAACGCCGAGCCGCTCGAAAAGCGGGTCGCCCTGCTCGTCGATGGCGTGCTCGAGAAATACGAAATCGAGCGCGAATCCGACAACCGCATGGTCGGCGGCATCTACAAGGGCCGGATCAAGAATCTCGACCCCGGCCTCAAAGCCGCGTTCGTCGACATCGGCTACAACAAGAACGCCTTCCTCCACTACTGGGACATGCTCCCCGCCGCCGCCGACTCCTCCGTCGAGGTCGTGCGCGTCAACAGTAAGAAGAAGGCCAAGAAGTCCGGCGCCGAACCTACGGTAAAAGACATTCCCAAACTCTACCCCGCCGGCTCCGAGATCGTGATCCAGGTCACCAAAGGTCCCATCGGCACCAAAGGACCGCGCACCACGACTAACCTATCGCTCCCCGGCCGCTTCCTCGTCCTCATGCCTTACAGCGATCAATGCGGAATCTCCCGCAAGATCGAGGACAACCGCGAACGCCAACGTCTCAAGCGCCTCATCAACGAACTCACGATCCCGGAAGGCATGGGCGTGATCGTGCGCACCGCGGGCGAAGGCAAAAAAGCCCGCTACTTCGTCCGTGACCTGCATCTCCTCCTCAAGACTTGGGCCCAAATCCAAGCCCGCGAGAGCAGCGAACGCTCCCCCGCTTGTCTCTACCAAGAGCCCGACATCGTCGAGCGCACCGTGCGCGATTTCCTCACCGAGGAAGTCGATCGCGTGCTCGTCGACGACAAGAGCGACCACACCCGCGCTCAAGCCGCCGTGGCCCAAATCTCCGCCCGCTCCAAAGGCAAGATCGCACTCTACAACGATAACATTCCGATCTTCGAACGCTTTAATATCGAACGACAGATCGAGCAAACCGCCCTGCGCAAAGTGGGCCTCCCCTCCGGCGGCGAAATCGTCATCGACGAAACCGAAGCCCTCATCTCCGTTGACGTGAATACCGGTTCGCACAAGAACCGCGGCGGCGAAGACAAGAACGTCATCTACGCCGTGAATCTCGAAGCAGCGACCGAAATTTGTCGTCAGATTCGACTCCGCAATCTTGGCGGCCTCATCGTTATCGATTTCATCGATATGAAGGAGCGTCGTCATCGCAATGCGGTCTACGAGCGCATGAACGACCTGATGGGCCAAGACCGCGCCAAAACCCACGTGCTGCCGATTTCGCAGTTGGGTATTTTGCAGATGACGCGCCAGCGCCAACAGGAGTCCCTCTCCTCCAATCTGTTCACCGACTGTCCCTACTGTCGGGGCCGAGGCATCGTGAAGTCTGCCACCACCACCTCGGTGGAACTGCAACGCCGCCTCTCGTCCATCGTGCGACGCCTCCAGCTCAACGACCCCGATAAGGGTCACGCGCTGCGCGTGCTCGTGCACCCGTCGATTTTGGAACGACTTCGCGAAGAAGATGCCGAATTGCTCGTCCGCATGGAACGCGATTTTGGCGTAAAATTGGCCTTCCGCGCCGACCTCAGTTTCCACGTTGAAAACTTCAAGATCGTCGACGCGGTAACCGGCGAAGAATACCGGTAAACCTACGCTGCCAACGCGGCCCAATTATCGCAGTTCTCCCGTTCTATCTTTCCAAGGCGCGCCCTCTACCGGCGCGCCTTTTTTGCGCACCTGATCTGAAAAACGTGCGCGCCGCCCGCACAAATCGCGGCTCGTCGCTGGGACCACAGTTCGGTTGACTACCCCAAGCTGGCATCCCCGCCCTCACTCTACCCAACTCGAATATGAGATTTCGACTTCCTCTCGCGATTCTCGGCGTGCTGTTCACCGCCACGCGCCATTCCATCGCCGCTGAATCTGCCCCATCCTCGGCGCGCCCGAATATCGTTTTTGTCATCACCGATGATCAACGGTGGGATAGTCTTAGCCTTAATGGTCACCCGGTCCTGCAAACTCCGAACATCGATCGCATCGGGAAGGAAGGTATGGCCTTCAATAACTTCTTCGTTGCTACGCCCCTTTGCTCTCCGAGTCGGGCCAGTTTCCTCACCGGGCGCTACCCGCGGAAACACATGGTCATCAACAATGACAAGCTGGGGCTGGACGTAATCAGTCACACGCTCATGACCTTCCCCCGAAGACTCCGTGAGGTCGGCTACGAAACCGCCTTCATTGGCAAGTGGCACATGGGATGGGATGATTCTCGCCGCCCGGGTTTCGATAACTGGATCAGTTTCAAAGGCCAGGGTATCTACGTGGACGGGGTCATCAACCACAACGGCGATCGCCGTCAACTCACCGGCTACATGACCGACTTCATCAACCAATGGTCAGTCGAATTTATCGAGCAACCCCACGACCAGCCTTTCTGTTTATACGTATCCCACAAAGCCGTGCACGGTCCCTTCCTGCCCGCCCCCCGCCACGACCAGCTCTACGCTGATTTTGATTTCGAGTTACCCGCCGTCGGTTCGGCGGATCTCGCAGGGAAACCCGCCATGCATCGTGAGGTGAATTGGTCACCCATGTATACCTTGGACGGCATCGCGCCTGAACCGGGGGAGCCCCATCGCGGTCGCGATCGTTCGCCGGCCGGGATCGTCCGCGACCAACTCCGCTGTCTTGCCTCGGTCGACGAGGGCGTCGGTCAAATCTACGCCGCGCTCGAACGCATGGGAGAACTCGACAACACCATCTTCATCTTCACGAGCGACAACGGTTTCCTGATGGGCGAACACGGCAAAGTGAATACGAAGCGATGGGCGTATGAAGAAAACCTGCGCGTCCCCTTACTCGTGCGCTACCCCCCGCTCGTAAAACCCGGCACGGTTTCGGATAAACTCGTCGTCAACGTCGACATCGCACCGACCCTGCTGGATCTCACGGGCGTCCCCTCCGTGATCGATATGCACGGCCGGTCGTTCAAGCCAATGCTCCAAGACCCCAACGTCGGAATCCGGGACGATTTTCTGGCCGAGTATTTCTTGGAAAAAGTGACCCCACGAGTTCCGACCTGGCAGGCGATCCGCTCGGAGCGCTGGAAACTCATCCAATACGAGACCGACGACGACACGAATTCACCGCATCGTTTCGATGAGCTCTACGACCTGCAAAGCGATCCGGGAGAAACGCGCAACCTGATCGCCGATTCGGCCCATGCGACTGAACTGAAATCCCTGCGATCTAGACTCACGCAGTTGATCAAAGACGCGCAGTGAACCTACCCCTAATTCCCAGTGCTTCTTACCCCTAAACACATGAAAAAACTTCACCGGAACCGGTTGCTCGGCTTGGTCAGCCTTCTTATCTTGATCTGCCTTCAGGCGGTTGGCTCCTCCGGCTCAAAACCCAATTTTATTGTCATTTTTTGCGACGATATGGGCTACGCCGATATTGGACCCTTTGGCGCCAAAGGCTACGAGACCCCCCACCTGAACCGCATGGCCTCAGAGGGCATGATCTTCACCGATTTTCATGTGGGCCGAGCCGTCTGCAGTCCGTCGCGCTCCGCCATCATGACGGGCAGCTACCCCAAACGCGTCAGTGTGAACGGCAATTTTTCTCCGACTTCAAAAACCGGATTAAATCCCGAGGAGTTCACTATCGCGGAGGTGCTCAAACAACAGGACTACGCCACGGCTTGCTTTGGCAAATGGCACCTGGGACATGAGCCGGAATTCCTTCCGCCCAGTCAGGGTTTCGATGAGTTTTATGGGCTCCCCTACTCCCACGACATGTGGGATCAACATCCTGAAAACGGTTCCAGATATCACTTCCCCGTGCTGCCGCTTTACGAAGGAACCCGCGTCATCAACCCGGCTCTGACCGTTGAAGATCAAGAGGCGCACACGCGCAAACTAACTGAACGGACGGTTCAGTTTATTGAGCAAAACAGAACCAACCCGTTCTTTATTTATCTGCCGCATCCGCTTCCACACGTCCCGCTATTAATGGGACCTGACTTCAAAGGTAAGACCAAACGCGGCGCCTATGGCGATGTGGTCGAGGAACTCGACTGGAGCGTGGGGCAAATTCTCGATGCCTTGGATACGAACGGACTGAGAGAAAACACCCTCGTCATCTTCACCAGCGACAACGGGCCGTGGTTACGCTACGGCGACCACGGCGGCAGTGCGGGGCCACTACGAGAAGGCAAAGGCACCCACTTCGAAGGCGGATTCCGCGTCCCCTGCGTCATCAGTTGGCCGGGCACCATTCCTTCAGGAACGGTCAATACTCAGTTTGCAGCCACACTTGATTTACTACCGACCTTCGCCGCCTTGGCCGACACACCATTGCCGCCAAACCGCATCATCGACGGTCAGGATATCAGCCTACTTCTACGCGGCGACGAAGCGCCGGATTACGAGCGCACCTTTTTCTATTACCAAGGCACCAATCTAAGCGCGGTGCGTCACGGAAAATGGAAACTGATTTTTCCCAGCAGCTACACCGTTTGGGAAAAAGGAAACGGCGGTCTTCCCGGTCAGAAGAGAACCCGCCCCACCCTACCTCTCAGTCTCTTCAATCTGGAAACCGATGTCGGCGAAACCACGAATGTCGCAGACCAGCACCCAGACATCGTAACCGAGCTCCAAACCATTGCGGCCAACGCCCGCCAAGACCTCGGCGATGGGAAAACTGCCGGTGCCAACGTCAGACCATTGGGCAATATCAACCGATAAAAATCACTCCCCATGAAACCGATCATCGCCCTCCTCTTCGTGCTCATTACTCTCCTCGGCTTCGCTCAGCAAAAACCCAACATCGTCGTCATCTTCGCCGACGACCTCGGCTACGGAGATCTAAGTTGTTACGGCGCCACCAAACTCCATACCCCCAACATCGATCGCTTGGCTACCGAGGGTCGTAGATTCACCGATGGTCATTCCGCGTCAGCCGTGTGCACGCCTTCGCGCTACAACTTAATTACCGGCGAATACGCCTTTCGCGGCGATCATTGGTCTCCGGTTTTCTTGAACGCAGGCCTTATTATTGAGCCGGATCAGACCACGATTGCCGATGTCATGAAACGGGCCGGTTACTCCACCTCGATCATCGGCAAGTGGCACCTGGGATTTGGTGAAGAGACCCCTAATTGGAATGGAGACTTGAAACCGGGGCCCCTCGAGCTGGGATTCGATTACTACTTCGGCGTCCCCGTAGTGAACAGCCATCCGCCTTTTGTATATGTGGAAAACCACCGCGTGGTCGGACTCGTCCCCGAAGATCCCTTTGTCTACGATCAACTCGCTAAAACCGAGGTGTTTCCTGAAAAGAGAAAACTCTCCGATATAGGTGGAGCCGATGCCGCTCACGCCCTGTATATAGATCGCGAGGTAGGAACCAAGCTCACCGAAAAATCGGTCGAGTGGATCCGTGAACACAAAGAAGACCCCTTCTTCCTCATTCTTTCTACCACGAACATCCACCACCCCTTCACCCCAGCCCCGCGATTCGTAGGAACCAGCGAGGCGGGTCGCTACGGAGACTATGTCCACGAGCTCGATTGGATGGTGGGCGAGGTCATGAACACGCTGAAAGACGAGGGACTGGACGATAATACCCTGGTCATATTCACCAGCGACAATGGCGGCATGTTCAACGTCGGCGGGCAGGATGCGTGGAAAGCCGGGCACCGCTTGAACGGCGATCTACTCGGCTTTAAATTCGGGGCATGGGAAGGGGGACACCGCGTTCCGTTCATCGCCCGTTGGCCCGGCAGAATCCCCGCTGACTCAGTCTCGGATCAATTGATCAGCAATGTGGATCTGCTAGCAACCATGGCCGCCTTGACTGAGCAGTCCTTAGCCGAAGATGAAGGGCCCGACAGTTTCAACGTTTTGCCCGCACTAACCGGATCACCCCAGAGACAAATCCGCGATCACCTGATTCTTAGTCCCGCGAAAAAAACAAATCTTTCCATTCGAAAAGGCAAATGGATGTATATCAGCGCGCAAGGAAGTGGTGGATTCAGAGGAAAGTTGGGCACCGATTATGAGCGCGGCGGGCCCGGAGCTCTATTACTCACCAAACACCGCAACAGCGATATCGAGAACGGTCGTTACAAATCGGAGGCCCCTCCAGCGCAGCTCTACGACCTGAACGCAGACCTTCTCCAAACGAAAAATTTATACAACAAACACCCGAAGATTGCCCGTGAGTTGAAAGCGCTACTCGCCGAATATCAAAACGCCCAACGCACCGCCCCAGTTCGCAATTCATCAGCAAGGATCCGCTAACCCGATGAAACATCTCTCCGTTCTGTTCTGTCTGCTCACCGCACTCGTCGGCTCGGCGCAGGATAAACCCAACTTCATTCTCATTTTCGCCGACGATCAGGGCTATCAGGATATCGGGGCTTTCGGTTCACCGAACATCAGCACCCCAAATCTCGATCGCATGGCCGCCGAAGGCATGCGCTTCACCAACTTCTACGCTCAGACCGTATGTGGTCCCTCCCGCGCCGCGTTGATGACCGGGAGCTACCCACTCCGCGTCGCCACCAAAGGAAACCGGGTGGACGTGCATCCCTTCCTGCACACCCAGGAAATCACCATCGCCGAAGTCCTCAAAGCCGAAGGTTATGCCACCGCCGCCTTCGGCAAGTGGGACCTCGCTGGACACGCGCAAGATCCCAACCGCTATGCCGCAGAGCTGCTGCCCATCCATCAAGGCTTCGACTATTTTTTCGGCACCCCAGGCAGCAACGACGGGAGAGTTAATTTGGTGCGCAATGATACCATCATCGAGATGGAAGCCGACATGAGCCAACTCACGCGCCGCTACACCGATGAAGCTATCGCGTTCATCAAGCGCAGCAAAAACGGCCCCTTCTTTGTCTATCTGCCCCACACCATGCCGCACATCCGGTTGGAACGATCCGAGGAATTCGTCGGCAAATCGAAGGGCGGAATCTACGGCGATGTGATCGAAGAGATCGATTGGAATGTAGGCCGTATTTTGAAAACCCTCCAAAAAGAGGGCCTCGATCAAAACACCTACGTTTTCTACATGAGCGACAATGGTCCGTGGTATTTGGGCAGTAGTGCGGGTCACCTCGAACGCATCGGTCCCGATGCCGAAGCGCACGGCGGATCCGCCCTTCCCCTTCGCGGCGCCAAAACCTCCACCTGGGAAGGCGGCCTACGCGTCCCCTGCATCATGTGGGCCCCGGCCAAAATTCCCGCCAACACCGTGTGTGCCGAGATTGCCTCGACCCTAGACATGCTCCCGACGATCGCAAAGCTCGCTGGCGGTCAAGCCCCCACCGACCGCGTCATCGACGGCCATGACCTCCGCGAACTCATCCACGGCACCGAAGGAGCAACCAGCCCCACTGAGGCCTTCTACTACTACGCCCGCACCCAACTCCAAGCCGTCCGCTCCGGCCCCTGGAAACTCCACGTCCCCCGCAAAGCCGACGAAACCTGGAGACGCTATAGCAGACCCGCCGACGTCTTCGACATCCCCAGCCCGCTCCTCTACAATTTGGACACCGACATCGCCGAAACCACCGACGTGTCCGCGGAAAACCCCCTCGTAGTCAAAAACCTACTACGACTCGCCGAACATGCCCGCACCGACATCGGCGACATCGACCGCATCGGTAAAAACGCTCGCTTCTTCGACCCCGAACCACACCGCGCCGACATAGACGCGGCCGTAAACCCGGCGGCGAAGTAACAAGCTCACCCGCCTCTAGCAGGCATCAAGAGAACTGCCTGCTCGGGTCGATCACTCCGCGAACCACTTTTCTGCTCCGGCACCGTCGTCTCTTTAATCCCTTCCAACGCACAACGTAAGCCCAGATTTTCGTAGCGGTCTTTGAAGTAGTTTCCGAGAGCGATGTGATGCGCGTATTTTGATTGGGCGGTATCAGCCGGCAACGGCCTACCATCCCATTCACTCAAGCTTTCGGGGTGGATCAGAAACACCGGCGGATCGTCCGAGGAAATGTGATTCAAGGCCGTGGCTTCATACGCCATCTTCCTCAACTCAGGCTTCGGCGACGGTGGAGCTCACGCAGGAAGGAGATTCACTTTGGACCCTCGCTCGACGTTTCCCTTCCACTCTTATTGCATAAGTAAGCTAAATTTGTTTCGTTGGAAATATCGCATCGACTTG
>JABIRI010000344.1 GCA_018667915.1 Opitutaceae bacterium | reverse complement strand
CAACGAAACTCGCCACGCTGAGAATTAGCCCATTTCAGGCTCATCGCAGGCTTGCGTATGCATCGGCCTCAAACGTCAGCTATTTTGGCGGTGACCAGAACGCAACCAACGACTCACGGTTTAGGTGGTCCAGTTTGGGTAACCCGACCAAAGGGAATTTGAGAAGTGATCGGGCCTGATAAAATGGACTCAAGAGTCTTTAAAAGAGAAACCCAGAATGACGCGACAAAGATATACGACCGAGTTCAAACGTGAGGCTACCCGATTAATGGATGGTCTGATTGAGCCGGAAGTGTCCGAGGCATGAACCTTGGGCATAGGTCGATCTGCTGGGAAGCATCGCACTCTATTTCCCAGACGGGGAGGAGCGGTCTACTTCGAAACCATCGCCAAGCACTCCAAGGCACCGCCAAGGAGCACGCCAGAGCTTGGCTTTTTGAGTTCGAAGAGGAACTGCCTCTCCAGATTTTTCAGCTGCTTCAAACTCTAACACTCCTGACTAAATGGCGAGTCCTCGAGCTAAGCGACAAACAAGCATACAGACATCATTGCGGCACCTTCAAAGCGTGGTGGTAATGGGTGAAAGCCAACCATTCGACCGAGACGCGGCACTCGACGCCATCGAGGCGCTTGCGGGACCGCTAGAGGATGGACCGGAAGCGGGAAAGTGTTCCCAATCCGTTCCCACTTATTTTTTACCTACTCAGCTGGTGCTCCCGGCGAGAATCGAACTCACATCACTGGCTTCGGAGACCAATGCACTATCCATTGTGCTACAGGAGCGTGCTATGCAGCGGCGGTAAATTGGGCGTTTGGCGGCGGAACTGTCGAGTGGTTTTTAATGCCGAGTTGTATCTGTGCCTATTAGCTTTCCTCAGCTTTGGCTAGTCTCTCGATCAACAGCACGGCTACTCCACCGACGATGGCCAAGCCGACGGCCAGCAGTAGGTTGCTTTCGGCCCCAGGCAAAATGTTGGCTTGGGTATGGGGAACCACCTCGCCCGAGCTGTTTACTCGGGTGGTGAGTGTCTCTTTCCAAGGCCAAAGGGTGCGAAGCGCCCCGGCCATCACTCCGGTCAAGGCGATGAGCGTGATGTGACGGTGCTGGTTGAGCAACCAACTCACCACGCGAACGAACGAGAGAATTCCGGTGGCGATTCCGGCGCAAAACACCCCGATGGTGACGAGGTTACGATCATTCACCGCTTCAATCACCGTCGCGTATTTACCCATGATCACGAGGAGATAGGAGCCGGAAATTCCAGGCAAAATCATCGCGCAGATGGCGATAGCTCCGGCGATGAAGACAAACGGGAGACCATCGGGGGTTTGCAGGGACTGCAGACCAACCAGGATGAAGGTAGCTCCGGCAAATCCCCAAAATATTACCCAGTCCATTGCTTTCCATGACCACGTTTTCTTGGCGAGGAGCAGAATCGAACCGAGCACGAGGCCGAAGAAAAACGACCAAAGTTGAACCGGGTGATGGGTCATCAGGTGCTCGAGAACCTTGGCCAGGGTCAGAATCGCGGTGAGGAGACCGATTCCCAATGCGATGAAGAAAGGGAAGGGGATTCTTTCCCAGACCCCTTTAAAGTCCCCCTTAAATACCAGTTTCAGGCTGGTAATATCGAAGGATTTTATGCCGTTGAGAAGTTTTTCGTAGATTCCGCAAATGAAGGCAATTGTGCCTCCGGATACCCCTGGAACGACATCGGCACAGCCCATCAGGAAACCAACCAATGCAATGCGGAGATGGGTTAGTATGTTCGACACGATATATATAAAGTTGCGTGGGGCGCTAAAAACGGGCTCCAAAAAAAGGCAGGCCGCTCAATTGCGAACCTGCCTTAAAATATTTGAATGGAGAGACTTAAACCTCGGGTTCAGTCTTCTTCAAGCCAACCACACGGTCGCCTTCTTTCCATTGGCCACGCTTGCGGAGCAGTTCAACCCGCTCGAACCGCTTGAGGACGTTACGTTTCACGACGAGGCCGCGTGGGCCTTGGAGACTTTTGTGTTGGGACATGGTGGTTTAGATAAATTGGATGCTTGGAACGCGTTAAAGGGAAAGGTGGCTAGAGTTCGCTTTTGCCCATGACAAGTATTTTTCCGTCACATGGGTCGCTTCGACCGCTATCCACTCGGGGTTTTCGTAGGGATGAGCCTTGTTCAGATGAGCTTCCAACAGTTCATTTTGATCGGCAAAAAATTTCACGCTGAGTCGAAACTCTTGCTCGGATTGGATTTCGTCGTCCCATCGGTAGATCGAGGTGATGGGACCATCGATCTGGACGCAAACTGCGATTTGGCTCTCTATCAAGCTGCGTGCCAATACATTAGCGGCGGCTTCGGTTCCAATTGTGGTCCATCCAAGCATCAACATGACGGTAGTTATGAACCAGGGAGTGGGTCGGCGGCAAGATTGACCTTGACGGAGAAGAGGCCGAACCATGCTCTTGCCGGTTTCTGCCGGTCCAATCCTTTCCTGTTCCATGCGTGACGATTACATTAAAGAGGCACTCAAGTCTGTGCCCGACCCAAATTTGCTCATCAACGTTGTCTCGCGACGCGTCAAGCAGCTCAAGCACGGCAGCCGTCCGTTGGTCGAGTCGCTCGAAAAGCTCGCTCCCGAGGACGTCGCTCTACGCGAAATCATCGAAGGCAAAATTGTCTTCGAAACCGCTGAGGCCTAAGCCTCCGCCTGAGTCCAACACGTTTCCGGGCGGCCCGCGATTTGCGGAGCCGCCTTTTTTTCGCCAGAAAACGATTTACCCATGGCTGCCCGCTCCAAAGACGCCAAACGATTCACTGAGATCCGCAACGCCAAGGCATTGCGGGACTACTTCGTGGAATCGCGGTTCGAGGCTGGCATCGCGCTAAAAGGCACCGAAGTTAAGTCCGTCCGTTCGGGGCGGGCTCAGATTAACGATGCATTCGGTCGGATGAAAAATGGGGAGCTTTGGATGATGAATGCTCACATCGATGAATATCGCTTTGGGAACTTCGCGAATCACGAGCCGAAGCGGAGCCGGAAGCTACTCTTAAAAAAATCTGAGTTACGCAAAATTGACCAAGCGCTCAACCAGGGAGGGAAGTCTTTAGTCCCGTTACGTCTTTATCTCAAAGAGGCATTGGTGAAGGTCGAAGTGGCCTTGTGCACGGGCAAGAAACTCTACGACAAGCGGGATGATCTGAAAAAGAAGATCGTGGACCGCGAACTGGATCGTGCCGTGAAAGCGAGCCGGGTAGCGAAAGGAGCGGGCATTGTCTAACCCGACTCGAGTAACGGTTCGGGTTCCTGGCAGCACTTCGAATTGTGGGGCGGGTTTCGATACCTTGGGCCTAGCGCTGCAGCTCTACAACACGGTGACCTTAACGCCTCGGACCGAGGCCGAGATTCAGCCTGAGCGTGAATCCGATGGGCGCGCCATGTCGCTGATTGAACGGATGGTTCAAGCGTTCGCGGCCGCTACGGAAACGAAAACTTCGGGATTTACCTACCGGATCGACGGTGATGTTCCAATCAGTCGTGGACTCGGTTCGAGTGTTACGGTGTTGGCGGGAGTGTTGGCGGGGTTGAACCGCTGGGCGGGAGATTTGCTCGGTGATCGTGATTTGGTCAAACTACTGACAAAAATCGAAGGGCATCCTGACAACGCGACCGCGGGTTTTTGGGGCGGATTTTGTATTTCATTGTGTGGTCACTCGGCGGCGGATTTTGAAGAAATAATCCGGGTGGAGATTCCATCCTCATTAAAATTTGTGGTCGCTTCGCCCTATTTGGAAATTGCCACCAAGGGAAGCCGGGAAGTTCTTCCGCGCCAAGTTTCCCATGGTGATGCGACGCGGAGTATCAACAGTGCGGCCTTTTTGACGGCGGCGATCACGTCGGGTGATTTCTCCAAACTCCGGGGCGCCGCTTTCGATTTTATGCATGAACCCTATCGGCTGCCGGGAATCGTGGGTGCTGCTGATGCGATCCAAGCCGGCATCAGAGCCGGTGCCCTAACGGGGTGGTTAAGTGGAAGCGGATCGAGTGTGCTGTGCGTGGCAAACGAGGCCGAGGCGGCAACCGTGGGTGAGGCCATGCATGCGGCATTCGCTGCCGCCGATACGTCGAGTAGGGTTCAGATTCTTAGCGCGGATAACGCGGGTCTGAAAATCGTATCCGATTAACTGAGATTCGATCACGAAAGCGCTTCGGGCCAATACCGGGCGATTTCTTGAGCGAGTGCGTCGATTTTGAAGGGTTTCGCCATCACGGACTTAAGCTGCTTAATGTCCGAAACATCCATTTTATCGAGGAGCTGTTTGTGGCCGGAAATGATGATGCAGGGTGCATCTGGTTTTATTTCCGCCACTTTGAGCAAGAACTCCACGCCATCCATTTTGGGCATATAAAAATCCGAAACGATAATGCCGACGTCCAAGTCTGGAAGCTCGGCCAAGGCCATTTCCGGATGGGTGTAGGCCTTGATGGGACAAGTCAGGATCTCTTCCAGAATGGTTTCCAAAAGATATAGGTAGGACGGCTCGTCGTCTACGATGATCGCATGGAGTTTAGAGGCAGGACTCATGGGCTGGAGGGAGTCAACGAGGGGGCGACTCAAAAGGGAAGAGGGAGAAACTACCTAATTTATTCACGTAAATCTCCTCATACGTTCCCTTGACGCTGCGTGGTATTACCTACGGTGATTCACATCCCTATGCTGCACATCGTATTGTTCGAACCTGAAATCCCCCAGAACACTGGCAACATCGGTCGTATGTGCGCCCTTACCGGATGTCGTCTGCACTTGGTTCACCCCTTGGGATTTGAGATCACCGATCGTCATCTTAAGCGCGCGGGGATGGATTATTGGAAATCCCTCGACGTGCATCATCACGCTGACTGGGCGGCATTGATGAACAGCGAGGCAAAGCCCCTTCGATTTTGGCTTCTCACGACGCGAACAGAGCAGTCGTATTGGGATGCGTCTTACCAGGACGGAGATGGTCTCGTATTCGGCAACGAAGGCCACGGTGCCCCCGATTGGCTACACGAAGAAATAGGCGAAAGTAAGCGGATTACGATTCCGCACCAAAATAACAATCTGCGCTCACTTAATCTGAGCACCGCCGCCGGAATCGCGACCTACGAAGCGATCCGCCAGGTCGGATTTTCAACCGACTGATTCGGATCAGATGTCTGCTTTGCGCAGACAAGACACCTCGCGCTCGGCGAAGGTTTCCAACGCCGGAACGGTGGCTTTGCACTCATCGGTCGCATACGGACACCGGGGATGGAAGGCGCAGCCGGCGGGAGGATTGATCGGTGAAGGTGGGTCTCCCGGGAGCATGATGCGTTTCCGGTTACGCTCATCGTCAGGGTTGGCGGTCGGAATCGCGCTGACCAGTGCCTTGGTATAGGGGTGAATCGGATTCTCGATGACCTGTTCGGCGGTCCCGAGTTCGACGATCTTGCCGAGATACATCACGGCGACGCGGTCGGAAATGTGTTTCACCACCGAAAGGTCATGAGCGATGAAGATCAGACTGAGTCCCATCTTTTTCACCAATTCGGCCAAAAGATTCAGAATCTGGGCTTGGATTGAAACGTCCAGAGCCGAAACCGGTTCGTCCGCCAACACCACTTTCGGGCGGAGAGCGAGGGCTCGGGCGATTGCGATTCGTTGGCGTTGTCCGCCGGAGAATTCGTGCGGATACTTCTGCATGAAACGTGGCGCGAGGCCGACGGTTTCCATGAGTTCACCGACGCGAGCATGGACTTCCTTTTGGGTGCAGACCTTGTGCACGAGCAGCGGCTCGGCGAGCGTGGCGAAGACGGTGCTGCGGGGATTGAGGGAGGCGTAAGGATCTTGGAAGATCATCTGCAGATCCCGCCGAATTTCCAGCATCTCTGCCGGAGAACTATGGGTCAAATTACGTCCCTCAAGCTCTACGTTGCCCGCCGTCGTGTGCACCAACTGCATGACGGTGCGAGCCAGGGTGGACTTACCGCAACCCGACTCACCGACGAGGCCGAGGACCTCGCCCTGTTCCACCTTTAGGTTCACGCCATCAACGGCTTTGACTTTGCCAATCTCACGCTTGAGCAAGACCCCTTTGTAAATGGGGAAGTGGGTCTTTAAGTCCTGAAGTTCGAGGATCGTTTCGGGCATGGCTGCGTTTAGAGTTCGCCGGATTGGACGCGGAGGCAGGATTGGCGGTGGGTCTCGTTGATGTCTTGCAATTCGGGTTTGCGGTCGGAGGTGCAACCTTCGTTGGCGAATTCACAGCGCGGGGCAAAACTGCACCCGGCCTGGGGTTTTGAAACGTCCGGAGGAAGCCCTTCGATGGTGTAGAGTTCCGTGCCCTTGGGTTGCATCGACGGGATCGATTTCTGCAGTGCCCGCGTGTAGGGGTGCTTGGGGTGGTAAAAGAGGGAACGGGTATCGGCGGTTTCGACGATGCGGCCTCCATACATCACTTGGACGCGATCGCAGAGTCCGGAGACGACGCCGAGATCGTGGGTGATAAAAATCACCCCCATCCCGATCTCCTGCTGCATTTTTTGAATCAGTTCGAGAATCTGCGCTTGAACCGTCACATCGAGGGCCGTCGTGGGCTCGTCGGCGATCAGGAGTTCGGGTTTGGTGATCAGCGCCATGGCGATCATCACGCGTTGGCGCATGCCGCCGGAAAATTCGTGAGGGTAGTAGTGGATCCGGCTGGAGGCATCGTTGATGCCCACGGCGTCGAGCATCTCGAGCGCCCGTTTCAGCGCGTCGGCTTTGGTGATGTCCTCGTGGATCATCAGTGGCTCGATGAGTTGATCGCTGATTCGCATGTAAGGATTGAGCGACGTCATCGGATCTTGGAAGATCATGCTGATGCGTTTGCCGCGAATCGAACGGGCCTCCTTGGGCGTGCAGTTGAGCAGATCCACGCCGTCAAAAAGGGCTTTGCCACTTTCGATCCGTCCAGGAGGAGAGGGGATCAATCCCATGAGGGAGTAACACGTGACAGATTTACCCGATCCGGATTCGCCAACGATCCCGAGGGTTTCGCCGGCATCGAGATCAAAACTCACGCCGTCGACGGCGCGGTAAATCCCGTTACGGGTGTGAAAGTAAGTGCGGAGGTCCTGAACCGAGAGAAGCGACATTCAAAGAGGGGCGGTTGGGCAGTTGTGGCTGAGAGCTACCGGTAATTTTAGCTCAGGCGCAAGCGGAGAGTGAGGCTTTCAAACAGCCGAATATTGCTCAGAACAGGTCAGGCGTAGACATCGGGAAGGTTTTTACCCCGCTGTTTGTAGCGTTTGTGGACCCAGAAATACTGTTCCGGGTGGCGGCGGACCTGTTCTTCGATGAAGTCATTCACGCGAACGGCATCAGCGGTATGGTCCCCGGAAGGAAAGTTTTCCCAGGCAGGCTGGGCTTCCAGAACGTAGGATCCGTCCGGCTCGCGGTGGGCGTAGTAGGGGACGACCCGGCATCCGCTCATCTTCGCAATACGGCTGGTCGCGACATTCGTCACGGCGGGCACATTGAAGAACGGCAGGATCTCGGACATCTTGGTGCGTTTACCCTGATCGGGAGCATACCAAACCAAGTTGCCCTGCTTCAAAGCGCGGAGGAGGCCGCGGAGGTCATCAAACGGAATGGCGTGGCGCAGATGGTGTTCCCGCGATTGGCGCATGATTTGGGCGACGGCAGGGTTGTTGGGGTCGCGGTAGAGGGCGCAGAAGGTGAATTGCTCGTTGATGATGCGCGCGCCCATTTCGAGCAGGGTGACGTGCGCCGTGAGGACGAGCGCTCCTTCGCCGCTGGCCGCGGCCGCTTCGAAGTGTTCGCGACCGCGGATTTCGTGCGGAGGCAATTTATCAATCGGCCTCCACCAAGCGGCGCAGGTTTCGAAAAGCCCCAATGCCAGCGATCGGTAATGCGCTCGAGCGAGCCGCCGACGTTCGGGATCGGAGAGCTCGGGGAAGGCGAGCTTGAGATTGGTCAAAGTGACGCTGCGGCGAATCGGGATCAGATAATAAATGATTTGCCCGAGGGTGGCCGCCAGCGGTCGCTTAATCCTCCACGGCAGGAGAGTCAGCACGTAGAAGACGCCTAAACCGACCCAAGTGAGCCAGTAAAAGGGGTGAATAGCGGGGCGTTTGATGCGTGGTTTCGGCACGAGAAGAATCGGTTTGCTTAGGGGACTCGCGTAGGATCGCGATCAAAACCGGAACGATGGGAGGTCTTTGTGGTAAATTTCATCCTGTCATGCCGCAAGAGCTTCATCTCGATTGGCGAGAGCTTTCAGGTTGGCAAGCGGGGCTGGGATGTTTTTTGCTGACCGACTCTCTTTTCAACATGCTCGATCCGAAACTCCTCCGCGAATCCCCTGAACTCGTCCGTTCGGCGATCGCCAAAAAACACCTCAACGTCGATCTCGACGAAGTCCAACAGCTCGATAAGCGCTGGCGCGGCTTGCTCACGCAGGTAGAGGCCCTACGGGCCCAACAAAAGTCGGTGAATGGCGACATGTCCCAGTTGGCCAAAGGCTCCCCCGAGTTCTTGGCCAAAGTGGGGGAAATGAAATCCCTCAAAACGGAGGTCAAAACGCAAGAGGCCGCTCTCAAGGATGCGGAGACGGCATGGCAGGATGCCATGATGTCATTGCCAAACATTCCCCACGAAAGCGTGCCGGAGGGCAAGATGGACGCAGATAACGTCATCGCGGCGACGCACGGCGATGTGAACGCAGTCTCGGCCCATGCCAAACCGCACTGGGAGATTGATGGTTTCGAAAACCTTTTCGATTTCCCCCGGGGCGCGAAAGTTACTGGAGCAGGCTTTCCTTACTACATCGGCGATGGGGCCAAACTGGTGCGTGCGTTGATTCATTTCTTTTTGGAGGAAGCCGGGCAGGTCGGTTACACGGAGGTGAATCCACCGATCTTCGTGAATGCCGCCAGCGCGACCGCGACTGGCAACCTTCCAGACAAAGAAGGGCAGATGTATGAAACGGTCGTGGATCAACTCTACGCGGTGCCTACAGCTGAAATTCCGTTAACTAATTTTTTCCGCGATGAGATCCTACCCGAAGCAGATTTGCCGGTGCAGCGCTGCGCTTATACGCCGTGTTTCCGGCGCGAGGCCGGCAGCTACGGTAAAGACGTGCGCGGCCTGAATCGGCTACATCAATTCGACAAGGTTGAGTTGCTGAAATGGGTCCACCCCAGCCAAAGCTATGGCGAACTCGAAAACCTACGGGGCGATGCTGAGCGATTGCTGCAGAAGTTGGGACTGCCGTATCGCGTGCTGTTGATGTGCGGTGGTGATCTTGGATTTGCTCAGGCCAAAAAATATGACCTCGAGGTGTGGTCCGCCGGCCAAGAGCGCTGGTTGGAGGTTTCGAGCTGTTCGAACTTCGAAGATTTCCAAGCCCGCCGGGCGCGGATTCGCTTCCGCAACTGCGACAACAAACCTGAGTTGGTGCACACACTGAACGGATCGGGTCTGGCGGTGCCACGGGTATTGGCGGCGTTGCTGGAAAATAACCTCCAAGAGGACGGAACTGTTAAGCTGCCGGAAGTGCTCGTGCCGTATTTCGGCCGAGATACCGTTTCGTTCGGCTGAAGCTTTCCCGCTGGAATCAAAGCCATGTCGCGCGCTCGATTTACGAAATGGCAGCGCATTGCGGTCCAGCTGGGCGAGCGGGTGGGCATCGATCGACTTGATGGCGATGTGGTTGAATTGGCGACGGATTCGATGAAACAGAAATGGATTCTCGCGGTTTCGGGAGGGGCGGATTCAGTGGCGATGTTGCTACTCGTCTGGGCACATTGGCCCGAGCGACGAGGGAAGTTAGTAGTAGCGCATTTTGATCACAATTTGCGAGGCGCGGAATCACGGGCCGATCGGGCTTTTTGCGGAAAAGTGGCGCGCTCGTTGGGCGTGGTTTTTGAGACTGCGACTTGGGACGCCGCCCCCGCTTCACCCAGCGAGGCACGCGCTCGGGGAGTGAGGCAGGCGTTTTTGGAGCAAGTGCGGCGACGCCATCGCGCCCAACTGATCTGGACCGGACACCATCTTAACGATGTCGCCGAAACTCTATTGATGAGATTGGCGCGGGGAAGTGGAACGGCGGGTTTGGGAGCCCCGCGATCGATCCAATCCCACGTCGGATCTCTCGCGACGCGCGTGCGTCCGCTGCTCGGGTTACGGCGAGAAGAACTCACCACGGCGCTTCAATCGGCGGGTGCCACGTGGCGGGAAGATTCTTCCAATCAAACGGGAACCCATTTCCGCAATCGCGTGCGTCGGGACGTTGTTCCCCGTTGGGAAAAGGCGGCGGAACGTGACGCGGTGAGCGGCGCAGGACTTTCCCGCAAGCTGCTGGATGAAGATAACGCGGCCTTGGAGGCGTGGTTGGGGGAGATTGACCCGATTGATCTGCACGGTCGATTGGCGCTCAAGAGGCTGAAGGGGAAGCCGATTGCGATTTGGCGCCGGGCTTTGCGCACCTGGCTACAACGCCAACGCGATGGGGGAGATCTTTCGCGGCAAGGGTTCGAGGAATTGCTCAAATTGGTCCAAAAGGGCGACACGAGTCGATTTAGCCTCGGAAAGTCAGGTTTTGTGCGAATTCGACGCGGATTTGTGTTTTTTGAGCAACCTTCTGCAAATTAGCGGGTAATACCCGTATAACATAGTGTCGATCATCTCGGGTGCCTTCGTTGACTTCTCAGCGGGGAACCTTCAAGTTGATCGTTTAGTCCCATTTCTTGATGCCCGATTCAGATCCCGATAAGTCACGCAAGCCATTGCGTTCTCCCACTCCCGACCGTTTCCAGATGCCGAAAGTGTTTCTCATCTGGATCATTATTATTGGCGCGGTCGTAGCGCTCTGGGCGTTTAACCCGGGTAATATGTCGCCACCGGCCGAGTTGAAGATCTCCGAGATCGTCAAACTTACCGAGGACGGACAAGTTCTGGCTGGCACGATTAAGCCAGACCCTTCGGGCGGCCGTGATTGGACCCTCATTTCCGGCAAGGCCAGCGATCCCCTGTTCACCAATGCCAAGGGCGAACAGACCGCCGATTTCCAAGCTGAAGGGCGATTGACCGATACCAACCAGGAAAAACTTCAGGATAGCGGGGTCTTCAACGAGCGTCGATCCACGACTGTTTGGACTCAGCTCGCCAGTAACATCATCCCGTTCATTATCATCATTGGACTGTTATATTTCCTCTTCGTGCGCCAACTGCGCAGCGCCGGCAAAGGCGCGATGAGCTTCGGCAAGAGTAAGGCGAAGATGTTGCAGCAAAATCGCGACAAAGTGAGCTTCAAGAACGTCGCAGGTTGTGACGAAGCCAAGGAAGAAATCGCAGAAGTCGTTGATTTTCTTAAGGATCCAAAGAAGTTTCAAAAAATGGGCGGGCAGATTCCCAAAGGACTCCTGCTGGTCGGTCCTCCCGGCACCGGTAAAACCCTGCTCGCCAAAGCGGTCGCGGGTGAAGCGGATGTACCGTTTTTCAGTGTATCCGGATCTGACTTCGTGGAGATGTTCGTCGGCGTGGGGGCGAGCCGAGTTCGCGACATGTTCGAACAAGGTCGTAAGAGCGCTCCTTGTATTATTTTTATCGATGAAATTGATGCGGTGGGCCGCCAACGCGGTGCGGGTGTCGGCGGTGGTAATGATGAGCGGGAACAGACGCTCAATTCCCTTTTGGTCGAAATGGACGGATTTGATACGACGGACGGCGTGATCATCGTCGCGGCGACGAATCGTCCTGATGTGCTCGACAGTGCATTGCTACGTCCCGGCCGATTCGATCGGCAGATCCGGGTTGATTTGCCCGATCTCATCGGGCGTGAACAAATCCTGCGGGTCCATGCTCGGAAAATTGCGCTCTCGGATGACGTAGATTTACCAGATATCGCCCGGGCAACTTCGGGTATGTCGGGCGCTGACCTGGCTAACCTACTCAACGAAGGAGCCCTGTTGGCTGCTCGTCGGGACAAGAAAAAAGTTGAAGCCATCGACGTCGAAGACGCGCGCGAAAAGGTGCTCTTCGGTCGCGAACGACGTCATGTGATGGATGAAGACGAGAAGAAGATGACGGCGTGGCACGAAGCGGGTCACGCCATGGTCGGTGCTCTCCTGACCGACGACTGGTTGCCTATTCATAAGGTCACCATTCTACCCCGTGGCGGAGCGCTCGGTATGGCGATGTATGTGCCGAGCAAAGATCTTCACAGCTACCACAAGAAGCGATTGCTCAACCGCATTGCCGTCGGCCTCGCGGGTCGCATCGCTGAAGAAATGGTCTTCGAGGATATTTCCAATGGTGCATCCGGGGATATCAAACAGGTCACGCAAACGGCGCGCCATATGGTGTGCGATTGGGGTATGAGCCCGCTCGGCCCGATTGCCTACGGTGAAAATCAAGACACGGTGTTCCTCGGTCGCGATATCACGCGCCATGAAAGTATCTCTCAGGCTACCGCCAATTTGATCGACACCGAAGTGAAGCGGATCATCGACGAACAATATGAACGCACGACGAAGCTCATGACCGAGAAGCGTGCGGAGCTCGATACGATTGCGGAAGCGTTGCTCGAATTCGAGACGATCGAAGGTAAGCATGTGCGCGAGATCATGGAACATGGTTCGATCCAGTCGCCGGTGATTTCCAGTTTACCCCCAGAGCCGGAAGCAGAAGAGACCAAGCCGGAGAACAAGGAAGATAAGCCTGAGCCCGAGTCCGACATGGGTGGGGCGGGTAGTCCTGCGCCGAGTCCGGCTTAAACGTATTTTTCAGCCGATTAGTATTTCAACGCCCTCAATTTCCGAGGGCGTTTTGTTTTCGCTTTGCGGGAGACCAATTCACAGGCTGCGGCCCAACGTTTCCATTCTATGCCGACATCGACTTCATTGAATTTTTCCACCTTGGGAGAGCGCGCCCAGCCTCCGACCATCGCTAAGCTCATGGCCATGGCACTGGAAAACCCGGAACTATTGTCGATTGCGGCTGGATTCACCGATACTTCCAATTTGCCCGTCGATAGCATCGAACAGGCGGTATCGGAGATGGTTTCACGGCCGGGACCTCCAGAGTTTTTACAATATGGCTCCAATCAAGGCCGCCCCGAATTGCGGCGTATGTTGGCCGAGCATCTGTCGTTGCAGGAACCGGCTTTGGATAAGGCGGAAATTCAACGCGGTGCGTTCATCACCAATGGTTCGCAACAAGCGTTATATTTAGCGGTTCAGGTGCTATGTGATCCGGGTGACATCATTTTGGTAGATCGTCCGAGTTATTTTGTATTTCTCGAAATGCTAAAAGGCTTGGGGGTCGAAGCGGTTTCGATTCCCACCGACGCCAACGGACTCGTGGATGGAGATGGGCTGGCGGAGGTCTTGTCTGAAATGCGGGCGACGGGACGGACTGAGAAGCTGAAGGCAGTTTACTTCGTGAGTTATTTTTCGAATCCATCCGGGCGGAGTTTAACCGAAAAGGAGAAGTCTGTAATTGCCGAGCAATTGACAGCGGCAGATTTGGTTGTGCCGGTAATCGAAGACGCGGCCTATCGTGACTTATATTATCGGGAGCCATGGCCGGCTCCGAGTGTGTTATCAATATCGGCGTGGGCGGATTTTCCCAAACTATATACCTCTACACTCACCAAGCCGTTTGCTACGGGGTTGAAGGTCGGGTTCGCCACCTGCACTGATCCCGAATGGCGCGCCAAGATGCTGCATGTGAAAGCGCATCACGATTTTGGCACCGCGAATTTCAATCAAGCGCTCTTCGAGCAGGTGCTCTCCGACGGAGGATTTCGCGATCAATTACGGAAAATACGCCCCGCGTATGAGTCTAAGATGCGAACACTGGACATGGCATTGAAGGACGCCGGACTTGTTGATCTGGGATGGAAGTGGGATCAACCCGCCGGGGGCATATACCTTTGGCTTACGGCACCCTCGGGTATCGATACCGCCCTGGATTCAGAATTCTGCCACGCCTGTGTGGAGGCGGGAGTATTGTATGTGCCGGGCGAACTATGTTACGGTGACGATGCGCCTATCGATACGATCCGATTGAGTTTTGGCGTATTGGAACACGAGCAATTGCAAGAGGCGGCAAAACGATTCTGCGCAGTGGCCAAGCGATTCGCCAAATAATTACAATACGGACTTGGATTACATCGGGTAGCCCGTAACAGTTCGCGAAATTTGATAT
>JABIRI010000318.1 GCA_018667915.1 Opitutaceae bacterium | reverse complement strand
TTATTCAAAACGTGCTCAAGCAAGGGCTCGGTTTAGTTGGAATTGGCGTCACTTCGGGACTCGCCCTCGCCGCCGCAACCACTCGATTTATCGCCAGCCAACTCTTCGGGGTCACTCCTTTGAACCCGGCGATCTACGCAGCCGTCGCGATAATTTTCGGGGTCGTGGCTGCCGTAGCCTGTAT
Organism: Opitutaceae bacterium; assembly: GCA_018667915.1. Lineage (GTDB taxonomy): Bacteria > Verrucomicrobiota > Verrucomicrobiia > Opitutales > Opitutaceae > Actomonas. The sequence goes on along the minus strand of JABIRI010000318.1, from coordinate 2,849 downwards.
TCTCCCTGCGCGCAGAGCTGCTAATGTAAATCCCATTGACGCGTTACGTGACGGGTAACCCCACCACCCCACCTCCCCCTTACTTAACATGCCTCCTGTATTCAAAAATCTGATCCGCCACCCATTTTTGAATGGCGCTATTGTTACTACCTTAGCACTCGCGCTCACCGCCGCGTTGGTCGTATCGGGACTGATTGAATCCTTCCTGCTATCCCCCCTTCCATATATCGAAGACCAGGACGTCCTCATTGCCGCCGAGGTCGACCCGCTGAGTGAAAATGGTTCCCGGAATCGAGTCAGTTGGTCGATGGCGATCCATTTGCGCGAGCACACGAAAGCTTTCTCCCAATTCGGAATTGCGAGCAACGCCGCCTACACCGTGCACACCGGAGAAACCACGGAAGTGGCTTACATTCCGCGAGTGAGCCCGGAGTTGTTTCCTTTGCTGGGAACCGTCGCTAGTATCGGTCAGGTGATCACGGAATCGAACGCCGAGTTTGCCGGACAACGGGCGTTTGTTTTGAGCGACAGTCTGTGGCGGCGACGTTTCGGAGCTGACCCCAATATCGTCGGCCGCGATGTGCGGCTTGATGATCTAAATGCAACGATTGTGGGAGTCATGCCTCCCAACTTTGATCTGCCTATGCTCGGGGTTGCCCAACAAGGCTGGGTCGTGATGCATCCCGAACAGATGCCAAATCAGGATGGGCAATTCACTCGACATTTTGCTTTCGGAAAACTCGCAGAGAATACCTCCGAAACACAAGCGATGGATGAAGTCGCTCGTCTGGGCGCTGCGTTAAAACGAGAACGCCCCGAACTGGGCGGGACGCTGGTGACGACTGCTTTTGTTCTCCGCGACATGCTGCTCGGTTCATTCCAGAAACAACTTTGGATTCTCTTGGCCATGTCGGCCCTCGTATTGATGGTCGCCTGCTTGAACAGCGGTGCTCTCTTGTTGGCTCAAGCCGTCAACCGTCGCCGTGAATTTGCGGTGCGAGTCGCATTAGGTGCCCCTTCTGGAAGACTCCTGCGACAGTTCTGGCTGGAGAACATTTCGATCACCTTATTGTCCGCGTTGGTCGCCATTCTATTATCATCCTGGTTGGCTCCCCTTTTATTGACGATGCTTCCAGCCACCATCGGAGTCACGAGATTCGAGCTGCCTCAGGTCGGCCCGTTATTGTTGCTGGTAGCAACGGTCGCGGCAGCCTTAGCAGCAGGACTCTTTGCGCTGATGCCGTGGTTAATCAGCCGGGGGCTTTCAATCGAATCCACCCTGCGCAGTGGCGGACGCACCGGTGGATCTGGTTTCGCCGGAAAATTCAGCCGCGGACTCGTATCGGCTCAGATCACGGTGGCGTTGGCATTGGCCATTGGGGCATCCTTGCTGCTCCAAAGCAGCCGAGAACTCAACCAAGTTGACTACGGGTTTCCCGTCGATGAATTGTTTCAATTCCGCGTAAGCACCCGAGGAGACTTCTATCCTGATGCGGCATCGCGGTATCAATTCTTCGAACAGGTGCGGAGTGAAATTTCCCGACAACCCGGCGTAGATGCCACAAGTCTGGCTCGTTTCAGTTTTCCCAGTCCGACAACGGCATCCCGTCCTTTCGTGCAGGAAGGCGATGGACTACTCCTGAACGAGACGCCTAAGAAAGCGGTGATAGAAATCTCTTCTCCGGAGATTTTTGAAACCCATGACTCCGGATTGCTCTATGGAAGGTTTTTCAATGAAGACGATCAAGTGGATTCACCCAATGTTCTCGAGATCAATGCAAACCTCGCCGCCCGTTTTTGGCCTAACGAAAACCCGGTGGGAAAGCGGGTCCAACTTGACGGTATGCCTGACATGTGGTGGACAGTGGTCGGGGTAGTTTCCGATCGTTGGAGCGCGGGACATCGTCCGGCCATTATCGATAGTTTTATCCTTCCCTTCAAGCAGGCCACGCCAACATCCACCGCGGTTTTTGTGCGGTCATCCAGCGGAGTATTTCCTTCGTTTGAATCTCTCCAGCGCGTCGTCTGGGACATTGATCCCGATGTATCTATGTTTTTCGAAAACAGGGTGACCGATTTCTACGCTGACTCCGCGTGGCAGCAGCGTTTCAGCATGACCTTGATCGGAGCGTTCTCGCTTTTGGCCATCACGCTATGCGCGGCCGGACTCTATGCCGTGCTCGCATTTGCCGTCGCCTCAAGAGCACGGGAACTCGGGGTGCGCTCCGCATTGGGCGCCTCTCGAGCTGATTTACAGACTCACATATTGCGAAGTGCCGGTGGCATGATCATTCCCGGGCTGATTCTAGGACTGGGACTCGCTGCGGTGGGCGCACGGAGTCTGGGTGGGCTGTTGTATAATGTCCCCGAGCTCTCGCTCTCGGTCTACTTGGTTACCTGCTTGGGCATGGGAGTGGTTTGTTTCCTGGCTGCTTGGCTCCCAGCTCTTCGCGCTTCCCGCGTCGACCCGATTATCGCGCTCCGTTCGGAATAATTTCTATCTATTATTTTCATGTTCCACGACCTTCGACTCGCACTCCGCGGCCTCATTCGCACGCCGGGTTTCACGTTTATTACAATCTCCACCCTAGCGCTTTGTATCGGTGCCAATAGCGCGATTTTTAGCGCGGTGAACGCGGTGCTTTTGAAGCCGCTCCCCTATCCAAACTCAGAACGGTTGGTGGCGGTCAATAACAGCTATCCGAAAAACGATCTCCTTCGCGCGGGCGTTTCGATTCCTGACTACATGGATCGCATGGAACGCGCACCTTCAATTGAAGACGGCGCTCTGTATACCTACGACAGCTACAACCTCGCGGGTGACGGTCGCCCTTCAAGAGTGTTGGGCA
>JABIRI010000096.1 GCA_018667915.1 Opitutaceae bacterium | reverse complement strand
TTCATGGCGTTCTGGCGATGGGTTCAGCGTTCGAGGGCGACGACGTTGAGAAACAACGTGAAGCCGGTGAGGGAGAGGAAAAATACGACGTCGGACGGATCGATCACGCCGCGCTGGAACGGCTCGAAGTGCGTGATGAACGAGAAGTTTGCGAGTAGATCGGCGAGGGATAGAGGGAAGAATGATTCGAGTAATTCGCTGAAGACACTCCAGCCCAGGAAGACGAGGATGAGGCAGGCGATCACACTCAGCACGAAGCTGATGACTTGATTTTTAGTCAGGGCGGAGGTGAGGGAACAGACGCCGAGGTAGGAGCCGGCCATCAACATGCTGCCAAGGTAGCTGGCCCAGATTACACCCCAGTCCGGATCACCGAGGTAACCGACCGTCAGAGCCATCGGGAAGGTGAGTGCAATGGCGGAACAGAGGAAGGCCCAGGCGGCCAAATATTTTCCGACCACGGCCTCCAGCGTGGTAATGGGCAGCGTGAAAAGGAGTTCGACGGTGCCGGTGCGCTTTTCTTCCGACCAGAGGCGCATGCCGACGGCGGGAATGAGGAACAGGAATATCCACGGATGAAAGGCGAAGAAGCTTTCCAGTGAGGCCTGGCCATTGTCGAAAAACCGCCCTACGAAAAACGCCAACCCGACCGCGGACATGAGAAAGACGATCAGGAAAACGTAGGCGACGGGAGAACGGAAGTAGCCGAGGAACTCGCGTTTGAAGATAGGAGTAACTTGTTGCATGGCAGATTACGAAGTTCGCGGAAAGTTACACGTCGGATTTGGTGAGTGTGGCGAAGATCTCGTCGAGCCGCGCGCCGGGCTGGCGGACTTGAAACTCGGCCGGCGTCTCGTCGACCACGACCTTGCCTTCGGAAATTAAAATGATGCGGTTGCAGATGGCACCAACCTCCTCGAGAATGTGGGTGGAGAGCACGACGGCTTTCTCTTGCGCGAGCTCTTTGATGAGCGCGCGCACCTCGTTTTTTTGATTCGGGTCGAGCCCGTCGGTGGGTTCATCGAGAATGAGCACATCCGGGTCATGTAGGAGTGCTTGGGCGAAACCGACCCGTTGTTTGTAGCCTTTGGAAAGGGTCTCGATGGTTTGGTTTTTAACCGAATCGAGGTGAGTGAGACGGAGTGCACGGTCGATGGGCGCGGTTCGATCGGCTCCGCGAAAATCGCGGCATTCGGCAATGAATTCGAGGAACTCGAGCACGGTCATTTCGCCGTAGGCGGGGGCGCTCTCGGGGAGGTAGCCGACCTGACGTTTGACCGCCACCGGATCGACCGCGACATCGATGCCGCCGACCGTGGCGCGACCGCTGGTCGGGCGCAGGAAGCCGGTGATCATTTTCATGGTCGTGGACTTGCCGGCACCGTTAGGACCGAGGAAACCGAGAATGTCGCCGCGTTTGACGGTGAAACTCACGCTGTTGACGGCGCGTTTACTGCCGTAGGATTTCGAAAGATTTTGGACTTCGATCATGGGGTTTCGAAGGAATATGACATAGGAGTGTTTTTGAGGTAGGAAATCGATTTCGCCGAAGAATCAAGAACGGATCGAGTTTCTTACAAAATTGTAATGGATCGGCCGGAGATAAGGGCCCGATTGGACGGAATTGGGTTGCTCCGCCGGAAGGGATTTTGAGCCTCACTCGTGTATGTCGGGAAATTTCCATATATTCCACAATCTGCGATCGCGGGGAGACCTCACAATCCGGTGAAGTGGAATGCTCGATGGCGTGGAGTTGGCCGATGGTCGATTTGGTTTGTGGTCACGGGACTCGTGCTGGGCGCAGCCTGGCCGCGGGCGGAGTGGCGGTTACTGAGTTCACGCTTGATCAATTCGCAAGCGGTGGAGCGGTTGGGGCTCGGAGGGTATTTTGTATTCGATCTGGTCGACACGACGAAGCGCATGTGGAAGCGGTCGCGTTTGGCGAAGGTTGATGTGCAACCTTACCGTGAATTTCTCCGGTCTCATACTGCCAGGGTGCGCAATCCGGTCAGGCCCGCTCCGACGAAGCAAAAACACGTCGTTTATCTCCAACTCGAATCAATCGACGGTTTGATGATCGGGGGGCGAAAGAACGGGCAATCCACCATGCCTTATCTGGAAAGCCTCGCTGAGAAGCACGTCTACTTCACCAACGTGCTGGATTGCACTGCGACCGGACGCACGACTGATGGAGAATTTTTGGTGCTCACGTCGCAAGTGCCGGTGGCTCGTCCGCCCGTTTATGTGAGCCAGCAGTTGGACCGGATTCCTTCCCTGCCGCGGGTTCTGAACGAGGCGGGCTACCACACCCAATCCATGCATGGATTTAACGGCGTGTTCTGGCATCGGGCGGAGGCGCACGCAGCGTTGGGCTACGACGAAATGAGTTTTGAGGACGATCTGGATTTGGCTGAGAAGATCGGCTGGGGTTGGTCGGATGCAGCGGTTTTGCAGGCGGCGGCGGATCGATTGATCGCGAGTGAGGAGCCTGCCTTTTTGCATGTGATCACACTGACGAATCACCATCCCTACGATTACATTGCCCAACACCAAGGCGAGGAACCGGGCACGATCGAAGAGGAGTTTTTAAGGTCCGTGGCCTACGTGGATGACGCGATTAAAGGATTTATGGAGCGGTTGGATTCCGCAGGTGTTTTGGACGACTGCTTAATCGTGATTTATAGCGATCACGATAGCGCGATCGATGTGGAGATGGAGGCCCACCTCGATTCGTTCTATCCTCGGCTGATTTCAGATACGGTTCCTCTGATCATGATCGGGTTTGACCGTGCTCCGCAGCGGGTAGATGCCATCGTCGGATTGCAGGACGTTCCGGTGATGGTGTTGGAGGAACTGGGGATTCCAGCACCTCTGACATTTCTCGGCAACGGCTGGGATAAATGGGGGCGCACCTACAGCGCCTCTCACGCGGGTTGGCAAATGGCGGGGGATGTGGTGGCGCCTTGGGGCTGGCCAGTGGATGCGGAAACGCTCACCCGCCTCGCGATCAATTATCCGGAAAAACTTCTCGAGCCATGATGAAGCGCGCGGTCATTGCAGCGGTAGTGAGTTTGTGGATCGGTATTTTGGGGATCGGAGCCCAAACTCCGGCGGGTTTCGAAATTACAACCGACCTTGCGGGCAAAGCCTCCGGGGAGATTTCCCACCGCGGGGATGAGTGCGGCGGATGGTCGCTTGATGCGGTGATTGAATATTATGCGCCGGTGCCTCGGATCGTGGTGCGAGGCCGCTACGTGACTCAGCAAGATTTTGATCCTGCGTCGCACCTGTCGTATCGCATATTTGACGACGAAGGAGCCGTGTTGCTAGCGGAGGGAAGACGAGCGAATTGGGTTCAGATTGACGAGGGAGGATTGCAGGCTGTTTTCGAAATTGATATTCCCCAAGTGCACGATCTCCCCACCTTGAACGAAATGCGGATTCAATTCGATGCCGTAGTGGAACATCAATTTTGGTATCGGGAAAAATATCCGGAGATGCCGTTCCCGGATATACGGATCATCAACCTTCCGGCGCGGGACTATTTTGAGCCGGAGTGGGTTTGGGTGCCGCGATTATTACCGGCGGGATTTGGCGCCCGAATTCCGGTGCAGTTTGGGCTGAGACCGCTGGAGTCGGGGGGCGGGGAGTTTGTTCCAGCATTGGATGTGAATACCGTTGATGATTTCGAGCGGGTGCCTTCGCAACGCGTTGCACCCACGGAGCCGCTCGGCAGGCAGTTTCGCGGGTGGATGCCGCTGAATGCTCATGCTCCCGGGACCGTGATGGTTCGACCCGGTATGGTTTGGGAAGACGTGCGTTGGTATCAAGCGGACGACTGGTTTCCGCGTCGCGCGGTCACATTTGTTTCGCCGATCCTATACACGATAGTGGTGGGGATTTTTCTCGCGGCATTGTCGTGGGCAGGAATTGGCATCGCCAAAATTCGCCGCAATGGGATCCGCCGCGGGGCGTGGGTGGGCTGGGGAGTGTTTGCCGCTTGGTTTGGCGCCCAAATGCTGATGAGCGGCTTCTGGCTGGTGGCGGGATTCTTGGTCCTTATCGCGCTGGTCTTTCGATCAAATCAAGGGACAAGTGAGGCGAGAACTTACGCCTCCACGTGGTTGTATTTCGTTTTTGTGGAACTCTATTGGACTCGCTTGGAATCGAGTGTGGGCACGGTGACCTCGGGGGTATGGTTCTCCGCCGCGGTGTGGGCCTTGTTGCTGGCTCCGTTGTTGGCAATTCGACGTGATACGGTTCGGCAGGTGATCGCACTATCCCTCACGGCGGGGTGGTCGGGACTGACCTTTGTTTCGGTGGTTTATTTTAATTTCTTTGAGGATTATCCGTCGGTAGAAAATTTAATCTACGCCGGACAAGTCGGCGAATTGGGAGATTCAATTTCGACTCTCATTCAACAACCGCACGTGTTGCTTTTGGTCATTTGGGTATTCGCAGTGGTGGGAGCTTGCGGGTCTAATCTTCAACGGAAAACCCAGATCGAAAACACGTAGTATTTGATCAGGTAACCGACGGCAGACGTGAGCGTGATGGCGATCACGTAGTGCATTTCGACGGGTCCGATCAGCCAAGAATAGGCGGCATATTCCAGCAGACGAAAAAGGAGGGCGAAGAACAGGAACCGGGCGGCTTGAGAGCCCTTCTTGCGCTGCTTACTCTGGGGATAAACAAAACGTCGATTGGCGTAAAAATTTCCGCACATCACGATGGCGATCACCACGATGTAGGCCGGACGTTTTCCCCAGTCCGCCATTTCGACGAGCGCGGCGACTCCGCCCGTGAGCACGAGATAACCGCCCAGGCCGATGGCGATGAATTTCAACCACCCGGCCAAGCTCCGATTACCAGAACTACTGGGCCGTTCACGCATCCCCAGCTTGATCGGGAATGAACCGCAGCGACGTCGCGTTGATGCAGTAGCGCTGATCGGTGGGCGTGTCGAAACCTTCGCCTTCGAATACGTGTCCGAGGTGGCCTTGGCAGTGGGCGCACACGACTTCAACCCGGGGCATGCCCATGCTATCGTCTCTAATCGTGGTGATCGCTTCCTGGGTCGCGGGGTCGTAGAACGCAGGCCAACCGCAACGGGCGTCAAATTTGGTCGTCGATTCGAAGAGCGTGTGGCCGCATCCCGTGCAGACGTAGGTGCCGCCGCCGTCTTTTTTGAATTCGTCATAAGCCGAGCCAAACGGGCGATCCGTGCCGGCTTCGCGCAGCACGTGGAATTCATCGGAGGACAGACGTTCGCGCCAGTCGGCGTCGGTTAAGGAGGAAAAATCGGTCATGGTTCGAGGGACTTTGATGGAGCGAGGCACGCTACGATGAGTTTTCGCGTTTCGCAACTCGACATCTCCTCACTTCCCGAGGTCAAAGCTGGACTTTACCGTGATGAAATTGAAACGTGAGTCACCCCTGACCCTGTCAGTTTCGGTTTATCATGACCTTACCCTTGCTGAGTGAAATTTCATCGCTGAAACGTGTATTATTTATAGCGTGTGCCGCGCTCGTTTGGACGGGCTGCAGCCGTGAAGAATCAGTCGAAGTCGCTCAGATCCCCGATCAAGTGGAATTCAACGCCCATGTGCGTCCGATCCTCGTGCAAAACTGCACAGCCTGTCACGGCGGGGTGAAAACAGCCGGGGGAGTGAGCTTTATCTACCGCGAAGAGGTGCTTTCCCGTTCTGATTCCGGCAAAATGGTGGTTACGCCGGGCGCGCCGGAAGCCTCTGAAATGTTTCAACGAATTTCGTCAACCAACGAGCTGGAACGTATGCCGCCGGTCGCTCATGGCGACGCGCTGCCGCCGCGGGAAATAGCCATTATCGAAAAGTGGATCTCCGATGGTGCGAACTGGGAGGAGCATTGGGCTTACGAACCGGAGGTGGTTCATCCGGTAGAGGTTCCAGCGACACTCGCCGATTGGGGCCAAAATGAAATCGATGCTTATGTGCTCTCCAAGATGGATGCCCAGGGTCTCACGCCGAATCCGGCGGAAGAGCGTTCGCGGTTGTTACGGCGTCTTTCGCTCGATCTGATCGGGTTGCCACCAAGCTGGGAGGATGTGCAGGCGTTTGCAGCAGACGCCTCGCCCGATGCCTACGCCAAACAGGTTGATCGACTCCTTGCTCGACCGGAGTTTGGCGAGCGCTGGGCGGCGCCCTGGTTGGATCTGGCCCGCTACGCCGACACCAAAGGATTTGAGCGCGATCCCGAACGCGATGCTTGGCCGTGGCGGGATTGGGTGATCGATGCCCTAAACGATGACATGCCGTTCGACGAATTTACGAAGCTCCAACTGGCCGGCGACCAGACTGAAAGTCCCTCACTCTCCGATCTCGTAGCGACTGGTTTTCACCGCAATACCAAGACTAACGTGGAAGGCGGATCCGATGACGAAGAGTTCCGCATCGCCGCGGTTATGGATCGCGTGAATACTACCTGGCAGGCTTGGATGGGCACGTCCTTCAGCTGCGTGCAGTGCCATTCGCATCCCTACGATCCGATTCCGCACGAGAGTTACTACTCGTTCATGGCGATGTTCGACAACGATTGGGATCACGACATGGGGAACGAGTATCCTACCGTGGGTTATGCGCTTGATCCCGAAGAACGCGAAGCGGCGTTTGAACTGCAGCGACAAATTACGGAGTTGGGACAATCATATCAGAAACCTTTTCGACAGCTGGCCGAAGCGGTGGAGTGGGCTCCGGTTGATTTTCTTTCCGCGACGTCCACGCGTGGGGTGACCTTTGCGATCGAGCGTAATGTCGATGGCTCGGAGATTTTACAGACGGGTCCGAATGTGCCCAAGGACGTGCTGCATACGGTGCATGCCACTACGGAGAAACGGGTGCTGGCCGCGCTGCGCATCGATGCCCTGATGGCGCCCGATGCGACGGTGGAGAAACCCGGACATCCGTTTGTGGTTTCGTTCATTGAAGGTCAGTTGATCCCGGAAGCGGGTGAACCAATCGAAATCTCTTTTCAATGCATGATTCCCGATGAATTTGGCCACGCCGATTGGCCGGAAGATTCATTGGATAAAGAAACGCGTAATGGTTGGAGCGCTTATCCCAAACAGCACTTCGACCGCTGGGCAGTTTTGGTGCCTACGGACCCCGTCGAAATTCCGGCTGGTGCCAAACTCGAACTCTTGATTCACAACCGTCGCCACCACGACGGGGCAGCTCAACCCGTCTTGCGCCGTTTCCAAGTGTCGGTCAGCGACGACGCTCGCTGGGCTGTGACCAGCAGCAAAACCAGTGTGACTGATATTGTCGCGCAGCGAACCGCCGCCGTGGAAGCGTTGGCCGAAATCGAGCTGGCAGACCAGCCGGTGTTGCGCTCCCGCAGTCCCGACTATTCCCGGGTGACCAATTTCTTTATTCGGGGTGATTGGCGGACTCGTGGTCGGCGGGTCGAGCCGGGGGTGCCGCCGATCTTTGAACAAACCACCCAACAGCCCGTTGATTCGAGAGCGCGGGTGGCGGAGTGGTTGGTTTCTGATGAAAACCCACTGACTTCCCGCTTTACGGTGAACCGGCATTGGGAGCAGCTATTCGGCCGGGGGCTAATGGAGAACTTGGAAGACTTTGGCAGCGCCAGCTTACCGCCATCGCATCCCGAACTCTTAGACTTTTTGGCCATTCAATTCCGGGGTGAATGGGGTTGGAGTGTGAAGCGCCTGCTACGTGAGATCGTCATGACCGCCACCTACCAGCAATCGGCAGTCACTTCGACTGATGCCGCGGAAATAGACCCTCGCAATACTTGGCTCAGCCGCGGTCCGCGCAATCGCCTTTCGGCCGAGATGATTCGGGATAACGGTCTCCAAGTCGCCGGCCTGCTGTCGGACAAGATGTATGGCCCGCCCGTTATGCCGGTGCAGCCGGAAGGCGTGTGGCGTTCACCCTACAACAATGAAACTTGGGAAACATCCGCCGGCGAAGATCAATATCGTCGCGCCATTTACACGTTCTGGAAACGCACTATTCCTTATCCAAGCATACTTACGTTTGATGCCCCCAGTCGCGATGTCTGTGTGCCGCGGCGCATCGGCACGAACACCCCGCTGCAAGCGCTCATTATGCTGAACGACCCTGTATATTGGGAGGCAGCCGGGGTGTTGGCAGAACGAGCTCGCACCGATGGCGGCGATCGCCCCGCGGATTGGATATCTCACGCTTTTCGCCGGGCGGTCTTGCGTGATCCGGACGAACTCGAGCTACGTGATTTGGTCGATCTGCATGACCAGCTGTTGGCCGACGATGCCGATGCTCCCGCTTTGCAACTGACGATGAATGCGATCCTGAACTTGGACGATTTTCTGACCAAATAACCTGGCGAACTTTTACGATGAATCTCTGGCAACAATGGCAAACCGACCGGCTCTCGCACGTAACCCGGCGTCATTTTCTACGGGACTGTGCCACGGGCCTCGGCGCGGCTTGGATGGCCTCCCAGGAGGGCGCGCTCTACGGTAAATCGAATGCGCACGCGGCCAGTCCGGCGGATGTCCTGAAGAACCCGCTCGGCGTCCGTTCACCGCATTTCCCCGCGAAAGCCAAGAGAGTGATTTATCTGCACATGGCGGGGGCGCCGAGTCAGCTGGATCTCTTCGACTACAAACCCGAACTGTTTCGTCATGACGGCAAAGATTGCCCCAAGGAATTTTTGGAAGGACAGAATTTTGCGTTCATTTCAGGAATTCCTGCGCTGCTGGCGCCGCGTCATCGTTTTTCTCCGGCGGGAGAGGCGGGCCAAATGGTGTCCGAGATTCTGCCCCATTTTCGCGAAGTAATCGACGACGTGTGTCTCATCAAATCGATGCAGACCGATCAGTTTAATCACGCTCCCGCCCAGTTGTTACTCCACACAGGCAACGCGCAACCGGGACATGCTTCGTTTGGGTCCTGGGTCACTTATGGCCTCGGCACCGAGAACCAAAACCTTCCCGGGTTTATGGTTTTGGTCTCGGGCGGCCAAAATCCCTCCGCGGGCAAGGCGGCTTGGAGTGGTGGATTCCTGCCCTCGGTCTATCAAGGAGTGCAGTGCCGCTCCGAAGGCGACCCCATCCTGTATTTGGAAAACCCCGACGGAGTGCGTCGCAATCAACGTCGCCTGATGGTGGATGCTATCGACAAGATCAACCGCCGCACCCACGAGGAAGTCGGCGATCCCGAAACGCTCACCCGTGTCTCCCAATACGAGATGGCTTACCGTATGCAGATGCACGCCTCGGAGGTATTGGATCTGAAACAAGAACCGGACTACATCCACGAAATGTATGGCACGGCGCCGGGGCAGGAATCCTTTGCCAATAATTGCCTCTTGGCGCGGCGCTTGGTGGAGAAGGGCGTGCGTTTCGTGCAACTCTACGACTGGGGCTGGGACCACCATGGCAATGGTAACAATACCATTGATAAAGGTCTCAAAACGAAATGTGACCAAATCGATCGACCGATCGCGGCACTGCTCCAGGACCTCAAACAGCGCGGACTGCTCGACGACACCTTAGTCGTATGGGGCGGTGAGTTCGGGCGCACGCCGATGCGGGAATTGCGGCATGGCATCGTATCTGAGACTTACGGCCGAGATCATCACAAGGAGGCGTTCACGATGTGGCTCGCCGGGGCCGGGGTCAAAGGTGGCATGCGGTATGGAGCGACGGACGAAGTTGGGATTGCTGCTGTTAAAGATCGCATGCATGTGCATGATCTGCATGCGACAACCCTGCATTTGCTTGGTCTCGATCACGAAAAACTAACGTATCGCTATGCGGGACGCGATTTTCGATTGACTGACGTTTACGGCAGGGTGGCGACTGAAATCATTGGTTGATGCTGGAAGGCGTTGCTCGTACTGTTTGGCGTCGGCCGCATCAAAGCACGATCGTGCTGATACGTTTACTGGAAAGTGCACTTAGGAGGTTGATGGTGTTTAATCGAACGTCTTTCATGTGTTTAGCATTATTGTTCTGTGTTTT
>JABIRI010000097.1 GCA_018667915.1 Opitutaceae bacterium | reverse complement strand
GACCACGGTTGGCACCTCGGCGAGATGGGCATTTGGGGCAAGGCCACCAACTACGAGATCGGCACCCGCGTCGCTCTGATGATCGATACGCCCGATCTCCCCGCCACCACCCGCGGCCAAACTTCGGACGCGCTCGTAGAGTTGATCGACATGTATCCAACGCTTTGTGAACTCGCCGGCGTCGAGCTCCCCGACCATCTGGAAGGAACGAGTTTTGTGCCGCTGCTCGCCCAACCCCATCGCGATTGGAAGCAAGCCGCCTTCAGCCAATTCCCCAACCCCGCACTCCGTGAATGGGCGGCCAATCCACTCTCCCAAGGCAGCCGCGAAACCTTCTTCGGTCCGCTGATCGAAAAAGTCGAAGACCGCATCATTGCCCAACAAGGCGACAAGTGGGACCGCGACCTCTTTGAGAACCGCCTCATGGGTTACGCCATGCGCACCGACCGCTATCGGTTCGTAATCTGGAAAGACCACACCGACCCCACCGCAGACCCCGTCTTCTGCGAACTCTACGACCACGATCTAGACCCCACCGAAACCAAAAACATCGCCGACCAAAACCCCACCGTAGTCGCAAAACTGTTAACCCAATTCAACACCGGCTGGCGCGGAAATCTACCCGCGCGCTAAACGCGGAGGTAGTATCAAGCATGTCCGCCGAAGCCGACCGCCGGGGTCAGGTCGTTAAAAAAGTGAAACGTAGCGTAGCGAAGTTCACTTTTTCCGACCTGACCCCTTCTCCAAACCCGTCCGCTCCCCAACCCGTCCGTCCTCCAAATCCCGCCCACCACGCCGCCCACGCTTTCTCCTTATTCTTTATCTTTATCTTTCTCCCCCCACCTTAGCCACCATGCCCCTGTCTCTGTTTCGCTGCCGTTATGCGCTGCTAGCCGGTCTCGCACTAGCCTCCATCACAACAGTCACGTCAGCCAAACCGCCCCCGGCCCTCACCACGTTCATGCAGGATGGCGGCTGGTGTTGGTATCAAGATCCCCGCGCCATCATCAGTAACGGCAAGTTGCTCGTCGGCGGAGTCAGCGGCCAAACCGGTGACGTAAAGGTCAGCGTCTACGATCTCACCGCCGAAAAAGACCTCGGCACCGTCGTGCTCCATCCCAATTTTCAAGTCGACGATCACGACGTGCCGGCGTTCTACGCCCGTCCCGACGGCAGCGTGCTTGCGGTCTACGCGAAACACTCGAACGAACGGATTCACTACTACCGCATTTCCGCGCCCGACGATTACCTGCAATGGGGGGAAGAGCAGCAATTCGTCCACGACTTTACCGGACGACGCGGCGTCACCTACATGAACCTCTACCACCTCGATCGGCCAGGCCTGCTCTACAACTTCTTCCGCGACGGCCCCACCTTCAACCCGAGTTTTATCACCTCCCCCGACCACGGCAAAACCTGGGGCAACCGCACCCACTTTATTTCCGACGAAGTCGACGGCACCCACCGTCCCTACGCGCGCTACCTGCAACGCGATGCGAACACCGTCGGCATCACCTTCACCGACGCCCATCCCCGCAACTACGGCAACAGCCTCTACTACGCCGACTTTCGCGACGACGCCTTCTACCGCGTCGATGGTAGTAAAATCAAAGACCTCGCCGACGGCCCCCTGACCACCTCCGAAGCCGAACGTATTTTCCAAGGCAGCGGCATCCTCACCGATGCTACCGTCGACAAAAGCGCTCCACTCAGTGCCTGGACCAGTAGCGCCGCTTCCGACGCCGCCGGTAACCCGCACATCGGCTATACCCTCTACCTAGACGACGACGATCACCGCTACCGCCTCGCCTCCTGGGATGGCACCCAATGGCACGACCGCGAAATCGCGATGGGCGGCAAATGCCTCTATCCGCGCGAAAGCAGTTACACCGGACTCGTCACTGTAGACCCCGCCGACCCGCGCCGGATCACCATCTCCACCGACGTGCACCCGACCACGGGAAAATACTCCGGCGGCACCCACGAAATCTATACCGCGCAGGTCGAGCTCGACGACGACATCACCACGATCAAGTGGCAGGCCCTCACCACCGATTCACCCGATCGCAACATCCGCCCGATCGTAGCCACCGGCGACGGCTACCGCGCCGTCCTCTGGTTAAGCGGCCCCTGGCGCACCTACCTCGACTACGAAAGCGACGTAGTAGGCTTCATCGAAAAACTATAACGCCTCGCGGGCCTTCGCCCCGCTCGCGAAGTAACAAGTAGCAGGTATCAAGCTGCTCCGCAGAAGTGCCAAGTAACAGGTATCAAGTAACAAGAACCGCCCGCCGGGGTCAGCGTCGTTAATAAGTTCTACGAAGTTTAACGTAGTAAACTTATTCCGACCTGACCCCCTCCACGTGCGCTGACGCACCCGAAGTTTCAATTTCCAAGAATCAAATAACAAAAAGGCTTCAGCCTGATCTTTGAACCCCAGATTGGCTAACCCACTGAAACGCTTCAGTGCGTTGATGTTCGACGAACTCCAGCAAAGCCCCAATATTCTTGAAACCTCATGCCTCGCCCATTTCTCAGCGACGGCATAAGCCCCTCAGTTTCTCTTTCGTGTTTTTAGTGTCTTTAGTGGTTAAATAAAGATCCAAACTGCCCCACAGAATATTTAGTGCCTTTAGTGTGATTTAGTGGGCCAACCCAATTCTATATCTCGCCATAGTTCCGCCTCGCGGAACAACGGCGGATCCCCATTCTTAACCCCAAGTTTAAAATTCCATGAAACGCCCCATCCTCGCCGTTCTCGGCCTCTTCCTCGCTTTCACCAGCAGCCTCTCCGCTCATCTCACGTTTGACGACGTGAATACCAAATACGCCGCGAACCTCGCGTTGTGGTGGGGTAAAGGAAACCCCACTCTCGACAAAATCGATAAAGCTCACGCCCTTGGATTCAAAGCCGTCGAGTTCTGGGCCTACGGCAAAGAAGACATCGATGCCATCGCCGCCAAAACCAAGAAGCTGGGTATGAAGGTGGTTCAGTTCACCGCCTGGGGCGCACCGCTGGGCTCCGGCAAGAACATTGATGAATTTGAAGCCGGCATCAAAGAAGCCCTCGGTGTCGCCAAAAAACTCGGGGCCAAGAAAATGACCGTGGTCGGACACCGATGGGTGGAGGGCTACACCCTCGAGGAACAGCTCGCCAACTACACGGCCGCCATGAAGCGCGTCGCTCCTCATTGCGAAAAAGCCGGCGTCATGATCATCATCGAGCCGTTCAATCCCGTCGACCACGGCAAGAACACCCTCAACGGTAGCCAAGCCGCCGTCAAAATCTGCCGCGAAGTGGATTCACCCATGATCAAAATCAACTGGGATTTTTATCACATGCAGCTGACCGAAGGCGCCCTCATCCACTACCTGCGCGAAGGATTTGACCAAGTCGGTTACCTCCAGCTGGCCGACACCCCCGGCCGACACCAACCCGGCACCGGTGAATTGAACTACGTGAACATCCTGAAGGCCGCCCACGAACTCGGCTACCGCGGCTACGTCGGCGTGGAATGCCGCCCTCAAGGCACCGAGGCCGAAGCCCTGCAGCAACTCTTGGAGAACTCTTACTGAGCCAGACGGGCCCCGCCTGACATACCGGGGCCCAATTCTCAACCGTGCCGTAGGGCACTACACTGATTCCAAATAACAGGCCCCATTGGGCCTTTATTTTTTTAAGTCACTATTTTGTGCCGATGCTTCGTTGAGCAAAAAAACAGAATGAGCTCAGTCGAAAAAGGGACTGAAAATGGGGTCAAACCATAATGTTTGTGGTTGATTTCTCTCACAAATTACGTGGCATACCCCCATGGCCAGAAAGCTTAGAATCTCCTACCCTGGTGCCCTCTATCATGTCATTAACCGGGGGAACTATCGCTCAAATATTTTTGCCACCGAGGGCGCGAAACGCGCATTCCTAAAATGCCTCTGGCAAGCCGCCGAAAAGGCAAACTGGCGCATTCACGCCTTCGTCATAATGCGCAACCACTACCATCTGGCACTGGACACACCGGACGGAAACTTAGTTGAGGGGATGCGATGGCTCCAATCCACTTACGCCAATAGATTCAACCGACTAAGAAAAGAATCAGGCCACGTATTTCAAGGACGATACAATGCGATATTGGTGGAAAACGAGCAGCGGTTGGGAATGGTTTCTCACTACATCCATCTCAATCCTGTCCGGGCTAAAATCGTGAAAGCCGATAGACCTGAGAGCTACCCTTGGAGTAGTTTGATCTGGTTGAATCTTAAAAAAGACCGGCCAACCAATCTAACCCTGAGCAGTGCACTAGCCGCAGCTGGTGACTTAAAGGACGGTCCCGTCGGAAAAAGAAAATATCTAGAATATCTTGAGTGGTTGGCCACTGACGACGATGCGCAAAAAGAAATGCTGTTTGCCCGAATGAGTAAGGGCTGGATCAACGGCACCCGGGAATTTGCTAAATCGGTTTCCGAGGACCACCAGGTATTGGCTTCAGATCCATCGCTGGGGCGCGAATCCCATGAGTTAAAGGAACTTGGTTGGGAAACTACCCTAACCGCACTCCTAAAAAAACTAGTGAAATCCTCCGAGGATATTTCGACGGGTCGGAAGTCCGCCGATTGGAAAGTGGCGGTCGCGGCGACCATGCGAACACGCACCACCGCAACCAATCGCTGGCTCGCAGAGAAACTGAACATGGGGGCGCCAGATGGCGTTAGTCGCTATGTCAGCGAAGCAAAAAACGGCTCAAGGTCTACTGCTTCGAAAATCATGCGCCAACTCTAACCACAAACATTATGGTTTGACCCTTTTTGGTTAGGGAATCGCTCAGCTAATCTTGGTTACTGTTTCGGCCCAGGAATCTAATACGTCCGCTGGATCGCGATCCGGGAACGTCCGGCCTACCACCTTTAGCAAATCTTCGTTCTCGGGGAACAGGTCCAACAACGACGTTCGGAGCTGCATCGCCGGATCCTCCGTTTCTGCGACTTCATCCCAGATCATATTACCCCGAATAGTTTGGGTGAGGGAATCGATGATCAATTCACCGACTGATCCGAATCGGGCCACGGCCAATTCGCGGATCTCACCTACCAAAAACTCTGGGTCGAGTTCACGCTCCATTTCCTTGAGAATCCGGGCCAAGCGATGGGCATCCCCGGCTTGAAGAAACTCGAGGAATCGGGTGGCAAAACCCTCCGGGTTCGCCGCGTGATAGGCACACAGCACCTGGGCTTGGCGCACATGAGTTTGAGAGTCCCGGTGGGCATCGATGCCCAATCCATTCATGGCGTAATCATACTGCACCAACTCACCCCGGTTGCGAATCACCAGAGTGAGTGATGGATTTCCCATATGCATCACCGTGTGAATGAATGCCTCCTCCGGCAGAATCTGTGTGATGTCGCCGGGAGTGATCAACCGGAGTCCCCTGGGGTCCAACTCACCCACTTGAATCCCGGGGACCGGTTCCTCATCCCGGCGGTAGGAAAACTCCGCCTCAACCGAGTATCCCGCCAAAACCTGATAGGCCCCGTAAAACCCATGACCGTGAATGGAGGTGCGACCATGAAACCAGTGCAGGACTTCCGCAAAAAACCGAGGTTCCTCATAAACCACCAACGGAGGCTCACCGAACCCACTGTGAAAATTGACCTGCTCCGGCAAACGCTCCCGGCCCAGCGCCCAATCCGCCATGAACTCGATGCCGATATCGGTGGGAACCGGAAACTCCGCCAAGACACCAGCGGCAAGTTCAGGAAAATTCTCTCCCAGTTCACCCCCACCACAACGCGCGGATAGCTTTTCGCCGATTTCCTTAAAGTAATCCATCACCAAGCTCTAGTTCCCCCCGCCCGATCCGCGAGGCAATCTCCCGAAATCTTTTTGGGCTTAACTCCGAGCACAGAACGCCGCCGAATCCCCGACTTGCGGTCGTCTCAATATCTTCGTAGGTTTTCGGCATGAGCATCACCGAACTCCGAAAGCTACCCGCTGACGAAAAACTGAAGATCCTTGAGGTTTTATGGGGTGATTTGGCGTCCGATGAAGATTCCTTCAAAAGCCCCTCTTGGCACGATGGGGAGCTACGCCAGACAGAAGAGGATTTCGACAGAGGAACCGTTGAGGTTCTGGACTGGGAAGATGCAAAGAAAGAGCTGAGGTCTCAGTTCAAATGAAAGTAAGAGTCCTGTGATCAGCGTTGGATGACCTCGCGACCAGTCGTCGCTTCTACGACCAAAATGCCGAAGGCATCGGTAACTATTTCTTCGATAGTCTGTTTTCGGAAATAGATTCATTAGCTCTATTCGCTGGAATCCATAGTCGGCATCTCGGTTTTCATCGCATGCTCGCACGGAGGTTTCCATTCGCCGTGTATTATCGCGTGTCCGGGGAAGAAGTCTTGGTTTTTCGAATCCTGGATTGCAGGCGCGACCCCAATTGGATTCGAGACGCCCTACGAAAATCGGACTGACCGTAGAAATATCCTGAGCACCGAACTCGTGCCGGCCGATTGAGTATTTCTGCTCGGTTTCGTGCTTCGCGCCGCGAGCCCCTTGACATAGGTTTAGCAGAGGAAGGCCGTTTCATCCCCGACTCCGCCTCCCGCGTAATTCGTTATGAAAATTCTTATCATTGGCGCAGGACCCACCGGATTGTCCGCCGCTCTTGGGTTGGCCGAAAAGGGAATCATTTGCGACGTGGTGGAAAAACGGGATGCGCCTTCCGCACTTTCCCGCGCGGTAGGAATCATGCCGGTGACCCGAAACCACTTGGCCCCCAGCGGCGTAGCCGAAGCCATATTGCGGGAGGGTATGCCGATTCGAAAGTTCGCTCTCAATCGGGGCAAAAAGTCGCTCCTTGATCTCGACTTATCTGCCACGCTTACACCCGAGCAGAGCATGACGGCGTTGCCTCAAAACCGCACCGAAAGTCTCATCGCCGAAGCCGCGATCGCGCGCGGAGTGAAGATAAAATACGGCGTCGCACTCACCCAGATCGAAACCACCGGTCAAGCCGCCACCGTCACATTCGCCGACGGAAGTCGTGCAACCTATGATTGGGTCATTGCCTCCGACGGAAAAAATTCCGTGGTTCGAACTCAATTGGGCATTCCCTATCCCGGGATCGATCTCCCCGAGACCTGGTCCATCGCCGACGTCGATGTGGCCGAGGGGTTCGACTCGGAGCAGATCAAACTGTGGGTGCAGGGAGTGGACGGCATCTTCATCCTCGCAATTCCCATCGAGCATCAACGCATGCGCATGGCCTCTTGCACGGAGGATTGCATGCGGGACGTTCCGGAAAAACCCGATGTGCGCCACATCCGTCGCACCGGCACGTTTAAAATTTCTGTTCGGCAGGCAGAGACCTACCGGAAAGGTCGCGTCTTGCTGGCGGGAGACGCGGCGCATTGTCATTCCCCCGTCGGTGGGCGCGGCATGAATCTCGGCATCGATGACGGTTTCGCAGTCGCCCGCTGTTTAGCCGAGGGAACCGTCGATTCCTATTCCGCCGACCGACACGCCTTTGGCGAGGCGGTGATTAAGAAGACCGAGCGAATGCGAAAAATGCTCACCTCCCAAAGCCTGTTCAATCGAACGGTGTTGAACATCGTGACCGGTCTCGTAGGCCGAGCGAAACGAGCCCAGCGGATGTTTATTCGCGCCCTCACCACATTTTAGCCCCCCGTCCCCGCAATCGACATCCCGGGTCACCCCGCGCAGGGTTCTCGTTTCCATCCTGCCCCCCCATGAATTTTCTCCCCTCTACTCTGCGGAAGCTTCCGTCCGTTATCGTCAGTTTCCTAATTTGCGCCTCCGCTCTGCGCGCGGAAATCCCGGACAATTTTAAAACTGAAAATCTTCTCGCTTGGTGTATCGCTCACCGGTGGGACTCGGAAAAGCGAAACCCCGATGCACGGGCTGATCTCCTCCACGAATTAGACCTCAACCGCTTCGTTTATAACTGGACCAAAAAGGACAATCCACAGTTTGAAGCGGAGATCATTGCGGCCCAAAAGCACGGCCTGGACTACTACGCGTTCTGGAACGAAGACGAAGACGCGTTCGCATTGTTCGAAAAGTATGGAATGACGCCACAAATCTGGAAAACGTGTCCGTCTCCCGAGGCCGATACCGAGGCGAAGCGGATTGCGATCACGGTGAAACGCATGGCGCCGTTTGCCCAACGAGCCCAAAAACTCGGCAGTAAGTTTGGCCTCTACAACCACCGCGGCTGGGGCGGCCATCCAGAGATTCTGGTCAAGGTCTGTTTAGAACTTCGCGAACTCGGTTACGACAATGTCGGCATCGTCTATAACTTCCACCACAGCCACCAAGAGATGCAAAAGTTCGCGGAATACCTCGCGCACATGCAGCCCTACCTGCTTTGCATCAACCTCAACGGCATGGCCGACAAAGAAGCGGTCGATTACCAGACCAAGGACAACATGATCCTGCCAATCGGCACCGGAAACCACGAGGCCACTATGATCAAAACGATCATCGCATCCGGCTACGCCGGCCCCATCGGCATCCTCGGTCACACCGAAGAACCCGACGTCGCTTTAAGCCTGCGGAACAATATCGCCGGCCTCGCCAAGATCCTCGAATCGCTTTAGAGGTTGGGGATGGTTCGGAATCTTACCCCTAATTCCTGCCGATCACTTATCCTGGTGCTCGGGCTTTCTCTGGTCGTCGCAGCCGCTCCGGCGAAAACCGACGACGCGCCATCGAACGACCGTTTCGCTAGAATCGTTTTGTTCGTGCCCGATGACGCTGAGATACCCGAGGGTTACCAAGAACGCCTCACCGCCATCGCGTTGCGCACCGAGGCCTTCTTCGCCGACGGTATCGCCCAATGGGGCTGGCCGGTCGCGCGGCGCGAAATTTTTGCCCGCACCGACGACGACATCGAGGTCACGGTCGTGCGCGGTGCATTACCCGAGGATGCCGTGGGCCGAAAAGGGTTTCCACTGGTGGGGCCTCTCGCCAAGGAAGGAGCCACCGCGGCCCTGGGCGACCGAACCGATGAAAACACGGTCTGGTGGACGTTTTACCACACGCCCAAACGGGTCATAAAAGGCTTCCGCGGGGGAGGCGATCGAGATGGTGGTCGCGCCATCAATGTCTACCCCACCGCACCCGGCGAAATTAACACAACGGTGGAACTCGGCGACCCCGCGATGTGGCCGCTCAACTTGAAGGGTTGCGTGCACGAATTTGGGCACGCGCTCGGCCTACCGCACATCGGCGCCAAACCCGAAACCGGGCTCGGCAATACTCTGATGGGGCCCATCAATCGGGCCTTCGCGAGCCGCCTGCCCAAAGGCACCTCGGAACCCCGGGTTTATCTCTGCGAAGGGTCAGCTGCACTATTGGCGAAGCACCCATTGTTTGTGGCCAATGGACCTACTCCTCCCGCCGGGACGGACCACGCGAGAGTGAACAATCTTGCCATCAAAGACGGGCCCGATGGTTCGATCGAAATCACCGGAAAAATCTCCGGCCCGGCCAAAGCGCACTCCGTGATGATCCTAGATTCCGACCGCCGCTTCGGCGACTACTGGTCCCGATCCTATGCCGCCAAAGTCGGAGACAAAGGCACGTTTCACGCCAAACTCGATGAACCCTTTCCCAGCGAAAAAGGATTCATCACGCTCTACGTCTGCCTGAACGACGGCCGCAACAAGGCGGTCGGCGAAGAGGGTGAAATGCGCTTTTCCTACGAAGGTAAACCCGGCGAGCGGGTCTTCGAACCAACCGTCCGCGAGTGATCATATTCTCCATGCATCGCCTGCTACCAATCTTACTTGCGCTCCTAACCTCCCTGTCATGGGGAGCAACCCCGCCCAACGTCGTGCTCTACATCGCGGACGATCACGGACGCGACGACTCGTCGGTGTATAATCCATCCGGGGATGCGATCACCCCGCAGATGGCAAAGCTCGCGGCCGCCGGGTTGACCTTCGACCAAGCGTTCGTCGCGTCACCGGCCTGTGGTCCCAGCCGATCCGCCCTGCTGTCTGGATTGATGCCCATTCGCAATGGCGCCGAACACAATCACGAGAAGCCCCGTCCCGAGACGCAGACTATGATCCGTCGACTGCGGGAGGCGGGCTACGAAGTCGCGGCCTTTGGCAAAGTGCATCATAATAAATGGATCGAGTCCGTCGGTGCTGATCATGTGGATCCAACCCGCAATAATCTCGAAAAATCCGTGCAAGCGTATCTCCAAACGCGCACGGGTAACCGTCCCCTGCTCCTCATCGTCGGCGACGTGCGCACCCACGCTCCTTGGCGCGAGCATGACACCTACGACGGCGTGGATCTCACCGTCCCCTCCCACTGGGTCGACACCCCCGACACACAACAAACCTGGGAGAACTATTTGGGCGAAGTCACCGAAGTGGATACGACGCTGGGGAACATCGACGCTATCGCTCGGGCTCATTTCGGCACGGACGATTTCCTATCGATCTATACTTCTGACCACGGTCATGCCTTTCCTTTCGGGAAATGGAATCTCTACGACTGGGGCACTCAGGTGGCGTTCATCGCCCGCTGGCCGGGCGTGATCGGACCCGGCACCCGCACCGAAGCCATGATCAGTTGGATCGATATTTTCCCCACCCTGCTCGAGATCGCCGGAGCGGACACTCCCACTGAAATCGATGGCCGCTCGTTCGCCGCTGTCTTACGCGGCAATTCAGCCCACCACCGCGAACTCATCTTCACCACCCACTCAGGCGACGGAGATAAAAACATCTACCCGATCCGCGCCATCCGCGATCGACGGTTCAAATATATCCGCAACATTCATCCCGATACCTACCATACCACCCACACCGATATCCAACGTCGGCCCGGTCACGGCTCGCTTTTTAATGAGTGGGTGGCGGCAGCCGAGACCGACCCCCAAGCTCGTGATGTCGTGCGCAAATATCACTACCGGCCCGCCGTTGAGTTTTACGATATCGCTCAAGATCCCGGCGAGACCACCAACCTTGTCGAAAACCCCGCATACGCCGCGGAAGTTGCACGCCTCGCCTCCGCTTTGGACGATTGGATGGAACAGCACGGCGACAATGTTCGAATGGAGCGAGAGCCCTACGCTCTCACAAAGCCCTACCCCGGTGCTGGCCTCACCGTGAAGCCGGGCCTTCATAAATGAATAGACTCAACCGCTCGTGTTGAGTGCTGTCGGCAATCTGCCACCCCAATCCCCGTTCCATGTCTTCCAAACGCTACCCGCCCATCCTGCTCGCGACCTGTTCGATTCCTTGGACCGCCGACTACACGTTCGATGCGGCGTTGTTCACGCGCTCGGTGAAGAAACTTGCGAGCGAGATGACGCCCCACCTCTACCTCTTTGGAACCGCCGGGGAGGGCTACGCGGTCACCGATCGGCAATATCAAGAGATCACCGAAACCTTTCGCGCCGCTCTGCCCGACGACACCGTGCCGATGATCGGAGTGATCAGCCTTTCCCTCGGCACGATCGTGGAACGCATTCAGTCCGCCCACGCGCTGGGGTTTCGCGATTTCCAAATTTCGTTTCCGAGCTGGGGTGCACTGACCGACGGCGAGGTTGATCGTTTCTTCGATGCGACGTGTGGCGCGTTTCCCGACTCCCGGTTCCTCCACTACAATCTTCCCCGCACCAAAAAACTCCTTACCGGAGATGACTACGCTCGGATCTCCGCCCGGCACTCCAATCTCGTGGCCATCAAGATGGGGGGGCTCGATACCTCGCCGCTCGCGGATATTTTGAACAAGGCTCCCACCCTCCAATGCTTTTTCGTCGAGTTTGGCTACGCTGCGATGCGCGACCAATACGAGTGCGGTTACATCGCCGCCATGGCGGGCGGCAAACCGGCATGGGCGCGCGAATTTCACGCTGCCCGTGGCGAACGTCTTGCAACCATGCTTACCGAGGCCATCGAAGCCCGCGACGTTCTGATCAAACACGTGCACGGGGCCGGAGCTCACATGGACGGCGCCTACGACAAGATGAACCTCAAGCTCCTCGAGCCTGAATTCCCGCTGCGGTTACTCCCGCCCTATTCCGCTCCCGATGAGGCGGCGTTTGCTAAATTTGAGGCCGAACTGCCACCGACCTGGCTCAACTGACTTAAAAATCGCTATTAGTCACAGAGAACACAGGGAAGAGCCGGAGTCACACAGAGTCTCTTAAAAGCCATCGATCGAGAATCGTGATCTTACCTCTTTCGTGATCGATTTCAACAGCACCTCCTCCGTGACTTCTTTGCCATACTCGGTGTTCTCTGTGACCAATTCAGTTCGGCTCAACTGTAAGCTCTGATCTCCATGATCCGCGCGTGATCGATACCGTTGGTTTGGATCACAGTGATGCGCAACGCCGAGGCATTCACCGCATCATCAAATCGGTGCCGGCGCAGACGCTGGTAATTACCGGTGATCGCGCAGAGTTGTTTCCATTCGCCGTCAATTTTTGCCTCCAAGGTATAGTCCCGGACGGTCTCTTCCTGAGGCTGGCCCCACTGCATTTTTGCGGTGTAGGCATCCGCCCCCGACAGGGTCAGTAAACGGTGCAGCCCGGTATCGAACACCAAATTGATTTCACGCAAGGCGACAGACTCATCCCAACGCACTTCGATCGATGCAGGTAGCCCTGCCGCCGGGTCACTCATCCAACGATGCAGTCCCGGCCGCGCGCGATCGGGCGGTGCACAGGTCACTGCGGCCACGGTCTCTTCGCCCGATTCGACATGGTCCAACACGTCTTCCCATAGGTTCGAATTGGCTCCCGCCGCGCTGGTTTCGGGGCGCCCGTGAACCGCCCGAGTTTGTCCGCTACGGACGAGTTCCGCCGCCGCTTCGGGTTGGGAACTGGACGCCACAATCTCCGAAGCCTGGTGCACAAGATCCTCCTGATCCTCATTCCGCGCGCCGACCAAATAACAATCATCCCGCAACAATTGTTGCTGGACCTGCGGCCAGACGTCTGGCCGCTCCGTGAGCTCCGCCGGACTGATGCCTTCCGCCAACGCCATCGTCGCCGCCGTGCCCACGCCTTGCCCGATCGCAGCGCAGGTTGCCATCACCCGCGTGGTCGCGAACGCGATGTGCGTCGCGGAGATATTGCGACCGGCAAACATTAGGTTCTTTGGCGAAGTCGCCACACACGACCGCAATGGAATGTCGTAGAGGAATGGAAGGTGATGCTGCGTGCAGGGCGCCAAGTCCGGTGCATCCACGCCTTCGGGTGGATGCGTGTCGACCGGCCAACCGCCAAACGCGATCGCATCCGCATAAGGCTTCGACTGCATCACATCATGCTCGGTCAACACGTGGCGTCCGACGAATCGCCGACTTTCCCGCTTGCCCGGCAAAAACCCAAACCACTCCAGCGCCCAATTCTCGGCATCGAGTGCCGATTCGTTTTTAACGTAGTTCCACACCCCGAGGGTGATCGCCAACAACTCGTCCCGAATTTTTTCGTTATCCTTCAGGGTATCGAGTTCACCGCCCCACTCCGCCCACCAGTAGCCGTATTCCAAGCCGAGATCGGACTGCGGTTGGCCGTAGGGTCGCAGCTTGAAATCCGACTCCTTGAATTGTCGCACCCACGGCGCCGCCACAAACGGCATCGGCCGATCGTGTTTGCGCGCTTGAAACATGATCGTCGAACCCAACGTTTTGCCATCCGCGGTCGGTGCCGCCAACGACTCGCCAAAATCATCTGTGCCTTCCCGTCCAAATCGAAACGGCGCGCCCGCTTCCGCGCCCAGCCTCCCATCGCCCGTGCAATCAACAAAGATGCGCGCCGCGATCTGAAACCGATCTTCCGTCGAAGCCCGTGTCGCGGTCACAGATTTGATCATACCGTCCACCACGTCCGCACCATCCACCGTCGTATTAAGCAGCAACTGCAGGTTCGGTTCGCGACGGCACAGGTCATACAAAACGAGATCCAGCATCGACGCCGAGCGCTGCGGATTGTTCACCGCCAACTCCAATCGGATCTCCTCCATGATGCCGCCTTCGCGCAGTTCCGTTTCGAGTGCCACCCCGCCCCGTAGCCCGGTCGCTCCCACCACGTGCATGCGCACTTCACTCGATGCGTTGCCGCCTAGCACCGAGCGATCCTGACACAGGATCACCTGTCGGCCCAACCGCGCCGCAGCCACCGCACAACACACGCCCGACAGACCGCCGCCTGCAACCAGCAACTCCGTCTCGAGCGCGATCACTGAATTCAGATCAGTTGCCATGCTATTGGCTTAGGCCGTCGCCCAAGTCCTTCCGCGTTTGGTTTAAGGCCACCGTGAGTTCCGCCCGCACCGCGGCGTAGGCAGGCTCGTCGACGACATCGGTGATCTCGTGCGGGTCACGTTGGAGATCGAAGAGCTGAAAGCGATCGAGTTCCGGGTAATAGATCAACTTGTGCGAATCCGTGCGCACGAGCCGCTGAGACGTCAGATAAGTGCCGAAGATCATCTCTTCGCCTCTCCCGTCACTCTTCCCGGTAGCCAGATCCTTGATGCTGGAAAACTCCACCGTCTCCGGCACGTCGAGCCCCGCAAGTTCGCAGGTCGTCGGATAAACGCTCTGCATGTAGATCATGTCATCCACTCGACGACTGGCCGGAATACCTGGCCCGGTAATGACAAACGGCATGCTGATGCTGTGATCGAAGGGGTTTTGTTTTCCCATCAAACCGTGGCTCCCGACCGCCAGCCCGTGATCCGAGGTGAATACCACGTAAGTATTGTCGGCTTCCCCGCTCGCCTCCAGCGCATCGAGCACCCGGCCGATTTGTTCATCCATGTGCGTGATGATCGCAAAATATTCCGCGCGGTGAATCCGCACCACCGCCTCGCTGCGGGGATGCGGAGCTAGCAGTTCATCGCGAATTGCGAGGGCCCCATTATCCAGCGGGTGCTCCGGCAGATAGTTCGGCGGAAGCGCAATCTCATCGACGGGATAGAGATCGACGAACTCCTTCGGCGCCTGACGCGGATCATGAGGCGCATTGAAGGAGACAAACATGAAAAAGGGCGCGGCGGCATCACTGCGATCGGTCAGATACTGCACCGCCGCATCGGCAAACAATTCCGATGAGTGTTGCTCGACCACATACTTTTCTCCCAAGGCTCCGCTCCGCCCCAGATCGCGGACATCCGGAGTCCACAACCCGTGATAGCGCGCATCCCACGGGGTCCACTCATCCCGTCCGGGAGCCGGCCGAAAGTAACCCGGGTTGATTTTCGGGTTTCGGTCCTGCTCGGGCAGTTCGTAAGTGTCATAAAATCCCTCGGCGAGAGCGGTCACCTGCGAGAATCCTTCCACGACCGCCAAGTCGCTGTTGTGCCATTTGCCGGTAAGAAACGTATCATACCCCGCCTCACGAAACACCTGCGGCCACAACTTCACCGCGGTTTCAGTGCTGACCGCGAGTGGACCTTTGGCATGCCCCCACGGGTCGATGTAAGATTTGTTTTGCGGCGCCCGGTAAACCGTCTGCCCCGTGATCAACATCGTGCGACTCGCGACACACACCGCACCCGACCATGAGCCCTGATTAAAACAACGCGTGAACGCGGTGCCCTGCTCGACCAGTCGATCCAAGTGGGGCGTTTTGACCTCCGGGTGACCCAACGCCCCGATCATATCGGGCGCCTGGTCATCGCTAATGATGAACAAAAAATTGGGCCGGTCAGTGGACGACTTGGTTTCGGCACTCGAAACCGAGGGGAGAAACAGCACGACCAGAACGAGGATGCAGCGGGATATTTTCATGGGGAAGACGTGGGAGGAAGCACGCGTATCAACACGCTTAACCGGCGTAATGGCGAGCAATTCAACGCAGACCTCACTCGACTCACGGGAGCCAATCCACCAACTTCGGACCTGATGCCCCTACCCTCAAAAGCCGACGCCCAAGCCTTGCTCGAGTCCTACGTGCAAGATGACTACCAACGCCACCATGCACTCATGGTCGGAACGGCCATGGAAGGTTACGCGACTCACCTCGGGCACGATCCGCATCTTTGGTTTATTACCGGACTGCTCCATGACATCGACTTCGAGCAATACCCCGACACCCACCCCACTGAATCACTCGGCTGGTTTAAGGAATGGGATTACCCCGAAGACATGATTCACGCCGTCGAAGCGCACGCTTACGGCTACAACGAATTCAAAACCCTCCCGGCCACACCGCTCGCCGCCGCTCTCCTCGCCACCGACGAACTCTGCGGCATCTTCTACGCCTATCAAAAGATGAACCCCATCCCCTTCGGCGAGATGAAGGCCAAATCAATTAAGAAGAAAATCAAAGACCTCAACTTCGCCGCCAAAGTCGACCGCGCCACCATCTTCACCGGCTGCGAACACCTCGGCATCGAACTCGACGAACACGTCAACAATTTGATCAAATTCCTCGGCACGCTACCGCACTGAGAAAAAGGTAACAAGATACCCACCCACCGTTCCTCCCTTCCTTCGTTTTCTTCGTTACCTTCTGTAATAAAAATCCTGCCTCTCCGCTCTCTCTGTTTCCTCCTGTAAACCCCCCCCTATGTCCACTCACCCTACTCGTCGTAATTTCCTCACCAAATCCGCCCTCGGCCTCGCCGCCGCCAGCCTTGCCGGTCGTTCCCTTTCCGCTGCCCATCACAAGTCCGGCGACCACGGCCACGCGCACGCCGATACCTGGTTCGACATCTCCCTCGCGCAGTGGTCGCTCAACAAAGACTTTTGGAGCGGCAAGCGCGACAAGATGCGTTTCGCCGAAATCACCAAGCGCGAGTTCGGCGTCAACGCGGTCGAATACGTCAACCAATTTTACCTCGAAGGCTTCACCCAATCCGTCACCAAAGAGCTCAAAAAAGTATCCGATGGTGAGGGCGTCAAAAACGTGCTCATCATGTGCGACCGCTGTGGTCGCCTCGGAGATCCGGATGCCAATGAACAAACCGCGGCGGTCGAAGCCCACATCCCGTGGCTCGAAGCGGCCAAGACCCTCGGCTGCCATGCCATTCGCGTAAACGCCCACTCCGAAAAATCCGAGAGTTATGGCACTCAACTTGATCGCACCGCCGATGGCCTCCGCCGCCTCTGCGAGATCGGGGACGACTACGGCTTGCACGTCATCGTGGAACCACACGGCGGACTCTCCTCGAACGGCGCCTGGCTGGTCGCCCTGATGGATCTCGTTGGCCACCCGCGCGTCGGCATGTTGCCCGACTTCGGCAACTACGGCAGCAAACGCGAAGGCTGGACCTACGACATTTACCGCGGCACCGCCCAGAGCATGCCCTACGCAAAAGGCGTCAGCGCCAAGACCCATCACTTCGATGCCAACGGCGAAGAAAGCACGGTGGATTTCCGCCGCTTGATGCAGATCGTCAAAGACGCCGGCTTCACCGGTTACGTCGACATCGAATACGAAGGCCAAGACATCGACCCCGACACCGGCATCAAACTCACCCGCGATCTGTTGGTGAAGCTCGGCGGCCGACTCTAGCGCACTTCTGACCAGCGGAATTCGAACTCAACGATTTCAGGCGGGCGGCGGTCGACGCCCTTGTAGTCCACCACCCGTAGAAACGTTTCGCCGTCCCGTTCCAGCCAGTAAGGCGCGGGATAATAGGCATCGGTCACGTTGGCCGCCTCGGCATTGTCGAGGATGGCATAGGATTCCACCGCGAGAGTCTCGGGGTTCACCCGAAAGAGGCACATTTTCATCGCTTTCGGAAAGCGCGGCTGGCGGTCGGCTTTCGCATCGTCCGCGGTGGCAGTGCTGCCGGTCCAATTGCGGCCGATCAAATAGAACTGATCCTCCTTGGTGAACAGCCGCGGGCGTCCCACGTAGCGCTCAATAAATTCGTGTTGGTCGGTCAGGCTGGATTGTCGTTGAACTTTGAATACATTATCAGTTCGATGCAATCGAACCTTTTGATCGTAACCCCGGGTGACCACCAGGAACCCGTCACCGGCCCGCACGAAGTAGCTTTCATTGATCGGGATGTCACCGAACTCGCGGGTGAGGTTTCGCACGAGGGACCAGCTTTTACCGCTGTTGTCGGATCGGATAATACACACGGGGCCGGCATGCGGATACTTTTCGATGACAGAATAGCCGCCTTCCAAGTGAGAAAACGACATCACGATCATCCAGATAGTTTCACCCTCAACGACGCTGCCGAAGGGATAGCCGAACTCCATGTCCTCCACTTCACCAAACCGCACCAACGGCCCAAACGACTGGCCGCCATCCGTTGAGACCACGCCTTGCATCCCGTCACGCTCTGTCCCCGGCGGACGCTGCACATCAATCCAGTTGGCAATCGTGCCATCGGGGTAGCGCACCCACTCG
This sequence comes from Opitutaceae bacterium, assembly GCA_018667915.1. Classification (GTDB taxonomy): domain Bacteria; phylum Verrucomicrobiota; class Verrucomicrobiia; order Opitutales; family Opitutaceae; genus Actomonas. Next base: position 5,768 of record JABIRI010000097.1, on the reverse strand, counting down.
CCCATCTGCATGGTTTTGCCAGGAGCATAGGCTAAGCCCCGCTCCCAGCTGACCTCGTCGGTGCGTTTGTTCAGCCGCAGCAAATCGAGCCCCGCCTCGGCGCCACCACCGTGAAACCCTCCGTGCTTAAAACTGACCAATACTTCTTCGCCCAGATCGAGCACCGCGGGAAACGCCAAGTAAGGATTGTCGCCCTCGGGCGCCACCGACGCCAACACCCGCTCGGTCCGATGGACCGGAACCCGCTCCTCCACCGCCCGAAGCCCTACACCGTTCAGACTCATCACCAAAATCAAAGGAAACAGAACGCGGGCTTTCATGGCGCAACGCTACTGATCGCAGTGCCCTCGTGTCGATCACCGCCGATCACCGAACTCGCCTTTCCTCACCCCCGCGTGTAACATCAACAGGTCTCGAACGTCTCTTCTGGCGAACCTCTAAACGCCCCTCTAGTTCTCTAACGCTCCACCACCCTTTCAAGATTTTGCTCCGTTTTAAGATTCCACCCAAGCTTATCACTATTCTCGCAATGGGATTGGCGGTGGTGCTCCTCGTGAGCGTTCCGGTCCTCAATTACCTCTTTTTTAGCAAGGTCACGAACGCGGGGCTGTCGTTCACTGAACCGTTACAACTCCCTGCCCTCCTTGAACCAAAACTCATCAACGGTGAAAAGGTTTTCGAACTGACGCCAATAGCGGGAGAGACCTTTTTTCGGGGCGAAAAGACGGCCCGCACGATGGGCTACAATCAGGGCTTCATGGGGCCGACGATCCGGGTAAATCGTGGGGACAACTTTGTCGCCAACGTCACCAATACGCTGGACGTCGACACGACCGTTCACTGGCACGGGATGCACGTGCCACCCGAGATGGACGGCACCCCGCACCAAAATATCGCCCCCGGCGAAACGTGGGTCTCGCGCTTCCCCATCCTCAACGAAGCCTCAACGATGTGGTATCATCCTCACCCTCACGGTAAAACCGCTGAACAGGTTTTCCGTGGGCTCGTCGGTCTATTTCTCATCGAGGACGAGAACAGCCAAGGCCTCGGACTCCCGAATACTTACGGCGTGGATGACATTCCCTTAGTCATTCAGGAACGGCTCTTCGACGACGACGGAGGGCTGCACTACGAACTAAACAAAGGTGCCTACTACGGAGATACCATTTTGGTGAATGGCACCCACAACCCTTTCGTTGAAGTGCCCGCTGGACTCGTTCGCTTGCGACTGCTCAACGGGTCCAACGCCCGCGCCTATCACTTTGGTTTCGAAGATGATCGCACCTTCCATCAAATCGCCACCGATGGCGGGCTGCTCGAAGCACCGGTAGCAATAGACCGGATTCGGCTTTCGCCGGGCGAACGCGTCGAGGTCGTGGTAGATTTCACCGACGCAGCATCCGTTTTGTTAAAAAGCTTTCCCGAAAACGGACTCCTGGAAACGGCCGAATCCGTGCTCGCCGACCTGATCGGCAACGGCCACTTCGATATTCTAAAAATTGTGCCGCAACCGGCGATCATACCACCAACGATCACGGCCCTACCCGCGAAGCTAAACGACATCAAACGCTGGCACCCCGACGAGGCCGACAAGGTGCGCCGACTGGTGCTCGGGGGTCCCGTCACCGCCGGGCCTCGCATGCCTGGACCTGGCCCTCGTATTCCGATCAATGGCAAACTCATGGACATGGCACGAGTCGACGAGATCGTCTGCCTCAACGACATCGAGATTTGGGAGATCGTGAACCGCGGCGGTCAACCTCACCCCTTTCACATTCACGATGTGCAGTTTTTGATTCTGGATCGAAACGGTGCTCCTCCTGCCGCCACGGAAGCCGGTTGGAAAGACACCGTGATGGTGGAGGCCAATGAGACGCTGCGTTTCATCACCCAGTTTACCACCTACTCCAGCACCCATGTGCCCTACATGTATCACTGTCATATTCTCGAACACGAAGACGGCGGCATGATGGGACAATTTCTGGTGGTTGATATGGAATGCGATTTGGACGCTCCTATCGTGCTGCCTGGTATGACCCACGATCATTGAGCGACGAAAACGGAACGTATCTTGTAACGATCCTTGGGCCAACTAGGGTTCAGATTCCCCTACCCCACTATGTATCGAATCCGTTCTCTTGGTCTCGTCGCGTTTTTCGCGATCTTAACTCTCAATTCAGTCGCCGAACCCCGCTTCATCAGTGGGGTCTATCCGCACCTCACGACTTACGCCGACAACGGCAACCTTGGCGACCGACTGAACGAATGTGGCATCGGCGCTGTCGTGCCTTGGGCCGGCAAACTCTGGATGGTCAACTACGCCGCCCACGAACCTCACGGCAGTGATCACAAACTCTACTCCATCGGAGACGATCTGGAACTGACCATTCACCCCGAAAGCGTAGGCGGCACCCCGGCCGGACGTTTCATTCACCGCGAGTCGAATCAGCTCCTGATTGCTCACTACCTGATCGATGCCTCCGGCAAGATCCGCGTGATCTCCCCAAAGGTCATGCCGGGCCGCATCACCGCCATGGCGCGTCACCTCACCGACCCCGCCAATCTGATCTACTACGTCGACATGGAGGGCATGATCTACGAGGCCAATGTCCATACCCTCGAAGTAAAAAAACTCTTCCACAAATCCGTGCCAGGGTGGCATGCGAAGGGCGCTTACACCGCGCAGGGTCGCCTCATCATCGCCAACAACGGTGAACACGTCGGCGGCTCTTTCCGGGGCGGCATTTCCCAATCCGAGGTCGAGGCCATCCTCGCCCGAATCGAGGCCAAATCACCCGATGAACGCGGCGTGCTGGCGACATGGGACGGCACCACCTGGGACGTGCTCGAACGTAAACAATACACCGACGTTACCGGTCCCGGTGGCCTCCACGGCAACACCCACGATTCCGATCCCGCGTGGTCCATCGGCTGGGACGAGCGCGCCCTCCGGCTCAAGCTCCTCGACGACGGAACGTGGCACACTTACCTCTTGCCCAAGTCCTCCTTCAACAACGACGCCATCCACGGTTGGTATACCGAATGGCCCCGCATCCGACAGGTCACCGACGACCGCTGGATGATGGACATGCACGGCATGTTCTTCGATTTCCCCGCCACGTTTTCCGCCGCCAATACCGCCGGACTCGCGCCGATCGGCAGTCACCTGCGTTACGTCCCTGACTTCACCATGTGGAACGACCGTCTCGTTCTCGCCACCGATGAAACCTCCATTCAGGGCAACCCCCGCGCCGGCCAACCGCAGAGCAACTTGTGGTTCGGCACCTTGGCCGACCTGAAAAAATGGGGTCCCGGTTCCGGTTACGGCGGACCGTGGATGAACGAACCGGTCGCCGCCCACCAGCCCAGCCTCCCGTTTCTCGTCAACGGTTTCACCCAACGCACCCTCCACCTCGCGGTGACCGACGGACAAACCGTGGAAATCCAAATCGAGGTTGATGCAGCAGGTGACGGCAATTGGAGGCTTTTCGATTCCGTCGAAGTCGCCGGCTACATTCCCTACCTCTTTCCCGAGTCCTTTAAGGCCCAATGGATTCGTTTGCAGTCCAACCGCAACTTCGTCGGCTCCGCCTACCTTCACCAAACCGACGGCAACTACCGCGACGCCGCTGAAGGTGAAGCGCTCTTCCAAGGGTTGGCCAACATCGGCGACGATGTGGTGTCCGGATCGGCGCTCTACACCCGTCGCGAAAACCGGAATCTTGCGGTGGCCGACCTGAAGGGTCGAACGACCGACTTCCGCAAAACCCACTTCGACTTCGCCCCTGCGGAACGACTCTCGCCAGAAGTTGAAGCCCATCTCGATATGACTCCGAAGTTTTACCTCGATAACGCTTCGGTTATCGTAGAATCGCACGGGGAACGCCTACGTCTCCCCAAAGGCGACCCCGCCTATGATAACCCGTTTTCCTTTGGCTGGCCGCGCACCTATCGCGAAATTCAATCCGAACGAGAACTGGCCAATATTCACGGCACATTCTACGAGCTCCCCCTGGTCGTAAACAACCAGCCTCCCCTCTTCCAAAAACTCCGGCCCATCAGCAGCCACCGTAAGCAGATCGGCGACTTCGCATCATGGAACGGCCTATTGGTGATGAGCGGTGTGAGCACCCATGAAACTGACGACCCACACATCTACCGCAGCGACGACGGCAACGAAGCCCTCTGGTTTGGCGGTATCGATGATCTCTGGAAATTCGGTAAACCCGTAGGCATCGGCGGCCCTTGGAAGGACACGCTTGTCTCCGCGGAAACGCCTTCTGACCCGTATCTTATGACCGGATACGACAAAAAATCCGTCGTCATCTCCGCCAACCGCCCCGTAACCCTCCGCCTCGAAGTAAACTTCGATCATCAAGGTTACCACACCTACAAGACCTTCGAACTCAACAGACAAAACCCGGTCGAGTTCACCTTCCCGGCTGGCTTCAGCGCCCATTGGGTTCGCCTCGTTTCCGACACCAACTGTATCGCGACCGCTACCTTTACTTACGAGTAGCGCGACTCAGTTGGGCACTACCGTAACCGAGGCCTATCCGGGCTACCAACTCACACGTTCGATACCGGTCACGAAATCAAAATGGCGATCCCGAGAAACCACGGGAAGTTGATGTTGCCGCGAAAGAGCCGCTGTCCAGATATCGTTTTGAGGAATGGGTCGACCACGACGTTTAAGATCATGGGCAATCGCCGCGTAATGATCCGAAGTCGAAGAATCTGGATAAAGTGTCGGGATTCGGGTCGACATAATCCGAAGTAACTCGTGGCCCGCCTCCGGGCGATTGGAACCAAGCAGCCCATATTGAAATTCGGCCACGCAAATGAACGAAAAAGCCAACGAGTCCGCCGCCTCCAATTTCGCAATTATGGCGGGATCTCGAGCCGCTAATGCGGTGAGTGCATTGGTATCGAGAATCACTGCAACCCCGAGGCTTGATCTTGGAACTTTAAGTCATCCTCGTCGGCCTCAGATATTCGCTCCGTAACCGCCGCAAGAGTCTTTTTCGAAACGGTCGGCAGGTCGGCCAAGAGACTTTCGAAACTCACTGGCTTTCGCGACATGCTATCCTCCACTGCTTGCGTGATGAGCGCCTTCAACGACACCCCCTGCACCGCCGCAGTGGCCTTGGCCCTCCGAAACAGGGGATCTGGAAGATCAATGGTCGTTTTCATTAGACCCACTTTCCCGTTTTTCCGTTTTATGTCAATATTTGGCGGCCACAGAGATGCGCGCGAACAATTACTCGCAGGACTCAATGATCACAAAAAACCGAACACATCCCTTCCTCCGGCAGCCTCAACGGCTTGCGTTCTCGGATACAAAATCGAGCACCAGCGGCAACGCCTCCTGCACGACTTCGAACGTGTGGGCCCCTTCGAGGGTGGTAATGCGGTGCTGGATCTTCGCCGCGACCAAAGCCGTGGAAAAGTTTTCGTTCATGGTGCGGTCAAAAGCAGCGTCAGCGGTAATCAGTAAGACGGGCTTCCCCTGCAACCGAGCAACCGCATTGATGGGATTAAACTCTGCCCAAACGGCCGCGCTTTGACCAAATCGCTCCAGCGGCACGACATAGTTTTGGCCGTCCGGTAAAGAAGCGTCTCGCGGAAAGTCGAGCAGCCCAATCATAGCCGAAACTGAGCCAAAATTTTCGGGATACCGGGTCGCGTAACGCACCGCCCCATACCCGCCCATCGACCAACCGGTGATGCTCCAATGTGACGGCGGCTGAGACAGCCCAAATTCCGTT
>JABIRI010000228.1 GCA_018667915.1 Opitutaceae bacterium | reverse complement strand
CTGGATGTTGCAACGCCAGCCCGGCGGGTCGTGCCGAGCGGCATGCCATCGTATCCAACCGGCGAAGACTTTTCGGATGACGAAACCGCCGCTCAAGTATTGCTGGCCGACGCGGGATACCCCGATGGGGTCGGTTTTCCGACGACCGAACTGAGCACTGAGGCCGGAGCCGGAGCGCGGGTGACGGAAGCTCTGCAGGCGCAGTGGCGTGAGGTGCTGGGCGTGAATGTTGAAATTCTTAACAGTGAGAGCCGGGTCCACTGGAGTAAAATGCAACAAGGGGACTTCGACATTGGATTTGGAGGATGGGTGGCTGACTACCCGGACGCCACCTCCTACCTGGATTTATGGAAGACCGGATCCGGATGGAATTTCACCGGTTGGAATGATTCCGAATATGACGCCGCTCTGGAGAATGCCGCGCGGCAAATCGATCCTCCTTCGCGACTGCAAGCACTGCGCGAAGCTGAAGGTATCCTCCTTCAATACATGCCCATTATTCCGTTGGTTTTCGCAAAAAACCCCATGTTGGTTCATCCCTCCGTCAAAGACTATACTCCAAATGCAATGGACCGCCGACACTACCACACCGTGTCGCTCAAGACTGAGCTTCCAGTGAAGTGACAAGTCGCAAGTATTAAGTAACAAATATATTTTCTTGTCCGGCGTAGTCCCGTCTTGCGGGACGACGGTGGAAGTCACGGCTCGCCCCCTTCCCCAACGCGTTCCGTTTCCCCCACTCACTCGGAATTCCGGGGTCAGGTCGCAAAAAAGTGCAACGCAGCAAAGCGCAGTTCACTTTTTGCGACCTGACCCCTTAGCCTCCCGCTAACGCAGCAAAGCGCAGTTCACTTTTTGCGACCTGACCCCTTCTCTACACTGTCTGCTTCCCCATCTCAGTTTCTCAGCTTTCAGATTTTCAACGGTCCAATCCCACCCCTACCTACCGGTTTCACTTTCTTTTTGCGCGTTTTGCGCATTATTGCGGCAATATACCCATATGAAATTTCTGCGCTACCTCTCGCTCCTCATCATTCCACTCCTCGGCATGCTCTTTCTGAGCGGTTGCGGCGGTTCCTCCACGTCTGATGACAGTGGTCTGAAAATACTTCATTTTGGCAACGGCGCTGAGCCCCAGGATTTGGACGCCCATGCCGTCACCGGCGTAGTGGAGCATCATCTCCTCAAAGCATTTGCCGAGGGGCTCGTCAGTGAGGACCCCGACCTCAACATCATTCCGGGTGTTGCCCAGAGCTGGGACATTTCGGAAAGCGGCTTGGTTTACACGTTCCACCTCAACCCCGCGGCCAAATGGTCGAACGGTGATACCATCACCGCCCAAGACTTTGTCGGCACCTATAAGCGTATGCTGACGCCTACGATCGCCGCGGAATATTCTTACATGCTTTTTCATGTGGTCGGCGCGGAAGACTATCTTCTCGGCAACATCGACGATTTCTCCGAGACTGGGTTTAAGGCGCTCGACGATCACACGCTCGAGCTGACGCTCAACCAGCGCACCCCGTTTCTCCTCCACGCCATGAATCACTATGCGTGGTATCCGGTGCCCGTCAAAGTCATCGACCAATTTGGTGGTCTTGAACGCAAAGGCACGGCTTGGACCCGTCCCGAAAACTTCGTGGGCAATGGTGCATTCAACCTCAAAACATGGCAGCCCAACCGCAAAATCATCGCCAAGCGTTCCCCGACTTATTGGGACGCGGCCAATGTCCCGCTCGACGAAATCCATTTCTACCCGATCGAAAGCATCGACACCGAGGAACGCATGTTCCGCACCGGTCAACTTCACATCACCAACGAGGTGCCTCTGTCGAAGATCAAAACCTATCTCAAAGAGAATCCCGAGAGTATCAGTATTATGCCGTATAACGGTGTGTATTTTTACCGGTTCAATACCACCAAACCACCTTTTGATGACGTTCGCGTTCGCAAAGCACTGTCCTACGCCATCGACCGCACTGCTATCGTCGAAAAGGTCACGCTCGCTAACGAAACGCCCGCCTATCACGTCGTCCCTCCCGGTCTATTAACCTACGAAAGCGAACATCGAATTCCCGCCGATCTGGCTGAAGCCAAGCGATTGCTCGCGGAAGCGGGTTACCCGAATGGTGAAGGATTCCCGGAAACCGACCTGATCTACAACACCTCCGAAAAACACCGCACCATCGCCGAAGCCATTCAACAAATGTGGCGAAAAAATCTCGGTATCAACATGGGGCTCTATAACCAAGAATGGAAGGTCTACCTCGATGCCCAAGACAATCTGGACTTCCAGCTAATTCGTGCAGGCTGGATCGCGGACTACGTCGACCCCCACGTATTTATCGACATGTGGAAAACGGGCGGCGGAAACAACGACACGGGATGGGGCAGTGAAACCTATGACGAAATGCTCCGGCAGGCCCTCGCCTCACCCACCGATGAAGCACGCTTCAAAGTCTACAATCGGATGGAAAAAATCCTGATCGAAGAAATGCCCATCTTGCCAATCTACCACTACACGAATTCGAAGCTAATCAGTCCCAAAGTTCTGGGCTATAAGATCACTCCATTGGATAACTTCCCCTGGAAATACGTGGATCTCGCGCCATAACCGGCGCGACATTCCTAGATACTAGCTGCTAGTAACGAATCTCTAGCTACTAGAAAGATCGGCCCACGGGGTCGAAGTCGTAAATGCAACGCGCGTGCTTCGCCCGCGAAGTGACAAGTTCCAAGTATCAAGTAACAAACTTCTTTTCTTGTCCGCCATAGTCCCGCCTTGCGGGACGACGGTGGAAGTCACGACTCGATCCCTTCCCCTCATCGACCAAGCAGACCAGGGACTGCACCCGACACAGCATTAACCCATTCCAAGATTTCAGCATCTCAGTTTTCCAATTTTCAGCCTCTCATCTGAATCGGGGAAGCCGATTCAGAAACTTTTCGTGTAAACGTAACCGCGGGCATCGGTAAACTGAAGTTCCCGCGGTGCAATACTGGTGATCCGCAATTGCAGCTCACGATCAACCACATCATCGAGCCGGAACACCCGATTGTTCATCAACACCTTCGGATCTGTAGCAGATGCCCGAACTCCGGTAACCTTGGCGGTTTCAAGATAAGTCAAAACCGCGGGCTGAGCCTGGACACCAGAGGTGCTGGCAACCGACGCCGCGCTTCCTTCATCTTCGTCTAAAATCGTGACCGCAGCGGGTGCGCGCGCAGTGGGCGCGCTCGTGGCCGGCGCGGCCGCAGAAGAGACGGGCTTGACCGGTGCGGGCTTGCTGCTGGTCGGCGCGGGCGCGACGGGTTTGCTGCTGGTCGAAACTGCGGGAGTCACCGTTGCTACCGGTTTCGGGGTTGAGACAATAGGTTGACGAGCCGCCACCTTAACCGGCGGTGGCTCGGCAGATTGAGTCGTAACCGGAATAGGGGCAGTTGTCGGCGCGGGCTTTTCCGGTGGTGGTGGCGTGGACTCAGCTATTTTCGGCTTCTCAGTCGGTTTTACCACTGGCTCGGGTGTGACTACGGGAGGGGTAACCCGCTTCTGTTCTTCAAAAACGATCTTGGCCGGAGCCTCGTTAACCTTGGCCGGAGCCTCATTAAGGACCGGAATACGTTCGGTTTCTTCCACGTTCGCCGACGGGGTTTCAGGTTGACCGATCTCGATCGCGGGATCCGCGATGGGCGGGGGCAAAGACGGAGAGGGTTTGCTTGCAACAACGGTCCCATCCCCCACTTGCTCTTTGTCACTCATCGCCCACCAGCCCACGCCGAGGAGTATCATGAGGCTCGCAGCAATCATCGCATATTTCATCCCACCACCGGACGCGTTCTGGCGCCGCATCCGACGCACCGGATCGGGCTCGGGTTCAGGACCTCCGGGCGAAGCCGGAGGAGCCTTGGGCGGAACCGGTGGAGGTGGAGGTTCAACCGGAGTTACCGGAAGAGCAGCCGCCGCTTCTTCTTCCTGCCGCTGTTTCTGCGCCTTCTTCAGAGCTTCGTTGATCAAAGACATCGTGGGTGAAAATTTGAAAAACTGAAAGGTGACATGCTGAAATCAGTTGCCGAGACGTTTGCGGACAGAACTAACAATTGTTGTGAATATGGAGATAAGTTCGTCGGACTCCACCAGTAATTCCCGCCCCGACTCGACCGTTATTCCACAATCCTCCTGGAGGAGTTCCAACCAGAGCTGACTTTCATCCGCCTCCTGCAGCAACCCATCCAATTTGGAACAAAACTCAGCATCCGATCGGGCACGTGATGCTTCCCGGGCATGAGCAGCCACCGATGTCCCCGATCGCAGCAGTTGTTTCCCTAAAACCGCCACCTCTTCCCGCTGTCTGGGCAGACTAATATAGTAGCGTATGACTCCCGAAGCGAACCGCTTGGTCCGCTTCCTCAAATCGTCAGGTAATCTACTCATGGTTCGACAAATTTTCAGATTTTCAGCGTTTCAATTTTCAGCATTTCGAAGACGTCAAAAAGTAAGCTTTTTGACGTCTTTAATCGCTCGCCGAACATCCCAGTAGGAAACCGTGTCGGAATCTCTGACATAGGCCGCGAGGATCGCCTTATCACAGACGTTGTTGATGATACGCGGGATTCCGGCTGAATAGCGGTGGATCTTACGCGCCGCCCAGTTGGTAAAGTTTGGACGCCCCTGGCTGCCCGCCAAAGACAATCGGTGCCGCACATAATGGATCACATCATTCTTGGTGAGTGGATTGAGTTCATAGTGAACGAGAATCCGTTGCCGCAGCTGACGCAATTCGGGCAAAGCGAGGATGTCTTTTAACTCGGGTTGCCCCATGAGAATGATCTGCAGGAGTTTTTGTTTATCTGTTTCGAGATTCGAAATCAGACGAATCTGCTCGAGCACCTCAAAGGACAAATTCTGAGCCTCGTCGATGATGAGAACAATTTCCCGTCCATTCGTAATTCGTTCGAGCAACACGCCCTGCATTTGGGCGATTAAATCGTGTAACCCATCCCCTTGCGGAGTTTCTCCGAGTTCGCCGAGAATCGCCTTCAACATTTCGGTTTCGTTGATGCGCGGATTCACTTGGCACACTCCTATTATCGTGCAGTCGGCCTTATCGGCCTCCCGCAATATCCGGATCTTCTGCTCGGTCGTGTATCTCTTTCCT
>JABIRI010000212.1 GCA_018667915.1 Opitutaceae bacterium | reverse complement strand
TTTATCTTTATCTTTATCCTGATCTTTATCTTCCTTCGTTCCGAATCACTTCAGCCATGAAACGCATCGCCATCCTCAACGGCCCCAATCTCGACCGCCTCGGTAAACGCGAACCCGAGATCTATGGCCACACGACGCTCGCCGAACTCGAGACTCAACTCCGTGATACATTCGCCGACGACGCCGAACTGATTTGTTTCCAGAGCAACCATGAAGGTGCCTTGGTCGACAAGATCTCCGAACTCGCGACCGCCGAGATCGATGGCATCGTCATCAACGGCGCCGCCCTCACCCATACCAGCGTCGCTCTCCGCGACGCCCTCCTGGGCTCCCAACTACGGGCGGTGGAAGTGCATATTTCCAATATCTATCGCCGCGAGGAATTCCGTCACAAGTCCCTCACCGGTCCCGCCTGCGAAGGCGTCATCACCGGACTTGGTCTTGAGGGCTACTACGCGGCCGTGCGTTATTTATTGAAAGCGTGAGCACCGCGACCGCTGAGTCCTTCACCGCCTTCGCATCCGCCGAAGGTGAATCCTGGTGGGTTTGCCACACCAAGCCGCGTTGCGAAAAAAAATTCGCCGCACTCATGAGTGCAGAACGCATGGCGCATTACCTGCCGGTTATCACCAGCACCAAAACCTACGGCAATCGTAAGCGCACCCACACCCTCCCCCTCTTTGCCAGCTACGTATTTGCCCGGGTGCCCGATGAACTCAAAGCGCGCATCTATCAAATGGACCTCCTGGCGCGCGCGATTCCGGTTGAAGATGAACCACTGTTCCTCCGCCAATTGGTCGACGTGCAACGTATCGTCGCATCGGGTTACGAAACCACCCTGCATCCCCTCTACAAAAAAGGATCCCCTGTGCTCGTGACTGGCGGCGCTCTCCGTGGACTGGAAGGACTCATTGACGATCCCGCAAATCCGTCCGGCATCGTCGTTCAAGTCGACGTCCTGCAACAGGGTCTCCATATCGCGATCCCCATGTCTGATCTCAAACTGCTTCCCCGATGAGCGCAGCAGCAGACGACACGCTCGCCCCCCTCCCTCCGGTTCCGGATCACGCTTCCGCAAGACTGAGCGTAGAGACGATTGCCCGCCTCACCTCCTACGGCGACGCGCTCGCCAGTGATGGTGTGATTCGCGGACTGATTGGTCCACGCGAGGTTCCGATCCTGTGGGACCGACATCTACTCAATTGCGCCGCCATGGCCGAAGCCGTGGAACGCGATGCGCGTATTGTCGATATCGGCACAGGAGCCGGACTTCCGGGACTCGTCTTGGCTTTGGTGCGAGATGATATCCAGGTGGTCCTGATCGAAACCCTGCAACGACGCTGTGATTTTCTTTCTGAAATGGTAGAGAAATTTGAGCTCCAAAGTCGCGTCACCGTCGTTTGGGGACGTGCCGAAGAGGTTCCGCCCCAAGAAGCCGACATCGTCACGTCACGCGCCGTGGCTGCGCTCAAAAAACTGATTCCCTGGTGCATGCCACATGTAAGAATCGGCGGACGCCTTTTGGCGATGAAAGGCCAAAAAGCAGGCGAAGAACTTCAAGCCGCTCGCAAAAGCCTACACAAATGGAGCGCCGCCAAACATGCGGAACTACTCACCTGCGGCACGGGTTGGATTGATCCGCCTGTCACGCTCGTGAGCGCGACCCGCGGGAAGTAGACCTCACACGGCATACACTGCCGGAGCGTAAGCATATCGGCTGATCAGAAACCCGATCGCATGGAGAGTAATATTGGTCGCGATCGCCGCGGCAATATCATCCATCACGACTCCCCATCCATCGGGTAAGTCTTGCAGTTTTCCGATCCAGAGCGGCTTCCAAATATCGAAGAGACGGAATAGCCCAAATCCAGCTAGAAACACCGCCCAAGGAGCCGCCCAACTCGGCAAGACCCCCGCCACGGCGGGCCAACCAATAAAACAAAATGGAATCGCCACAAATTCATCCAAAACGATTTCCCCCGGGTCACGTTTACCGAGGCGAAACTCCGCTTCCCCGCACATCGCTACGGCCAAGTAAATCCCGATCCCCCCAAACAGCAAGGTGCCTAATACTCCCGAGCTGTAGAAGAACAGGGTAAAGTAGAGCAATCCTGCCACCGATCCCCAGGTGCCGGGCGCCTTACGGATGAGCCCTACAGGCCCCACGGTCGCGAAGTTCAGGACCATCTGCCGCGGCAAGAACCGCGGCCATATCGGTTGGCGAAGCTGCATGACTCAGTCGGCCATCACGTGGGCGTGACGTTTAAAATAGGTCGCACCCGAGGTGATGGTGAGTAACGCCGAAAGAAAATACAATCCGACGCCCACCCAATGCACGGATTCGAATATAATGTGGTCCTCAACCGGAAACAGGTCACCAAAATCGATCCGGAACATCTTGGCTCCCAGCAACCATCCGATCGCATTCATCTGCGCAAAGGTTTTCAGCTTACCACTGGTATCTGCTTCCATCACAATCCCCTTGGAGGCGGCCACCATACGAAGGCCTGAAATCGCAAATTCCCGGGTCAGGATACAGAGCAACGCCATCATCGCGAGCACCGTGAGTTGACCGAAAAAATCGGCATTCACCAATGCGATCATGATGCCAAGCACCATGACCTTATCGATCACCGCATCCATGAAGCGACCAAACGTGGAAACCTGGTTGGATCTGCGCGCGAGATAGCCATCCAACCAATCCGTGAGCGCGGCCCCAATAAATAACCAAAACGCCCACGTCGCCGCCCACGACCAGTCTGAATACATCAGTCCCACGACGACAAAAAGCATCGGCACTCGGGAAACCGTGAGAATGTTGGGCAAATTCCAGCGCACTACAGCGATTCACGCCCAGCGAAGCCCGCACTGGCAACCCGTAAACCACTCGATTTGAACTCGCCCCCGCATTCGGGTTCTCGTCTATTCGTCACGTCATGCGGCACTGTATCTATCCCGGCACGTTCGATCCCATCACCTACGGTCATCTCGATGTGCTTTCCCGAGCCGCCAAACTTTTCGATCGGGTGACCCTGGCCGTAGCCCACAATCCCGGCAAAAGTCCCATGTTCACGCCCGATGAGCGGGTTGAACTCATCATGCCCAACATCGCTGAACACACCAACGTCGAGGTGACCACGTTCTCCGGACTGCTGGTCGACTTCGCCGTCGCGAATGATGCCGGCGCCATCATCCGCGGCCTGCGCGCGCTTTCCGACTTTGAGTTCGAATTCAACATGGCCCTGATGAACCGCCATCTGAACGGCACTATCGAAACGATCTTCGTCATGCCAGCCGAGGCCTACAGCTACACCAGCTCACACCTCACCAAACAGGTTGCCCGTTACGGCGGTGATGTGTCGAAATTCGTGCCGCCCAACGTCGCGGCCGCCCTCACCCAAGCAGCCCAATCCTCCTGACGTATCAGCCACCAAATTTTTAGCCGCCATGAACCTACTCGTCCTATCCACTAGCCTGAATCCCGGCAGCAAGAGCCGGTTACTCGCCGAAGCGGCCTCCGTCGCCCTCACAACCGAGAATATCGATCACACGAATTTGGATCTCAAAGATCTCCCTCTTCCGCTCTGCGATGGAGGAGCCGCCTACGGCGATCCCAATACCGCCAAAGCCGGAGAAATCGTCAAATCGGCCGATGGCGTCATTGTTGCCAGTCCCATCTACAACTACGACGTCAACGCAGCGTTTAAGAACCTCGTGGAACTCACGGGCAAAGGCGCATGGGAAAACAAGACGGTCGCATTTCTCAATGCCGCTGGCGGCCATTCCTCTTACATGTCCGTGATGGCGGTGGCGAACAGCCTTATGCTCGATTTCCGCTGTGTGATCGTGCCGCGATTCGTCTACGCGACCCCGGCGGATTTCGACGATCAAGGCATCAGCAACGACGCTCTGCGTGATCGGGTTTCCGAATGCGCGCTGGCCACCGCGGAACTGACCCGACAACGCACGTCCTGACTCAGGGCGACGCCTTCTGCTCGTATTGTTCGAGCAGTTCCAGCGTCACGCCGAGCGAATCAGCGGTATCGAGGTAGACATACTCGCCTCCGTCCCAACCTCCCTTTTGAACGAGAGAAATACCCCGCTCGGCGAGTCGATCGAGATAGACCTCGCCAATCCCCTGCACGCGGAACGCCAGGTGGTGCACGCCGTCACCGTGCGTGGCTAAAAATTCGGACCAGTGGTTGGGGTTATCACCCAGAGGTGACAGCAATTCGATTTGGATATTCTCAAGATTGAAGAACGCCAATCTCACGTTCACGTCGGAGGGGTCCCCGCGGAAGTGGGTGGGGTTATCGCTGTGGCCCTCCCCTACTATGATTCCCGGAGGTTCTTCGATCCCCAACAACTCTGACCACGCGACAATCGCTGCCTCCAAGTCTTCCACCACAATGCCAACATGCACCGCCTGGTGGTTTTCCAGCAGGGGCTCCGAACCACGATCCTCCGCGACGGAACCAGAACTGATCAACACCGCGAAGCTCACCACATACAGCCATTTCATGGATTCATTTCCACGAATTGACCGAGACATGCCGATACCGAAATCCGGCACCGTTAACTTTAGGGGGAGCTGATTACAGTCCAGCGCAGAACTTACCGAGGCGATCGAGTCCCTTCTGTAGAGTCTCATCGGCCGTCGCGTAACTAATCCGCACAAAGCCTGGAGCTCCAAAAGCGGCCCCCGGCACGGCGGCCACCTTCTGCTCATCGAGCAGTCGTTCGCAAAAGGTCAGATCGTCGATACCAAAGCTGGAGACATTCGGGAATAGGTAAAATGCCCCCTGGGACAACAGACACTCGATGCCATCGATGGCGTTGAGTCCCGCGTGGACCAACTTCCGACGGCGATCAAAGGCCACTAACATCTCGTCCAACGCCGCCTTCGTTTTATCGGCTTCCGTATAGGCCGACAACGCTCCCCATTGGGCAAAGGTCGTGGCATTGGAGGTGGTCTGGCTTTGGATTTCTGCAATCGATTTGGCGATGGCTTTAGGCGCGACAATCGTGCCGAGACGCCACCCCGTCATGGCAAAGGTCTTGGCAAAGCCCGATACGATGATCGTGCGCTCGCGTGCCTCATCGGAGAAAGAGGCCGGGGAAACATGCTTCACCCCGTCGTAGAGCAGGTGCTCGTAGATCTCGTCCGACATAATGTAGAGGTTGTGCTTCACCGCTACCGCCGTGATTGCCCCCAACTCCTCGGCCGTGTAAACTGCTCCGGTGGGGTTGGAAGGTGAATTGAGAATCAGCAACTTCGACTTCGGAGTGATCGCTGCCTCCAGCATCTCCGGCGTCAGTTTGAACCCGGTCGCATCGGTCGCGAGCACGGTCTTGGGCGTCGCTCCCGCCAATTTGACCATCTCAGGGTAGCTCACCCAATAAGGCGCCGGCACGATCACCTCATCGCCCGGCGAACAAATCGCCAGAACCGTAAGATAACAGGAAAATTTACCTCCGGGACTCACCACCACCTGCGCCGCCTCGGTGGGCAATCCATAGGTGTCGGTATACTTGGCCGCCAGCGCTTCGCGCAGCGGCGGGATGCCCGGTGTCGGCGCATACTTCGTCTTACCGGCATCCAATGCCGCGACGGCTGCTGCCTTGATGTGGGCAGGTGTATCGAAATCGGGCTCACCGGCCGCGAAGCCACAGACGTCTTCGCCGGCGGCTTTCAATGCCTTCGCTTTGGCATCAACCGCCAACGTGGGAGATGGCGATACGTTAAGGGCCCAGGATGAGAGTGACGCGGGTGCTTGGCTCATAGTCAAAACGAGCCGACCTAAGCCCCCTCAAAAACGAAAAGCAAGCTCCGCGCACGGTAGCTTGCTTTGATCGGCTCGGAAGAACCGCTTAACCGGAGTGCGTTGAGCGTAGCTCAGCGGCGCTTCGCTTTTTTGGCCGTCTTCTTAACCGCCTTCTTCACCGCCTTTTTGGCGGGAGCTTTTTTGGCCGGAGCCTTCTTCACCTTCTTCTTCCCTTTGGCTACCTTCGGCTTGGCGACGGGCTTGGCCGTGGACAACTCATCGAGGGAGGCACGGAGCAATTCACCCACGCTGACCTTCTTCTTCCGCGACTGACGCGAGAGGAGGGTTTTCATGTCGGCCGGCAAGCGAACCGAGATCTGACGATGTTCTTCCCGGGCAGACTCGAAGCGGTCAAAATTGAACTTTGCCAAGGCGAGGCGAACCACCTCGCTGGTGGACGCCAAACCAAGTTTGGTTTGGGCGGCAGTGATCTTTTCGATCAAAGAAACCGGCAGATCAAAGGTGAGGGGTGAAGCGGGACGGGAAGCTTTTTTGGCCATGGCTGGGTATTGGCGATAGAACTACAAGAAGGTGGAGAACCTATACGCAATCGCTTCGAGGTGGGGCCTAGCAATGCAAAACTGCACTCTCCGATTAATTGACTTAAATTTTTAATCGAACTGTTAAACCAGCTCAGGGGGCGAATGGTGGTAATACCGCCACGAGGTCGTCACACATGTGCTTCCCCCCCGCTACGTAGAGAATGGCCGGCATGTCCAAATCGAATCGACGCAGGGGCAGCGGATTATTGGCCAGAAATCGCACTTCCGCCCCGCCCGCTTCCACCATCGCGACTGCCGCGGCGATATCCCATAGCTTCACATTGTGATCCACCACCCCATCGAGTAATCCTGTCGCGACGTAGGCCAAATGCAGGGCGCTGCTCCCGATTGCCCGCACCTTGCAACATGTCACGATCGCTTCGCCATGCCCGGGATATTTCCCCTCTTCCCGGGGGCTGTGAAATCCGACCTTCGATGTCCGACTCAGTCGACTCTGGAGAGCCTTTACCTTTTCTTCGCCGTCCCAAACCCCACGGCCCCGACCTCCGTGCATCAACCGTTGGCGCGATACGTCATAGATCACGCCGTAGATGGGATAACCGTCCTCCATCAACGCCAATGAGATCGCGCACTGAGCGAGTCCGACCGCAAAATTGTTTGTTCCATCAATCGGGTCCAACACCCAGGCATATCGACTCGTGACCGCTATCGGGTCGCCCGTCATGAGTTCCTCGCTGAATCCTTGATCCTCCGGAAACGCTGACGCCAATTCTCCGAGGATTTCCCGCGAAATCGCCAAGTCCGTTTCCGTCACCCGACTGCCATCCGCCTTCCAGTCGCTTTTCACTTTCCCTAGATCCGCCTCAAGACGCGGGACCTGGCGCAGCACGGCTTGGCATGCGGCCTTGATGCGTTGGTCTACGGCGGAGTTGTCGTTCGATACGGACATTCCGCGTAACTTCACACGCTTAACCAGAGGGTGGCATCAAAAAACCATCCCAATCTTCGATTATTCGTAATCGTAGAGCTCCGGGTCACGCGTCGGAGCAGGCGGCCGCTTTTTGAAGCGATGTTTGGGCTCCTTCGGCT
>JABIRI010000099.1 GCA_018667915.1 Opitutaceae bacterium | reverse complement strand
CGGAGGGATCACCGATCATACCGGTGGCGCCACCCGCGAGGGCTATCGGCCGGTGGCCGTAATCTTGGAAGCGACGCAGGGCGAGAAGGGGCACGAGGTTGCCGACGTGGAGGCTGTCTGCCGTGGGATCGAATCCGGCGTAGAGGGCGAGGGGCCCCTGAGCGAGGCGCTCAGTGAGGGCCTCGAGATCGGTGCAGTCGGCGTAAAGGCCGCGCCATTGGAGCTCTTCAAGAATGGTCATGGGAGTGGGATTGAGCAAAACGGGCAGGGTTTGTTGGGGGCAAGGGGGAAGTGCGACCGCGGGCCTCACAACCCCCAGCGCTTCTAATGCAGAACGCTTTTCTAGAAATAACGGGGCTTCTAAGTGTAAAAACGGGTTGCGGCTTATTTCAGGAGGTCGGTAAGTTAGCGCTCCTTTTCGGCCTCATTTGGTCGATCTTACTAAACATACACCAATCCACTTCATCATGCCCATCGCCGTAGGTTCCACCGCCCCAGATTTTTCCCTCAAGAGTAAGACCGCTGACGGTCTCGTTGATGTGAAGCTCAGCGACAATGGCGGAAAGTCCACTGTCGTATTGTTCTTCCCGTTGGCTTTCACCGGCGTTTGCACGCAAGAGTTCTGTGATGTCACGGCGGGTCTCTCCGCTTATGACGACCTGAATGCCCGTGTGATCGGCATCAGTGTCGACAGCCCGTTCGCTCAAGAAGCGTGGGCCAACGCCAACAAGATCTCCATCACGCTCGCCAGCGATCTCAACAAAGAGACCACCAAGGCCTACGACGTGGTCTTCCCTATGCTCGCCGGAGTCGGTGACACGTCGGCTCGCGCCGCGTTTGTGGTCGGTGCCGATGGTTTCGTGAAATATGCCGAGCAAACGCCAGCTCCCACCGATCTGCCGAACTTCGACGCCATCAAAGCTGCGCTCGCCAGCTAAGCGCCGGATCCGCCGTCGCGCACCGGCTGTCTCCCAAAATCTGTGAGGCAGCTCGGTTTTTACTTCAGAAATACTATTAGAATCCAGATATGAGTCTTCCCAATCCGTTCAATACTCGGGGCACGTTCGAAGCCAACGGCGCGTCCCACGCCCTCTATTCGCTGCCCGCGCTCAAAGACGCCGGTTACGCGGTCGACCGCTTGCCGGTTTCGATCCGCTTGGTGCTCGAGTCGCTGTTGCGCAATTGTGATGGCAAACGGGTAACGGAAGATGCCGTGGCATCGCTCGCCAGCTGGCAGGCCAAGGCAGACCGCACGGCCGAGGTGCCTTTTGTGGTGGCTCGCATCGTATTGCAGGATTTCACCGGGGTGCCGCTCCTCGTCGATCTTGCCGCGATGCGTTCGGCCGTCGATCGCATCGGTAAGGACCCTAAAATTATTGAGCCACTCGTGCCGGTTGACCTTGTCGTCGATCACTCCGTGCAGGTGGACTTCTCCGGCTCCGCCGATGCGCTGGCGAAAAACCTCGAGCTCGAATTCACGCGTAACCGCGAGCGTTACCAGTTCGTGAAGTGGGGCATGCAGGCGTTCGACACGTTTAAGGTTGTGCCTCCCGGCATCGGTATCGTGCACCAAGTGAATCTCGAGTATCTCGCCAAGGGTGTGCTCAAGGATGAGCACAATACCTACTACCCAGACACGCTCGTCGGCACCGATTCCCACACCACCATGATCAACGGCCTCGGCGTCGTGGGTTGGGGCGTGGGTGGCATCGAAGCTGAGGCCGGTATGCTCGGCCAACCGGTTTACTTTCTCACTCCCGACGTGGTCGGCGTGCACCTCACTGGTGCGTTGTCTGAAGGCGTCACCGCGACCGACCTCGCGCTCACCATCACGGAGATGCTGCGCGAAAAGAAGGTCGTGGGTAAGTTCGTCGAATTCTACGGCCCCGGTGCGAAGGCCCTGCCGCTCGTCGATCGCGCGACCATCGCCAACATGGCCCCCGAATACGGCGCGACTATGGGCTTCTTCCCGATCGACGAAGAGACTTCCCTCTACCTGCGCGGCACCGGTCGCGAAGAGGAACACGTCTCCCTCTACGAGTCCTACTATAAGGCCCAAGGACTTTGGGGTATCCCCGAAAAGGGTGACATCGACTACTCCATGGATGTCGAACTCGACCTTTCGAGCGTGGTCCCGAGTGTGGCCGGTCCGAAGCGTCCGCAAGATCGCATCATCGTCCCCGAGCTCAAAGAGTCCTTTGCACAGACCTTCGCGAAACCTGTCGCCGACGGTGGATTCGCCAAAGACCCAGCCGGACTCGGCACGGTCGCGACCCAAGTCAAGGACACCGACATCGGTCACGGCAGTGTATTGATCGCCGCCATCACCAGTTGCACGAATACCTCCAACCCGAGCGTCATGCTCGCCGCTGGTTTACTCGCCAAAAAAGCCGTCGAGCGCGGTATGAAGGTGAACCCGTTGGTCAAGAGCTCCCTCGCTCCGGGATCCCGGGTTGTCACCGACTACCTCAACAAGACCGGTCTCGCGCCCTATCTCGATACGCTTGGTTTCCAGACCGTCGGTTACGGCTGCACGACTTGTATCGGCAACTCCGGACCACTCGACACCGAAATCGAATCTGCGGTCGTCGACAACGATCTCGTCGCAGCGTCCGTGCTCTCGGGTAACCGCAACTTCGAGGCCCGTGTCCACCAAAACATTAAGTCCAACTTCCTCATGTCTCCTCCGCTCGTCGTGGCCTTCGCGCTCGCCGGTCGGGTGAACATGGACATGACCAGCGAACCGATTGGACCGGACAAAGATGGCAACGATGTTTACCTCAAGGACCTCTGGCCTTCGCTCCAAGAGATTCGCAACGAGATGGCCGCCGCCCTCAAACCCGAGGTCTTCAAAGCGCTCTACAGCGATTTCACCGGACAAAACCCGAAGTGGAACGAAATCCCCTCCACCGTCGGCAACGTCTACGCGTGGGACGGCGACTCCACCTACATTCAAGAGCCTCCGTTCTTTACCGACTTCTCCCTCGAGCCCGGAACCATTGCTGAGATCAAGGGTGCTCGTCCGCTCGGACTCTTCGGTGACTCGGTCACGACCGACCACATCTCGCCCGCCGGCGCGATCAAGAAGGACTCACCGGCCGGTCGTTTCCTCAGCGAAAACGGCGTCGAATGGGTCGACTTCAATTCTTACGGATCACGTCGCGGCAACGATCGCATCATGACGCGTGGCACCTTCGCCAACGTCCGGATCAAGAATCTCATGGTGACGCCTAAAGAGGGAGGCTTCACGAAGCTCCAGCCGGAAGGCACGGAGATGGCGATCTTCGATGCCGCGGCCACCTATAAGGAGCGCAATACGCCACTCGTGATCATCGCAGGTCAGGAATACGGCACGGGTTCTTCCCGCGACTGGGCCGCCAAAGGCACCAACCTCCTTGGCGTAAAAGCCGTTGTGGCTCAAACCTACGAACGCATTCACCGCTCCAACCTCGTCGGCATGGGCGTCCTCCCACTGCAGTTCAAGGAAGGCGTCAGTGCCAAAACCCTCGGGCTCGATGGCACCGAAGTCTTCGATGTGCTCGGTCTGACTCCGGATGTGAAGCCTCAACAGGACCTCACGTTGCGGATCACCCGTGCCAACGGCGAATCCGAAGAGATCGTGGTGATCTGCCGGATCGATACCCCGATCGAGGTGGAATACTACCAACACGGCGGGATCCTTTCCTACGTGTTGCGTCAAATCATCGCGCGCAACTGATCTTAATTTCGACCGGAGAACTTTTAGTGAGTTCTCCGGTCTTTTTTTGTAGTGGAAGATAAATCACAGTTTTTAGTGAACCCCGACAGCGACCCGGTAGCGATCCGAGTCGAGGGCAAAGCCAATTTCAAAAACTGCAGCGGGATGAAGGATTTTCTGAACAAGATGATCCAAAATGGGAAACACCGTTTCGTGATGGATTTTGAGTCCTGCACGGGCATGGACAGCACGTTTCTCGGCGTGATGGCGGGCGCGGCCTTGCAGCTGCGCAAAACCACTCCGCGTGGGTCGCTGGTCGTGAGCCACTTGAATGAGCGCAACAACGAGCTCGTGCACAACCTGGGATTGAATCGTTTGCTCACCGTCGACGACGGGGTCGGGGTTTCCCGGGACGATACCGCATTTTTGCAGACCGCTGTGTTGAGTGACGAGATTCAGGCGGCCCGCGCCGTTTTGGACGCTCATCGCAATCTCGTGGAAGTCGACGACGAGAACGCCGCGAAGTTCAGGGATGTGATGTCGTTCTGCGAAAAGCAGATTGGTGAGGGTTCCTAGCTGGGGAGCTCCTGCCATACGGTTCGACAGTCGGGGTGATTGACGCGTTGGCCGCTCGGCGGGTAGTAATAAGGAATGCCCCCTGAAAATGCGATGAGTCGTCGAACCTTTGTTGGTTCGACTGCCGCGGCCAGTCTCGCGACGTTGATGGCCACTCCTAATAATGTGTTTGCTGCCGGTAGTTCCGAGCGGATCCGTGTCGGATTGATCGGCTGCGGTGATCGTGGTTCCGTATCAGCAGGTATCGTCGATTGCGTTGAAGCCGATCCCACGATCGAACTGGTGGCGATGGGGGATCTGTTTGAGGATCACCTCAACGACGCGCCTAAAAACATGGAAGCGGCGATGGCTGCACGCGGTCTGCCCTTTAAGGACATCTTCAAGGTTACGCCCGAACGCATGTTCTCCGGCTTCGATGCCTACAAGCGCGTGATCGAGTGCGACGTGGATTTGATCATCCTGGCGACCCCACCGGTGTTTCGTCCCATCCATTTCAAGGCCGCGGTCGCGGCCAATAAGCATGTGTTTGTCGAGAAACCCATCGCGATCGACGGCCCGGGTGTCAGGGACTTTTTGGCCACCACCGAGGTCGCCCGGGAAAAGGGACTCACCGTCGTAGCGGGAACACAGATGCGACGTGCCACGCATCTTCAGGAGGTGATGGATTACATCCATGAAGGCGGAATCGGCGAAGCGGTTGCCGGACACTCGGTTCGCGTCGGCGGTGCGTTGATGAATTTCCGCAGTAACGAGGCCATTCGCCAGAACTCTTGGTCAGACATGGAGTGGCAACTGCGTCGTTGGTTGTTCACGGTCTGGGCCTCGGGTGACTTCATCGTCGAGCAACACGTGCATAACCTCGATCTGCTCAACTGGGCGATGGGCGGACCGCCCGTAAAGGCATCGGGCTTTGGCGGACGCCAGACGCGCACCGATTCAATCTACATGAACGAGTGGGATCACATGTCGGTGGAGTATGAATACGCCAACGGCGCGAGCATTACCCATTTCGGCGCGCAAGTGGACGGTATTGCCCACCGCAACGACATGCGCATTCAGGGCGATAAAGGCGAGGTCTTGCTGACCTTTGGCCGCGCTGAAGTCACGGGTGCCCATGCTAAAAAATTTCCCGGTTCCCGAACCGTCAAACCACCGGTGCAGCAGTATAAGGAAACCATTGATTCGATTCGAAACAGCAAAGCCATCAACGAAGGTAAACGCATCGCCGAAACGACTATGACCGCCATCCTCGGACGGCAAGCGGCCTACTCCGGAAGAGCCGTCAGTTGGGGCTGGGCGATGAATGCCTCCAAAGAAGACCTGACCCCGGCCGAGTGGACATGGGGCGACTTGCCGCTGACTCCTCCCGCCGTGCCCGGTCGTTACAAACTTACCTGAGGCAACGATGTCGGGCGTAAAGCCCGATCCACATAAATTTTCGATCACAACTCG
>JABIRI010000139.1 GCA_018667915.1 Opitutaceae bacterium | reverse complement strand
GTTTTTGAGTTCTGCAGCAGTCATTGAGTCGTTAAGATTTAGAGGATCAGCATCGCATCTCCATAGCTGAAGAAGCGATATTTCTCTGAGATGGCCTCGGCGTAAATTTCTTTAATCCAAGCAATTCCATCGGATGCTCCGGGTTTCAGAAAGGCTGAAACCAAACAGAGCAGTGTGGAACGCGGCTGGTGGAAATTCGTAATCAATCCGTCGACGCCAGCAAACTGGCGGGGCGGGTAGATAAATATGTCCGCAGAGGCTGTCGTATGGATCCGGGAAGTGCCGGGATTCTGCTGGAGAAAATGTTCGATTGCGCGAACGGATGTGGTTCCGACCGCAATGCGACGGCCGGTAGGGTTTTTCAGCAGCTGACCGGTTGCGGGGGGGATTTCGTATACCTCGTGATGGATATCGTGGTCCGTAATAAGGTCGGTCTTAACGGGGCGAAACGTTCCGAGACCCACGTGGAGGGTAACTTCGGCGGTCTCGATTTGGCGCTTTTTAATTCTATCAAGGATTTCGGGAGTAAAATGTAGGCCGGCCGTCGGCGCGGCGACCGCGACCTGTTTAGCGCGGTCGGCATATACGGTCTGATAGCGTTCGAGGTCGGAGGTCGCGTGTGCAGAATCGACCGCACGCGCGATGTAAGGCGGCAGCGGCATACGGCCCAGCCGGTTGGCGATCGCCGTGACGGATTCATTTTTTACGTGGGGAAAAAATTCCACCAGCGCTGTTCCGTCCGAAGATTTTGTGAGCACGCGCGCATCAAATCCTTCGGGATGTGCGAACGTCGCGCCCTCGGGGAGACGTTTGCCGGGTTTGAGCAGGCACCACCACCGTTCCCCCGCTTCTTCGACGGATTCAGGTCGAAGGAGGAAACACTCCACGGCACCACCGGTAGGCCGTTTGGCCCTCAGACGAGCGGGCAGCACGGCGGCATTGTTACGAATCAGGGTATCTCCGGCTATGAGAAGGTCGGGAAGATCGTGGAAATGGTGGTGCTCGACCGACCCTTTTTTACGATCAATCACCATCAACCGTGAACTGTCACGCCGGGTTGCAGGGGTCTGGGCAATCAGCTCAGAAGGCAAATCGTAGTCGAAAAGATCGGTGGCGAGGGAGGACACGGTTAAAAAGGAGGCTTGCCCTACAAGGACGTAGGGTTTTCTTCCGTCAACTCTGAGACGCCGCTTTAGCTCAGTTGGTAGAGCGACTCATTCGTAATGAGTAGGTCATCGGTTCGACTCCGATAAGCGGCTCCAGATTCGAATCACAATGGGATTCGAAATTCTCCGCAGGCTTGGCGAAGGAGGATCGAGCGCGCCAGCGGTCACCCAACTACGGGTAGGGGAGAACCCTGAATTGCTCATCAGTTCCGCTCGATGTCATCGTCGGATAACCGGCCTTGGAGTTTTTTCTGGAGCGTAAGCTTATCGATTTCTTGAC
The DNA here is from genome assembly GCA_018667915.1 of Opitutaceae bacterium. GTDB lineage: Bacteria > Verrucomicrobiota > Verrucomicrobiia > Opitutales > Opitutaceae > Actomonas. The sequence goes on along the minus strand of JABIRI010000139.1, from coordinate 1,355 downwards.
GCAGGGCGTCGCCGTAGATCTGGAGGCGTTGTTCGACGGCCAGCGTTTCGAGGAGACGTTGTTTTAGAGCGGCACTGGGGCAGAGCGTAAATACTGCCAAGTCGACGAATGCTTCCGGATCATCGATCGACCGCAGAAATTGAGTAAACCCATCCGGGGTAGGGGCACCGAGTTGGCGACGCAGTGAAATCAAGCGTTCGACGCGCTTCCGTAGGCGTAACCCCCGATCTTCGTCTTGATCACGTTCACTAGCAAGAGCCTGGATTTGAATGCGTCGGTAAGGCACCTCGGCGACGATATTCAAGCATTCAACCCGGGAGATTCCTTGGAGAAGAAGGTTCGAGGTGCCGTCTTCGTTCAGATTGCAGGCACGCACGATTCCGGCGGTCGCGATGCGTTGTCCCCGCTCTTCGGCGGGGTCAGAATCCGGATGCAGTCCTGCGATGGCGAAGATGCGATCGGCCGCCAGGACATCCTTTAACATTTGGCGATAGCGCGGTTCGAAGATATGCAGCGGCATTAAGGCGTGAGGAAAAAACGCTACGCCTGGCAGCGTCATGACTCCGACTTCGTTTGGCACTATGATTTCAGTCTCCACAGGCTGGAGTGTTACGGAGGCCACTGAACCAGCGCAAGAGCACGTCTCTCGTGTGACAAATAGTATGAATGGCGTGACACAAGTGTGACACTGGGTGTGACACAGTGGCCCTGAATGACTCATCGCGGTTGACCGCTTTTGCATTCTAATATGGTATAAGAAATTGATATACAGTAATTAAAGTATATTTAAATGCGTAGGCATACGGGCTGCTTACTCCCCGAGCATGAGCCGCATTATCGGTATAGATTTAGGCACCACGAATTCCTGCATGGCCGTCATGGAGGGCGGAGAATCAGTGGTAATCCCCAACGCAGAAGGCGCACGCACCACGCCGTCCATCGTCGCATTCACCAAAACCGGTGAGCGTCTGGTCGGCCAGGCTGCCAAGCGCCAAGCCGTGACGAATCCGCGCAATACGATCTTCTCCGCGAAGCGGTTGATCGGACGCAAGTTCTCCGAGGCCCAAGAGGAGGTAAAGAACCTCCCCTATAAGGTTGTCGAAGGCAAAGGCGGTGACGCCTACATCGAAGCGCAGGTCGGCGATAAGACGGAGCAATTTGCTCCGCAGCAGATTGCTGCATTCGTGCTGCAGAAGCTGAAAGCCGATGCCGAGTCCTACCTCGGTAGCACTGTCACCGAAGCGGTGATCACGGTTCCAGCCTACTTTAACGACGCCCAGCGCCAAGCCACCAAGGATGCCGGTAAGATCGCTGGCCTCGAGGTGAAGCGCATCATCAATGAGCCGACCGCTGCG
>JABIRI010000100.1 GCA_018667915.1 Opitutaceae bacterium | reverse complement strand
GTCCACGCTCATCCTGTTCGCCCATCCCGCGCTCGAGAAATCTCGCGCGAATCGTTCTCTACTCAAAGCCACGGCGGGTCTGGATCACGTCACGGTTAATGACCTCTACCAGGAATATCCTGATTTCCAGATCGACGTTCCACGCGAACAGGCGCTAGCCGAAAGTCACGATCGCATCGTGATCCAACACCCATTTTATTGGTATTCGACGCCCGCGATCGTGAAGGAGTGGTTCGACGTCGTGCTGCGCTACGGCTGGGCCTACGGCCAAGGTGGCACCGCCTTGCACGGCAAACAACTCTGCACCGTCACCACCACAGGAGGCGGCAGCGACGCGTATTGTAACGAGGGATACAATACTTACCCCGTGGAAGAATTTCTCAAACCGATCGAACAGACCGCCCGGCTCTGCGGCATGAGCTACGCCGAACCGTTGATATTTTACGGAGCTCTGAATCAAGACGAATCCGGCTGCGATGCGTGGGCCACGACCTACCGCAACTGGTTAAACACCACTTCCAACTGATTTCGATCTCTCACCTATCATGGCCAATCAATCTCTGTTCGTCGCCGTCTTTGTTTATCTGCTCGCAGCCGTCATCAGCGTCGCCATCGCCAAACGCGTTGGTTTGAGCGCCGTGCTCGGCTACCTCGTCGCCGGCATGGCGATCGGTCCATTTGGCCTGGGGCTCGTCGGTGAAGAGGGCCAAGACGTCATGCACTTCGCCGAATTCGGTGTCGTCATGATGCTATTCCTCATCGGACTCGAACTGCGCCCTTCCCTCCTGTGGCGACTGCGCGGCCCCATCCTCGGCCTGGGCGGTGGACAAGTCGTGCTCACTGCCGCCGCCATCTTCGGGATCGCAGCGTTCGTTGGCCTAACTTGGCAGATGGCTCTCGCCATCGGTCTCGCGCTCGCACTTTCGTCTACCGCCATCGTGCTCCAGGGCCTACAGGAGAAAAACCTGTCCAACACCTCTGGGGGACGCAGTGCGTTCTCCGTGCTGCTGTTTCAGGATATCGCCGTGATTCCGATGCTGGCAATTTTCCCACTGCTCGCGACGCTCACTCCAGCCGGCGCCGGGGACGGTGAACACGGTCATGGCGCTTCGGCATTTCAAGACTGGTTGGCGCACCAACCCTCATGGGTCAATACCCTGCTGGTATTGGGCGCGGTGGTCGCAATCATCCTTGCCGGTCGGTATGTCGTGCAACCCGTGCTGCGATTGGTCGCCGGGACGCGCGTGCGGGAGGCATTCGTTGCATTGGCACTCTTACTCGTAATCGGGATCGCTCTGCTCATGAGTTCGCTCGGAGTGTCCGCCGCACTGGGCACTTTTCTCGCCGGCGTAGTATTGGCGGACAGCGAATACCGGCACGAGCTCGAAGCCGACATTGAGCCCTTCAAGGGATTACTTCTGGGCGTCTTTTTTATCGCGGTAGGTGCCTCCGTGGATTTTGCGCTTATCGCACAGCAACCGGGAGTGGTCGCCGCTGTGGTCGTCGGACTGATGGTGCTGAAGGCCGTGATTCTGCTCGTCCTGGGCGCCTTCGGAAAACTCAAGCTCGATCAACGGTTCCTGTTTGCGCTTTCCCTCGCGCAGGGCAGCGAATTCGCTTTCGTGCTGCTCGGGTTCGGAATCACCGAAGGGGTGATCGCGACCGAAGTGGCGCAGATCCTCATCGCGAGTGTCGCACTTACCATGGCGCTCACTCCCTTGGTAATGGTGCTGGAAGAACGGGTCATCCGACCTCGCTTCGGCACCAAGACCACAAACGAAAAAGAGCCGGACGAGATGGACGAAGACTCACCCGTCATCCTGGCAGGAATTGGACGTTTCGGAAACTTCGTTGCCCGTATGCTCCGGGCTCAAAAAATCGATGTGACGGTCATCGATCATGACTCCGACCACATCGATTTTCTGCGTAAGCTGGGTATCCTAGCATTTTACGGAGACGCCAACCGTCACGACCTTCTGGAAGCGGCTGGAGCGCACAAAGCCAAGCTGCTCATCATCACACTGGGCGACGAAGACAAGGTGACCGAATTGATCGCCACCACCCGCAAACACTTCCCTCATCTGAAGATTCTGGTGCGCGCGCTTTCACGTCCGCACCACTTCGAACTTATCAACGACGGCATCACCCGCACCGTGCATCAACATGCCGGCAGCGCCATCGAACTGGCCCGCGGCGCACTAGAAGAGCTGGGCTATCGGGCTCATCGCGCCAATCGATTGGCGCAGGCCTTTGCCAAATTTGACCGCGAAGCCGCCACCAAAATCGCCGCCGTGCACAAAGACGAAAATGCCTTCGCCACCCAAGTCCGCCGCAGTATCTCGGAAATGGAGGATCAGTTCGAAGAAGACCGCCAGAGCATCGACCCCTCCGTCGACGACGCCTGGGACAACACCAAACTCCGTGAAAATGGGGTCAGGTCGTGATTATTATATTTTTTTGCCAAAAGACCCACCAACTGGGTCATGCTGACGCATTCAGATATTTAATATAAATATCACGACCTGACCCCGTTTAGTTAGAGATCCAGTAGACGTGATTGCTCAGGACGTCATGGAGGGCGTCGCCGCGGACGCCGTCGGTGTAGATGAAGCTGGGTTGATCAGCAACTTCGTTGAAGCCGGTGGGGCGTTCGATATTGGGCATCCAACGCGGGGACTCAGCATCAGGTTTATCGAGGATATCGGCGGTGAACGTCGTTCCTCCGTCATGGGAATGGAAACGCACCAGCTCGGTCGTTACTTCACCCCACTCGTGCATCCCAGGCTGCACCTGCATCACGGTGCCCACGATGAGGGGCTGCCCATCCGCTCCGAATGAAATTCCGCCGTGCATGAACAGATCCCATTCACGAAATTTGCCCGGTAAATAGGGATTAAGGTGGTGACGTTGCCACTGACCATGCTCCGCCAGTGAGGCCCAGTAAGACTGCGCGGTTTCCTCAGTTTTTACCCCATAAACCAAATGCGGTTTCCCCTTCGCATCTACCGCCATTGAACCGACGTGTAGACTTTGACCGTGGGATGTTCGACCCGCGGACACGGAGTCAAACGTCTCCGGCGTAGCGGGGAGTGCAACCGCGTCGCCGTTCGCCTTTCGCCACGTCACGCCGTTATCGTCGCTCGCAAGATACCCCACGGTAGTGATCGAAACCATCGCATCCTCACCGGGCACTTCATAGATACGGGCGCCCAGATGCAGGGTTTTATGATCCGGCCCCCACGCCAGGGACGCGGTAAATTGAGTATAAACTAAATGACGGGAGCGCAGGATAGAACGCTGCCGGGCCCAGTCTCCTCCCGGCGCCTTAGTCCACATTTCGAGTTCCCAGGGCTTCTCCTTAAAACTCCGACGCGCTGTCATGATCAGCGTGCCATCCGTTGCACACACCAAAGCTGGGTAAGTCAGGTCGACGCCAAACTCGGCATACTCGGTCCATTCCGACGAATCGTTAGGCCGCACTGATTTTCGGTAACGGAAAGGGTGATGATGCGAGTAGTAGATAACGTGCAGATAACCCTCCTCATCAACGGTCAAAGCGGGGCCACCGTGGTTGTCAGTGGCTTCGCCGATATCGGTTACACCGGACCACTCACCGGTAGCGTTGTCCCGGGTTCGGATTCTTACGCTAAAGCCTCCTGCCGGCGGAGTATCGAGCCACGCGGCATGCGTCTTGCCGTCGAACGAAATAATTTTGGGTGATTCAACGTAGGCAGTCGCACGACCTGATCCTTCGTTCGAAAGCAGAAACCGTTCTCCGCCGAACATGACCGACGACACGAGCATGAAAATCGCCAAAAAGGCAAATAAGCGAATTTCCAAGCAGAACAAACGGCGTAGCCATACGATCAAACCACTGGAGGGCGACGAGGAGAGGGGTAATTCCTGCATACCCCACGGTCCGTCAGTTCCCGAAAACGCACAAGCGCCGATCACGATTTTACCCAAAAACCTGCAATGATATTTCATTGGCCTAGCACTCCTCAACTCGCCAAGTTCTGTAGCCGTGAATCGCCTCCTACCCCGCCTACTCGCACTCACGTGTGCTATCGTTTTTTGCTTCTCGGCCTCCGCCGAAAAGGCCCGCCCACCCAACATCGTGATCATCTTTTTGGACGACTCCGGATGGTCTGATTTCAAGCCCTTCGGCGATCCGAACTACGAGACTCCCCATGTTGAACGCCTCGCGGCCCAAGGCACCCGCTTCGACAACGTCTATGTGCCACAGGCGGTGTGTTCCGCTTCCCGCGCCGCTCTGCTCAGTGGCACCGTGCCGGGCCGCAACCGCGTCTTTGGCGCGCACGGTCCTTTTGGTCGCGGACTGACTCCCGACATCAAGATCCTGCCCGAGCTGCTGAAACCACACGGCTACGCGACCGGACATTTCGGCAAGTGGCACATCGGCGATCTCCCCGAGACCCGTCCCCTCGCCCGTGGCTTCGATGAACACGCCGGACTCATGTATTCCAACGACATGTGGCGCTTCCACCCAGGCAACCCTGAGCACTGGGGAAAACACCCGCTGCAGTTCTGGGACAACGGCAAGGTAACGATCGAGGACATGGAGAAATCCGACCAAGAAAACCTCACGGTCTGGGCAACGGAAAACTCCGTCGACTTCATCAACCGTCACCACAATCAACCCTTCTTTCTCTACCTCGCCCATTCCATGCCGCACGTGCCTCTCTTCGTAAGCGAACGCTTCGCCGGCAAGTCCGGCATGGGTCTCTACGGCGACGTGATGATGGAGCTCGATTGGTCGGTCGGCGAAGTCATGAAGGCGCTCGACGCGAATGAAATCGCCGACGATACGATCGTGATCTTCACCTCCGACAACGGTCCTTGGCACAGCTATGGTAATCACGCCGGCGCAACGCCTTGGCGCGAAGCGAAAGCTACTGGTTTCGATGGTGGATTGCGCAGCGCCACGGTCGTGCGCTACCCGCCGGCAATCCCCGCCGGACACCGCTCCACCACGCTTTTCAATACCATCGATTTTATGCCGACCTTGGTAAAATTAGCCGGTGCGAAGTTCCCCGAGCACGAGATCGACGGCCGCGACATCTGGCCGATTCTCACGAGTCAGCCCCTCGCGACCAACCCGCATGACTACTACCCATTTTCGACCTCTAAAACCTTCGAAGGTATCATTACCGGCGATGGTAAATGGAAACTGCATCTCCCGCACAGTTACCGCCATTTGATTCAATCCGGCAACGACGGTGAGGATGGAGTCTTTCAAAAATGGGAAATCGGCCTATCGCTCTTCGATCTAAAAAACGATCCCAATGAGCTCATTAATCTCATCAACGAAGAACCTGTCATCGCCGCCGAACTGATATCTTGGGCCGAAGCCCACCGCGCAAAATTCTACGACAAAACCAACTGAGAATTTACTGCCATGGCCGACGCGCTTCCTCCACTCAAACCGCTCGAAAAACGCGCCGCCCTCTCCGCGCCGCGCGCGCTCGTTTGGCGCGCCTTGACAGACCCGAAGGAGTTGGCGACTTGGTTCGGTCGGGATGCTCGAGTGGATCTTCGCATCGACGGTCGCTACGAGATCTTGTTTCTGATGGAGAACCCACCCGGACTCCAGGGTGGCGAAGGCAATACGGTGCAAAACTTCGAGCCCGAGCGGTTGTTGCACATTACCTGGAACGCCCCACCCCAATTCGGCGCGCTACGTGACGTGCGAACGCAGGTTCATTTTGAGTTATGCGACGCCGACTCCGGAACCACCGTCCGCCTGATCCATGATGGCTGGGGGGATGGGCCCGAGTGGGCTGAGATTCGCACTTACTTTGACCGCGCATGGGATCACGTCCTATCAGCGCTCAACACCCACGTTTCCTCTTTATGAAGATCTCGCTCCTCCGACTCACGCTTCCTCTTCTTTTCGCCGGCTTGCTTCCAGCCGAGGAACCCACCGTTACGATCCAAGGCGACCACCTCACCGTCACGCTCGAGACGGAGGGCGCACAGCTCAAAAGCATCAAGCACACCGCCACGGGAACCGAATACCTATGGCAAGGGGACCCTGAGTTTTGGGCCGAACGCGCACCCAATATGTTCCCCGTGTGCGTCCGCTTCAAAGACCATCAATTCACCTACCAAAATCAGCCCTATGAGATGCCGTTTCTGGGTCTGGCCGTGACCCACGAGTTCGACACCACGCAACACCGCTCCGACTTTGTGCGCCAGACCATGACATCGAGCTCCGGCACCCGAGCACACTACCCGTTCCCCTTCCGGCTCGATATCGAATCCGAAATCAACGGTCTCACGCTCACACAGCGCTACGTCATCACCAACCACGGCACCACACCGATGTATTACGCGCTCGGCGGACACCCCGGGTTTAACACTCCGCTGTCCCACGGCCGCACCCGCGACGACTACGAAATCGTTTTCTCGGAGCGCTTGACTACTCACCGCACCGAGATCGCAGACGGTCTTCAACAGTCCAACCGCATCCCGTTCCTGGACAATGAAGATCGTCTCCGACTCGGCGACGAACGCGTGCCCCCCAGTGGCATGTTCCTGCGCGAACACGCCTCCCGCCAAATCGGAATCGCGCGAACCGGACGCGATCCTTACATCATGGTAGACCTAGGTGACTTTCCCAATACCAACCTTTGGACCCCGCCGGGCATGCCCTACGCTTGCATCGAACCGATGGTCGGTCACCACGATTTGCAGGAGACACTTGCGGCCATCGAAGCCAAACCTTTCCTGATTAAACACCCCGGCGGCGAAACCCGCAGCTATACTTACACCATCACCATCGTGCCCGAAGAAGGCACGCCCGCACTTGCGCCATGAATTCCAAATTTTTATTTTTCTCTCCAGCACTCCGGCGTGGATTAATCGTTGGATTAATCGCCGCGTTATCGGCCACCGCTCAAACCGATACGACCGCAACCGAATCCGGTGAAGCCCGCACCGATCGTCTGCTCTCCGCCGTGGGTGGACGCAACGCTTGGGCCCGCGTCAATGTCGTGATCGTCGAAGCGACCCACTACGCGCTCACCGCTCCGACCACTTACGACAACCGCATCGTAAATGATCTCACGCGACCGCGCGTGCGCTTCGAAGGTCACGCGCCGGGTTGGGATCGATGGGCCACGATTGATGGAGATACCGGAACATACCGCCGCGACCACGAACCGGTGGTTGAGCGTGGCGCTGATCGAGTTGCATCTGACAATGAATGGTGGGCTGCGAATCTCTACCGCACGCTCCGCCGACTCGCGAAAAAAGACCCCGCCCTCACGTCTCAATCGGTCGGTGAAGACCGGTTGGAAGTTTTCGAGAACGGCCAGCTGCTCAATTGGTTCCGGCTTAATGAGGACGGTGCTCCCGTGCTCTACGGCAACAACGACCCCGACTCGTCTGGCACCATCTTTGGTCCCCTCCGGTCAAACCCCAGCGGCATCCGCTATCCCGAATGGGGTGCTGGAGAAAATGGCGCGTTTCGCTACCGCATCGAAAAATTCCTGGTCAATCCACTCGTCGACGACGAGACCTTCGCGATTCCCGATCCAACGAAGTAAATTGCGAATGCCGGGCCTTACGCCCGACCGCGCCCGATCAATCCACCGCTTGCCGAAGCACGAAACCCTTGTTCGTGCCGCCCACGATCACCGTCTTGCCGGCGTGCTCGGCGAGGATGACGTGGTCAAACCAGTCACCATCCGCACCCGTAGCGACATCACCCCATTCACTCCACGTGCGGCCACCGTCCGCCGTGTAATGCATGCGTTTGGAATCACGGTAGGTCGTAAAGATAGCCCGACCTTGACCCAGGCTCACAAAGTCATCAGCCGAGTCACCAACATGCCCTTGGTTGGCCCAGGTATCACCATTATCCTCACTGCGGAAAATGTGACCCGACTCCGTGCCGATGAGTGCCACGTCTTCACCCAGATAATCGATCGCATAAAGAAACGAGTCCATGAGCCTGCCGCAGTCGTGCCACGTGCGGCCATCATCCGTGCTTTTATAGATGTTGCCCGCCCAACCGTTGATGATGATGCCGTCACCGACATGCTGCAGACGGTAGATCGCCAACGGCGAAATCGGAGCGCTAACGGTCCATGTAATTCCTCCATCCGTGGAGCGGGAAACGCGGCCACCTTCGGCATCGGTATCAGCGACCAGAATCGTGCCCGCATCGGTAACGACCATGCCATAAGCCTCGGCAAAATTGGTGCCGCTGTCGGAGTCGTTAATGCGCCCCATATCGTGCCAGGTGAGTCCATCATCCTCGGTCTTCCACAGGTGAACCTTGGCCCCCGTAAGAATATACCCGACATCGCCCGCACCTGATGCAACACACGTAATGTAGTCATCCTCGCCGACGTTGGCCACGAGGTCCCAAGTCCGGCCCAAATCAGCGCTGCGATAAACGTTGCTGGGATTCGGCAACCGCGTGCCCAAAACCACCACACCTTCACCAAAGTCAGCGATGGCATCGATCCGCCCGCCCGGTTCAACTTCAATGCGCTCCCACGCTTCCGGACTGGCGGCAAAAGAAGAAACAGCTAAGCAACAAACCAGAACAATAAAGCGCATGGAGCAGACCCTGCCTACCCCGCTGAAAGCTGGCAAGCGGATCACCGAATTGTAACCCATGCTCAACGCCGTTTGATCTAGCCCACGTGCTGATCGATGAGGATTGGGTTCCCATCCGGATCCATGAGCATGCAACTTCCCGGACCACTGCTGGATTCATCGACTTCCGTCACGAGTTCGAGACCGTTGGCTTTCAACTGATGCTGAATCTTGCGCACGTCCTCATAGTCTTCGATTGGTTCTGCCTGATTGTTCCAGCCGGGGTTGAAGGTCATCGTATTCTTGGGAAACATCCCTTGAAACAGCCCAATAGTGGTCTCTCCATTGCGGAGGATGACCCAATTTTGCGCGGCGTTTCCCCCGACCTGCTCAAAACCCAACTTCTCATAAAAGGCCTGTGAATCGGCAAGGTTTTTGACGGATAGACTATTCGAGAATGCTCCAAGTTTCATGCACCGAAAATACGGTTGGCGGCACCATCTGCAAGGGCTTCCTAAAATCGGTCACGACCTTCCGGGGTCGCATTCGGAAATGCGGGACCAGACTCCCCCAAACCTCATTCTTTGAGAGGTCCGAGGGATTGCAGGTAAGCGACGAGATCGGCGGCCTCGGATTTGGTGAGAGCGTCGAGTAGGCCGGGAGGCATGAGGGAGACTTCTAGACGCTTGAGTGATTTGATCTCGTAGGTGGCGAACGTAGCGGTCTCCGCGGGGTTCGCGATGGTGACGGAAGCAGCTGACTCACGTTTAACGATGCCAGAGGCGTTGCGGCCATCGTTGGTTTCGATGACGGTCAGAAGGTAGTCGCGCCCAATCGTATCGTTGGGCTGCACGATGTTGGCCAGGAGGTAGTCGAGATCCGTGCGATTGGACCCGGTCAGCTCCGGACCCAGCTCATGCCCATCACCAAAGAGCACATGGCAAGAGGCGCAGTTTTGCATGAAGAGCGTCTTGCCGTTGCGGAGGTCCGCCGCGCTGATGCGCTCAGAAGTGAGTTCACTTTTCCAACGTCCGATGGCGGCGACGGCGTTGTTGGGAGATTCCGGTTCTTCGCCCCAAATCTTGTCCACCCGTTGAGTGAGCGCGGCATCGCCCAAGAGACGCAATTGTCGGAGCGAACTGGCGTCGAGATGCGAAGCCGGAATGGCGTCTTGCTCAATGGCATCGAGCAGGGCGTGGGCGTAGGACGCGCGTTGCGTCAGCACGGAGAGGGCCTGGCTTTTTTCCGGCGTGGAAAAACTGGCGTAAACCTTGAGGATGGCCGGAGGTGTGGTGGGCACATCATAAGGAGCGAGTGCGCGCAAGGCACCCAGCCGCAATCCCGGTTCCGTCAAGAGAGATTGGAAAAGAGGCGTTTGCTGGAAATTGCGCCGATCGGTGAGCACCCGCAACGCGGCTTGGCGGGCGGAGAGCGGCGCAAAGGAATCCCGGACGATCGCTTGTTTGGTGCGGAAGACGGAGCGGTCTCCGAAACGCGCGGCAAGTGCATCGGCTTTATCCACGACTTTGGGGTCACGACTCGCACTCAGTTTCGCGTAGGTGTGCCTCCAAGTATCAGGAGGAGTGAGATTTTTTTGACCTTCCGTCGCGCTGAGCAGACTGCCCAAAACCTCGAGGTGATAGGCCGGGTCGGTTGATTCCGCCAACGCGGAGATGAGCGATAGCATGCCGTCCTTTTGTTGGTCGCCCGATTCCCCCGCCGCGTTCGCGACGGCTTCGGCTTGGCGTCGCGTAAAGTAGGGGCGAATGGAGGCGATGGGCGTAGATTGCCCCAAGGCCAAGGCGCGGGCCGGATCGAGGGTGACGAGCGGTTCGGCGGCGAACCAATAAAGCAGCGGCAAATTATGATCCTTCGCATCTTCACCGTGCGAGAGGAGCGCCTCGACGATCGACCAGCGGTCCGCCGGTTTGATCCGTTGCGCTGCCGAAGCGAGGAAGCGACGAACCACCGGGGAGGAATCGTTCTGCGCGAGGTCGGCGAAGCGCGCGCGGAGCGCGGCGGAAGGGCTGCGATCTTCGCAAGTCAGCTGGACCGTCCAGGCCCGGACGTGGTCGGTGGCGGAGTTAAGAAACTCGAAGGCGAGGTCTTCGCTCAGGCCTCGGGAAACGTGCAACGTCCAGAGCGCACGCAATTGACGCGTGGGATCGTCGTGGGTGCGAATGATCTCGACGAGAGCCGTCTGAACCGCGGCATCAAACCCACGTTCCTGCAGGATCAAGCGGGAGCGGCGCACCTGCCACTCGTTGGGGTGGAGCTGCAGTTTAACGAGCTCGGCACTCGGGAGTTTTTTGAGATCGATGGTCTCCGCGGTGGTATCGCCGTAGCTGTATTTGTAGATGCGACCATTGGAGCGATCCTGGGGTCGTTGTTGGTGGCAAGCGCGAGCGTCATACCAATCGCTCCCAAAGATGGACCCATCCGGACCCAACTCGAGGCGCAGTCCGCGAAACCAGCCGTCGTTGGCGATCATGAAGTCGGAGGCATGTCGTCCGATGTAACCCGAACCGGAAGGTTCGGGCCGATCGCGGTTGATCCGGTTTCCGAGGATGTTGTGGGTAAAAAGCGTGTCGCGGTATTCCGCGGGGAAACTGTCGCCGAGATAGATCAAGGTGCCCGCGTGAGCGTGACCTCCGCCGGCGGCATCGGTGCCCCCGGCTCCGAATCGGGCGTCTGACCATTCCACTCCCGTGTCATAATGCAGGTGATCACCGATCGTCTGAATATCACCGTAGGTATAGGGACTAAAATGTTGGCCGGCTTGCCGGTGATAATGACCGCCCTGCACCACGTGGTAGAGATGGGGAATGACGCAGGCGGTGACAAAGGCGTCACCCACGTCGTTGAAATCGAGTCCCCATTGGTTGCTCATGCCCTCGGCGAAAATCTCAAAGATTTTCTTGGTGGGATGGTAGCGCCAGACACAGGCATTAAGCGGGGTGCGTTGGTGATCTTTGGCGCCCGGCACCCCGACGTTGGAGTGGGTGAAGATGCCTTGATTGCCGTAGAGCCAACCATCGGGGCCCCAGACAAAACTGTTCAGGGTTTCATGAAGGTCTTGATAGCCCCAACCATCGAGCACGACCTGGGGTTGCGCATCGGGCACGTCGTCCTGGTTTTTGTCGGGGATAAAGAGTAAATAAGGGGCTGAACCGACCCAGACCCCACCATGACCGACGGCGATGCCGGTAGCGAAGTTGAGTTGATCATGGAACACCTTGCTGGTGTCGAAGGAGCCGTCGCCGTCGGTATCCTCCATGATGAGGATGCGGTCGTTTCCATACGGAGACCAGTTGGGGTAAGAGTAGTTTTCGATGACCCAAAGACGGCCGCGTTCATCAATCGTGAAGGCGATGGGCTGATGCACGTCGGGCTCACCGGCAAAGAGGGTGGATTTGAAACCCTCGGGCAGGGCCATGGCGGCGGCGGCCTCGGTCGGCGGTAGGCCGGTGCCGGGGGCTACCGGAAAACCCTGCTGCGCGAACGTGGGTTGACTGACGAGGATTACTGTTGAAGTGAGAATCGCGAGGCGACGGAGGGGATAAGAGAACATGGGGAAAAGGAGCGGAGGAGGATTGGGCCGAGCTAGAGCTCGGGGTTCCCAGGAGTGAGTCAGTGACGCTTACTTTTGTCGTCCAGGTTGGCGCGGATTTCGGTATCGGTGGGTGTGGCGGACAAGACGCCACCGGTGGGAACCTCAGCGTGGGCCGTCCAAAGGATGGCGTTGAGCACGACCTTTCGGTAATTGTCGTCCTGCCAACTCACATGATTATGGCCACCGGTAAATCCGAATCCCCTCCCCTGGCCATCCGGGCGTTCATAGGCCCATCCGACGTGTTGGCTTTCGCCGTTGGCCACGGCGCGACGCACGTGGGGATTGCCACTACGTGCTCCATCCGGTCGGCGGAGCGTTTCAGGTCCGGGCAAGGCCGAAAGAATCGGAGTCACTCCAGCGAGGTCATCATTAAAACGCATGTGATAATACCACTCATCATGGGTGTGAAAAGGCTCCACTCCTTCGGCAATGGGATGATCGGGAAAGGTCTCAAACTGCGGTGCCCAGTGCGGATTGACCGACCAATCGAGATCGCAAAACCCGCCCATCCATTGGAGGAATTTTTCAGCCGGTTTACCTTTCTCCGCCTCGGTGGCCCAGTGAATCATTACCACGCCGACGCCGCGCTTCATCAGCGCGTCGAATTCGTCGAGGTGGGGATTCAGCAAATGCCCTTTGTGGCCCGTAGAGAAGACGACAATGGTGTCGGCATCGGCGAGGACGGAGGAGTCCCGGGGATAACCATCCTCCGGTAAAACGACCGGTGTGATGTTCAGATCGGCCGCGGTAAGAGCTCGGGCGAGAATGATGTTTCCGGCTCGATGTTCGTGGGACATCGGACCGTGGCTCGGCTTGCCGGAAATGAAAACAACCTTCTTGGGCGCGGAGGACGCAGTGAGGACGGATTGGCCCAAGGTCAGACCGAGAATCGCGATCCCAACGAAAGCGAATATCGATCTCATTCTCCTGCCCTGAGTGCATCCAAATCTGTGTTTATCGGTGTCCATCTGTGGTTAAAATATCCTGCCTCACCACCCCCTACTTCAGCGTAAACTCCGGCATGCGCTTCAGTGCCCCACCCTCCATGGCGGATTCGTGGGCGAGGATTCCAACACACGTGATGTTAGCCGATTCCGGCCCATTCGGATAAGGCGCGCGTTTTTCAAGCAACGCGCTCACGAACTCATGCACCAGATGCGGATGTGATCCGCCGTGTCCCCCGCCCTGCGTAAATGACAAATGTTGATTGTCGCCCGAGTCATAAACCCCACGCCCGGTGAATGGCCGGATCTCCTCCGGCAAACGGTGCGCGTAGTCCGGCACCGTCACTTTTTCGGGGATCTCGGGTTCCGGTTTTCCGATGGTATGAATTACCGGATCCTTGCCTTCGACCAGCGGCCACTCGTAGCTCTTCTTGGAGCCGTAAGCGTCGAAACTTTCCCGATACTGTCGGGCCGTGTTGTAGAGCGACCGGATGATCCGCGCCGAAACGTCCGAATCCTTGAATGTCACCTGGCATGACTCAATCGCGAACGGTGAACCATGGATGCCGATCATCTCTTCCTGAATCCGGCCCGACCCGAAACACGACAACGTCTCCGCACGGTTGTGCTGCAATCCCAGCACCGGCCCCACGCAATGCGTCGCGTAATGCATCGGCGGCAGCCCATCCCAATAACTCGGCCATCCCGCCATGTCCTGTTGGTGACTCGATTGCAGATACTGGATGCGCCCCAGCTCGCCGTTATCGAAGAGCTCCTTCACAAACAGAAACTCCCGGCTATAGACGACGGTCTCCATCATCATGTAGGTCAGTCCGGTCTCTTCACAGAGCTTACAAATCGTGGCACACTCATCCACCGTCGTTGCCATCGGCACGGTGCAAGCGACGTGCTTGCCGGCCTTGAGCGCGGCGATCGACTGCGGCGCGTGACTGCCAATAGGGGTATTGATGTGCACTGCATCGATCTCCGGATCGGCCAACAACTCTTCGTAAGAGGTATACCGTTTCTCGATCCCAAACTCGTCACCGATTTTATTCAGCGACTCCTCATTTCGTTGGCAGATCGCGACGATGTTCGCCTGCGGATGTTTTTGGTAAATCGGGATAAACTCGGCGCCAAAGCCGAGCCCCACGAGGGCGACATTGATCTGGTCAGGCATAAGAAAATAACGGGGTTAAGAAAGTGAGGTAGCCGAGCGGGGCACTCGGAGTCGGATAACTTTGGGGAACAGCAATTCCGATTTATCAATCCTACGCCATTTTTACCGAAACAGCTTGTATTATTTGGTTCTAATATTGGTATTTTTTCGCCATGTCGTCATTCACACCCCAACTCGACAACTTCCGTCTGGGCGGCGAATTCCACCGCCTCTTCGAGCACATTCCCAATGTGATGTTCTTCGCCAAGGACCGAGAGCGGCGCCTCTTCCTCGGCAACCAGCGCTTCCTCGAGCACTGCGGTCTCAACTCCATCGATGACGTCATGGGAAAACTCGATGTGGATATCTTTCCCAAATACATGACCGACAAGTTTGAGGCCGATGACCGCACCGTCTTCCGCACCCGCAAACCACTGCTCAATCTCGTCGAACTCTTCCCCGCCCGCGATCGCCTGCCCGAGTGGTTCATCACCAACAAATACCCCATCTTCGATCACGACGAAAAGGTCGCTGCCATCTGCGGACTCATCCAACCCTACGAACGTGCCTTCGATGCCGCCGACGATCCCGTGACCAAAGTCGTCGAGCTCATCAAGAGCCACATCGCACAGACCATCCACATCCCCACGTTGGCCGCCGAATCCGGTCTCTCCCAGCGCCATCTCGAACGCCTCTTCAAACAACGCTTCGGCATCAGTCCCCGCGAATACATCCTGCGCCTCCGCGTCCTCATCGCCGCCGACCTCCTCAAATCCACCTCCAAAAGCATCACCGAAATCGCCCTCGAGAGTGGTTTCTACGACCACAGCTCCTTCACCCGCCAATTCAAAAACCACTTCGGCACCCTGCCGTTAAAATACCGCAAATCCACAGCCTGATCATGATCATCCCTCGCCCCATCCGTCTTTCTCTCCTATCCACACTCCGGGAGATTAAGATGTAACCCAACACCAATCCCGTCAGTCTCACCCAGACATGAGAAAACCTATCCCGCTTCTCTTCCTCCTTTCGCTGCCCCTCTTGACCATGGGCGCGCGACAAGCTGATGTTGTCATCTACGGTGGGACCTCCGCCGCAATCACCGCAGCGGTTCAGGTCAAAAAAATGGGCAAGTCCGTCATCGTCGTTTCACCAGATCGACATCTCGGCGGGCTCAGCAGCGGTGGACTCGGATGGACCGATACCGGCAACAAAGCGGTCATCGGTGGGCTCGCCCGCGAATTCTACCACCGTATCTGGAAACACTATGACGAGGACGATTCCTGGCGCCAGCAGAGTAAGAACGAATACGGGAACAAAGGCCAAGGCACCCCGGCGATCGATGGCGATGAACGCACCATGTGGATCTTCGAACCCCACGCCGCCGAGGGCGTGTTCGAAGATTTCGTGCGCGACTACGATATCGAGATCGTGCGTGACGCATGGCTGGATCGTAGCCCCGGCGGTGTTACGGTGGTGGATGGTCGCATCACCGAATTTCGCACCCTCGATGGGACGGCCTACCGCGGCAAAATTTTCATGGATGCAACCTACGAGGGCGATCTGATCGCGGCAGCTGGCATCGACTATCACGTAGGCCGAGAGAGCAAAGACACTTACGGCGAGGAATGGAACGGCGTCCAAACTGGAGTCCTGCATCACGGTCATCATTTCGATGCCATTCCCGACCAACAACGCATCGACCCCTACGTCATCCCCGGCGACCCCTCGAGTGGCGTGCTTCCGCGCATCAGTGTCGAGCACCCCGGCGAGAAACACGCCGGCGACAACAAGGTGCAGGCCTACTGCTTCCGCATGTGTCTGACCAACGACCCAACCAACCGCATTCCGTTTTCCCGGCCCGACAACTACGACCCCAGCCAATACGAGTTATTGGTCCGCATCTTTGATGCCGGTTGGCGCGAAACTTTCCAAAAGTTCGACCCTATTCCCAACCACAAGACCGATACCAACAATCACGGGCCCATGAGCTCCGACAACATTGGGATGAACTACGATTACCCCGAAGGCAGCTACGCCGAACGCCGCGCCATCTTCCAAGAGCACGAAGACTACCAGAAAGGCTGGCTCTACTTTATCGCCACGGATCCCCGCGTGCCCTCCGAAGTCCAGGCCGAGATGAATACCTGGGGCCTGCCTAAGGATGAGTTCACCGACAATGGCAACTGGCCCCACCAACTCTACATCCGGGAAGCGCGACGCATGGTGGGCGACTTTGTCATGACCGAGAACGAACTCCTGCAACGTTCGCCCACACCTCAGCCTATCGGCATGGGCAGCTACACTCTGGATTCCCACAACGTTCAACGCTACATCACGCCCGAGGGTTACGTGCAGAACGAGGGCGACATCGGGGTGAAGTGCAAACCCTACCAAATCGCCTACGGTTCCCTCGTCCCTCGCAAAGAACAGTGTGAAAATCTTTTCGCACCCGTGTGTGTTTCCAGTTCCCACATCGCCTTCGGCTCCATCCGCATGGAGCCCGTATTCATGATTCTAGGACAAAGCGCCGCCACCGCCGCCTGCATCGCGATCGACGACAATATTCCCGTGCAAGATGTGGACTACGCCAAACTCCGCGCACAGCTCCTAATCGACGGCCAAGTGGTGAGCTACTAGTCTACCCACGGGGCTTCTTCTTTTGCGGTCGCACCTTCGGGGCGAGAACGCGTCATTTCACGTTTTTGAGAAATGTGATAATCGCTTGGATCAAAGCATCACTTTGAGATGTCGCAAAAATATGTTGGGCATGGGCACTGCCCTTCAGCACCAGCATTTCTTTCGGGTTGGACGCCGCCTCAAACTGCCGGGTGATCCCCGCGAGATTATCCCCTTTCGTCGTCACAAAGAGCTTGGGCCCCTTGGCCTTTCCAATTGATTGGATTGGTGTCGCCGCGAGCAAAACGACACCCGAAATCTGATCGGATGCAATCGCCGTCATCGCCGTCGCCGTGGCACCGCCTCCAATACTTCCGCCCACCACGGATACGTGATCACAGCCTTGCTCCCGCAGAAATGCTATCGCTGCGAGCACGTCCCGGTAGTGCGGAGAAAAGCCCACGGGGTAAAGCCCGCGCCCACGCTCGGGAGGAGGATCGTCCGGAGCGACTGTCGACTGCCCCCGTCCGCGGAAATTAATCGCCAACGTTCGAAACCCTGCCGCGTTCAACACCGGAACCTGATCGTCCCAACTGTCCTTCGTAAACATACCTCCGTGTGCCAACACGACTCCATGTTCACCTTCGCCCGATAAATCGGCCTCAATCCGCGCACCATCCTCCGCTTCGAAAAAAACCGTTTCTGCCGCCGGCAGCATGGAACTCACCAATCCGGCGAGGAGTAACATCGACGTCCAACCGTTATTCATCCTCCTACCCAATCGAATCCTGCGCCATTTCACCACTCTGAAACCGTTACCGCTAAACCTGCCCCCTTCGCGTGTGATCTCCGCACGTGGACATTCCGAAATCCGTTCACCGCGACGCACGTGCTGATCCAGCTTGTGGCAGGTTTTGCAGTGGAGGTGAGCATCGACCAGCGCACGTGTTCCCGGATCAAACTGCATCATGGCCTTGGTCGCGGAGCACACCGACACACAAAATGGCACGCAGAAGGTGAGGCAAAACTTGATCCAATGCACCCCGGCGAAGTTGCCACTCAACAGCATATCACCTTGATTGATTAGATTCAAAATCAAGCCTACCACGGCAGCCAATTTAACGGCGGTCAGCAGAATCGATCGGTTTCGCGCGACTCAAAAAAATAACCCCCATCCGGACATATGCTCAGGAGCTAGTCAGCATGGATTTCGAGATGCGCGATGGCGATGCCCATTTCGCCCGCAACCGAATAGAGCAAATAGAGTTTCCCCTCTTCCTCAAAAATACCGGGATCGCGGAGTTGTTGAACATTGATGGCTCCTCCCTTTTTCGAAGGTGCATTAGGAAACTCCGTGCCTTCATACGGAAGCTCGGGACGCAGCACCTCCACCGGCGGACTGGCTCGCCAATTCTTCCAATCTCCCTGCAAGGAAACTTCCGCCATCATTAACCGTTCCGGAGCATCACTCTTACGGGAATAGAATAGGTATAAGGTGTCGTCTCGGCGGTAGACCGCAGAGTGACGAATACGCACGTCATTCCGCGCGCCAAATTCATCCGCCGTATGAACGGGGCCCACGAGCTCGGATTCACGTCGTTCCCATCCCCGATCGGGGTAATCCGATCGATTCAGGAAACCGCCAGAATCGATGGCGAAATAGGTGCCATCAAATTGAAAAACCCGGAAGTAACTGTAACCATGAATCGTGGGAGAAACATCAAACGAAAGCCCATCGCGAGAGGTGGCCGAGACCGTGCGCTGATTGGTGCCGGGATGTGATCCATGAAAATACATCCGGATGATTTGGTGCTCCTCGTCGATATGCACATCCGGCGAAGCGATGTGATCCTCCAGCGCGGTCGCTTCGTGCACATGAATTGTTCCCGGTTCATGAATGCGCCAAGGCCCCGATAGCCGGTCGGCATAGGCCAACCGAATGAACTTCCCTTTGTGGTGGGCGAAATAGAGGTAGTATTTGCCCAGCGGGTTTTTCACCCAGCCTGGCACTCGAATCAGACTCGGCCCGTTGATTTTGTCCCCCAGCGTCGATGACAAACTTACATCGATAATCGGATTTTCATCAAAACGTCGCACGCCCAACTCCGCACCGGCAAGTTGAGTCACCGAGGCGACCCACCCCACCATGGCGACGAAGAATGATCGAAAGAGCCTATTCATGAACCACCGAAGATTGCGGACGCATACATGGAAAATCAACGCCTCCCACAATCACGACGCCAAGACTTCCTCGGAAACGTTGCAGAAGCAACAAACCCACCCCGCACAGAACAACGGTTTCCCACCAACAGCCGGTCGAAACTCTCGGCAACCGTGGTCATACGACTCCTTCGTTTTTCTTCCGTGAAAAAGCCCCGGTCTCAAAGATCTGTGTTTATCTGTGACAATCTGTGGTTAATAAATGCTGCCTCCCCATTTTCGTGCCTTTTCGTGGCCAATCTCATCTCGTCACTGCCTCTTCGCTTCAGCCCTTTTATGAAACGCCTCATCCTCCTCGCTACCGCGATTTCCTTCAGCTTGCTCGGCGCCTCACCGGCCACCGCTGCCGCAAGCTCCTCCACCCCACCGAATGTTCTCCTCATCTGCGTGGATGACCTTCGACCCGAGCTGAAGTCCTTTGGCGTCGATTACATCCACTCACCCAACATCGATCGCCTCGCTGCTTCCGGCCGCGCCTTCCACAACCACTACGTCAACGCGCCCACCTGCGGCGCTTCGCGTTACACCATGCTCACGGGACTCTACGGTTCCTACGGCAACAACGCCCTCTTCAAGCGGGCCGAAAAATTGGCGTCTTCCGATGCCGCCGTCCCGCCCAGCATGCCGGAGTGGTTCCGCCAAAACGGCTACAAGACCGTATCGGTCGGCAAGGTATCGCACCATCCCGGTGGCTGGGGCGGCGAAGACTGGTATGACCAAAACGAACTCGAGATGCCCGGCGCCTGGGATCGGCAACTTATGCCCACCGGCCAATGGAAACACCCCCGCGGCGCCATGCACGCCTTGGCTCACGGCGAGATCAAACCCATCGGCTCTTTTTCGGAAAACAAAATGGATGCCTTCCAAAGCGAGGGTAAAAACGACACCGATCAACACGACGGCCTGATCGTCGATGCCGGCATCGAACAGCTCGAAAATCTCGCCGGCGCCCACACCCCCTTCTTCCTAGCGATCGGCATGATCAAACCCCACCTCCCGTTCGGCTCACCCGAGCGCTACATGGATCCCTACAAAAACGTCGAACTGCCGCCGATCCCCCACCCGGGAAAACCCGAGGGACAAACCACCTGGCATGGCTCCGGTGAGTTCATGAGCCAGTATCACCACTACGGACAAGACCCGCGCGAAGACGACGACTACGCGTACGAAGTGCGCCGCCACTACGCCGCCTGCGTGAGCTACGTGGATCACCACGTCGGCGAAATCCTCGCCAAACTCGCGGAAACCGGCGCGGACAAAAATACCATCGTCGTGCTCTGGGGCGACCACGGCTGGCACCTCGGCGAACATTCCATCTGGGGTAAACACGCCCTCTTCGAAGAATCCCTCCGTTCCCCGCTCATCATCTCCGCTCCCGGCATGAAAAACCCGGGACAGACGTCCAACGCGATCATCGAAACGGTCGACCTCTTCCCCACCCTCTGCGACCTCACCGGTCTCGACCTGCCCGACTTCGCTCACGGCACATCACTGCTCCCCCAGATCAAGAAGCCCAACGCCCCGGGCCACACCGCCTTCGGCTACAACGGCAAAGCCCAAACCCTGCGCACCGACCGCTACCGCTTTACCCTGCACCAGGACGGCGCCACCGAACTCTACGACCACACGTCTACCAAAAAGGAGGCTCTCAACATCGCCGCCATGTTCCCCGGCAAGGCCGCCGAGCTAAAACAGCTGCTGCTCCAGCGCGCAGCCCAGTAGTCCGTCGCAGCTCACGGATGACAAACCTTTCGTTCATTTCGACGTCCGAGACTCTCATCGCCTCCGATGTTCGTATTACGAACATTGGGCCGAAGAGTGAAACCTCCCCCGTTCCAGACTCCAGTTCTCCGCCGTCGCGTGAGACTCTGTGGTGATTTCTTTCTTCAGACCTCACCCAACTGCCGCATCACGCCGCATAATAATTTGAAAAAATCAGCCTTCCTTGCCCTCGCCTGCTTCGCTTACTCGCTATCGCCAAACAGCGCGTTCTCCCAGCCTGACGCCTCAGAGACTCTGACCACCAGCACCCCTCGACCCGTCGAATACGCACAGGGCCGCCGCGGTCTGGCGATGAGTGGCGGCTATTTTCGCGGCGTGCCTCTCGGCGAACTCGCCGGCTGGTCCGCCTCGATCTGGTTTCAAACCGATTCACAAAATCCTGGCGACATCTTCGGCCTCGTGCTCGATCGAAACGATGATCGGATCGTTCGGCTACAATATGACGCCGGAAAACTCCGGCTCGTCATCCCGCATCGCAGGCCCGCCGAAAAGAAAGAGCTGCCCCATGGTCGCATCATGGAGACCGCGATCGCCGACCGCAGCCTATGGCATCAGGTCGTGATCACTTACTCGCAAGGCATTGGCCCCTCACTTTATCTTGATGGAAAACTCGTGGCCACAGGCGAACGTAAGTGGCTCGGCTACGCGTTGTCGTTCAGCAACTATCACTTCGGTGCCCGTGCCTTCGCCACCGGCGAATACGGCGGCTACTTCGACGGGCTCATCGATGATTTTAAGCTGTATCAAACCTCGCTCAGTGCCGCCGAAGTCGAGGCCTCGTTTCAAGGTGAACCCGTGGGTGCACCACTCGTCATGTTCAACGATTTTGAAAACGTCGACCACCGTGACCTCGCTCGATTCGGCCATACCGACCGCGACGAAAACTACATCGACGAAGGCCGCCAGCTCTACGAAATCAACTGCATCGCCTGCCACAGTAAGGACGGCATAAGCACGCCGCCCAATCCACTCGCCCGCTCCTTCACCCAACAACCGATGGGAAATGGCTCCGATCCCTACCGTATGTTCGAAACCCTGACCTACGGCTATCGGAACATGATGGCCGCCCCGCAGCTTGATCCCGCCGAGCGGTATAAGGTGATTCACTACATCCGGGAAAAGCTGATTCGGCCCAATGCTCCCGGACTCTACACACAACTTCCAGATGACTATACCGACATCATGCCGGAAAACTCCGGCGACGTCAGCCAGGAGGCCGAACGTATCGAAAACCTCGCCAAAGTGGGATACCTGCGCGACTACGGAAAAGCGCTGATCACCCCAGTTGACAGCGACGAGGACGCCCACAGTAGTCGCAACGCACTCGTCATCGACCTCGGTAACGAAACGACCCTAGGCTACGACCTGGGTACCCTAAATTCGATCGGAGCATGGCAGGGCGGCTTTCTCGATTTCAGCAATACCCTGCATCACAAACTACGCGCCAGTGGTCTCCCACGCGCACGTTTCGACTTCCTTCCCGGGATCGAAGGCTGGGGTTGGGCATGGAATGGCAATGCCGCCTACGCACTGCCCGAACTTAAGCCCCGGACCATCTCTCCAGAATCCCAAATCCGCTACCGCGGCCACTACCCGTTCGCCGACGACACCGTCATCTCCTACACCGTCCAAGGACGCAGCGTGCTGGAAAGTCCTTCGGCGGAAACCCGCGACGAAGCCACCGTCATTCACCGTCGCTTCACCATCGCCGCAGGCAACCACCCCCTCGAGCTCGTCGCCCGCCACGACGAAAGCACTCCGGCCGACATCACGGGCAATCAGGCCAGAACCGGAAACCTCACCGTCTGGTTAACCGCGAGTTCCAAAAAAGCGCATTGGCGCCTCAGCGCTGACGGCAAACTCGTGCTGCACATCCCGCCTTCCGCGGAGCCGATCAATCTGAACATCGCCATGGGTCCCACGGCGACCCCACCACCCAAGGTTCAACTTCTCGATCTTACCGATCGCACGCAGGGAGGGCCACGCCGCTGGACGGAAACGCACACCCTCAAAGGCAAACTCGCCACGAGCGCGTTCCAAGGCTATGCGCTGGATAGCGTGCCGGTGCCGCTGAAGAACGTATTCAACTCCTGGATGCGCACATCATCCCTCGCCTTCTTCCCTGATGGTCGCCTCGCCGTAGGGACGCTCAATGGCGACATTTGGATCGTCAGCGGCATCGACGAAGATCTTGAAAACGTAACCTGGCAGCGCTTCGCGGCCGGCGTCTACGAACCCCTCGGCATGAAAGTGATCGACGGCGTGCTCACTGCCGGAACCCGTGGTCGCATCGTGAAGTTCCACGACCACAACAACGATGGCGAAGCCGACTTCTACGAAGCCTTCCACAACGAGACGGAACCCGCCAATGGGTGGCATGCTTACAGTTTCGATCTCATCAACGACGATGCCGGAAACTACTACTACGCCCGCGTCGGCACATTCAGCGATTGGATCCTACCCGGCGGACTCGTCCGCGTTTCGGCCGACGGCAAAACCTCCACGGTTCTCAGCACCGGCATGCGCGTCCCCAACGGCATAGGGCGACTGCCCGACGGCCGCGTGACTTTTGGCGACAATCAGGGCACCTACGTTCCTGCCAGCAAAATCTCCGTCGCCAACACGCCCGATACGTTCCACGGCGCCGGCGGCTGGGAAAAGCGCGAAGGCGACTACGAACAAACCGCCGTCGTCGACCCTATCGTCTATATGCCCCAGGAATTGGATAGCTCATCCGGATCCCAACTCTGGGTCCCGGAGGATGCGCGGTTCGGTCCGCTGGGTGGCCAATACTTCCACACCTCCTACGGCCAGGCTAGGTCAATGATTGTGTTCATCGACGAGAATGGCGACACCACCCAAGGCGCCATTTTTCCGCTCCCGATGAAAATGGAATCGGGCACCATGCGACTCGCCCAAAACCCGATCGACGGCCAGCTCTACTACTCCGGCCTCACCGGCTGGCAAGCCGGGGCCACCCGCGAAGGCAGCATTCAAAGACTCCGTTATACCGGAACCGAAGGCCTCTACCTCCTCGATGCCAAAGCCCGCCAAGGTCGTCTGATCCTCACCTTCAACCGCCCCCTCGACGCCAAGACCCTGGAACAAGCGCAGAAGTGGCAGGCCAGCATGTGGAACTACCAGCGCACGTCTGCGTATGGCTCTCCTCACTACAAAGTCACCGATCCCGAAACGGAAGGCACCGACACCCTCTCCATCACCGGCAGCCAACTCAGCCAGAACGGCACCCAGCTCATTCTAGACGTTCCGCAACTCGAACCCTGTCATACACTGAAGCTCGATTTCGCGGTCACTGGCCAAGGCGGCACCGCCCTCGAAGGCCCCGTCTATTTCACCATTCACAAGCTCATCGAAAACGGGATGGAGTAAATCCGTGCACACGCGCGGCCGGGAACCATATCGCGTAACCTCTTAGTATGCGATCCGTCCCTTTCGAGTCTCTCATGCAAACAGACATCCTCATTGTTGGTGCCGGGATCAGTGGGCTCACCGCCGCCTGGCAATTGCAGCAAGCGGGGCTGAAGGTCTGCTTGATCGAGGCTCGAGATCGCGTGGGCGGACGGATCTTAACCCGCGAAGAAGCGAGCTGCGATATGGGTCCCTCATGGTATTGGCCCGGGCAGCCGTTGATCGCGAGTTTGCTCGAGAAATTTGCGATCCCGTCTTTCGAGCAGAACTCAACCGGCAAGGTGCTCTGGCAGGATGCCCAGGGTCACGTGCAGGCATATCCCATGGCCTCACCCATGGCGGGAGCACTGCGCGTGCAAGGCGGCCTAGGCAAACTTACCCAACGTATCGCTACAGAAATCTCAGCGGAAAGTCTCCGACTGCGGCACGTCCTAAAGGGGTTACAGATTCAACCAAACGGAGTGCGCGCAGAGGTGCAGGGACCTGACGGAAATTTAGAAATATCGGCCAAGCAGGTCGCGCTCGCGATTCCACCGCGGATCGCGAGCACCCTACCCTTTACTCCCGAGCTCCCGGACGGAGCCCAACAGCTCCTGGCGGCAACCCCGACCTGGATGGCAGGGCATGCAAAGTTCTTCGTGCTCTACGCTGAACCCTTCTGGCGGGAGCAGGGCCTTTGCGGCACCGCGATGAGTCAAAGCGGACCGTTGGGGGAGATTCACGACGCTTCGCCCCAGATGGGGGACGACTATCGTCTCTTCGGGTTTGTCGGTGTGGATTCGAAAACGAGAGCCCAACTCGGTGAAACGGAATTGATCGAAAAGATCACCTCGCAACTCGTGGAAATCTACGGAGAGCGGGCCCGAACCCATAAAAACGTGTTCCTCCAAGATTGGTCGACCGAACCCTTTACCGCAGGACCGCGCGACCAAGAGCCACTGAGGCATCATCCCCGATACGGATTAGATCCGGATCTCGGCGAAGCGTGGACCGGCCGCTTAAAATTCATTTCCAGCGAAAGCTCATTCACGCACGGCGGCCTCATCGAAGGCGCCCTAGAAGCCGCCCAGCGCTACGTCAAAGAGACGATCGATTCAGCGTAATTTTCCGGCAGACCAGGTGGACCACTCCAACGTCGTTTTGGCCCGCTAAAAACACGAAACCAAACCGACGCTGGTTTTGCAGCAGAGAACACACCTACGTCTCCATTCACGGCAAGACGCGAGTAATCTTAACGGTGTTGGCATCGCTTACTTTGGCCTCGGCCGCAAAGCCCGGCCATTGCTCCAGAGCGGCCCGCACCTGCTCAATCGCCGCTTTGAGTTTGGGCACGGTCGCCACGCCAACTTGGCGACCGAGAGCAATCATGTCGTCGGTGGTGATGTCTTCGCGTTTACCGCGAATCGAGAGTTGTTGCGTCGCGGTCCATTTGCCGGGCTGCGGATTGAAGGCGTAGGTCACATCGTAGGCAGGCGCCAACTCCCAGCGGTGGTCCGCATCCATGAGGAAACCAAAGTTCTTAGTGTGATCATCACGATTGCAGCCGAGCACGTTGAACACCATGCGCCGGAAGGCCTCCAGCTTCGATCCGATGGGCAGGTCCATTTTATCAATCACGGCAAAGTAATCTTCATAGCTATGACTGTGCGCGCCGGGTGCCGCGTAGGCTAAGTGCCCCACGCCAAACAGCGAGGAGAGATGGCGCTTGCTGCCATCCGGCGGGCGATCGAAACGCCGCGTCATGAAGTGAGCTCGGCCACCTTCCTCAAAGAGGCGGCACTCCGCCATCGTGATCCCTCCAGCCTTCGCCATGAGGTGGTAGGCATATTCGATTCGTCCGTAACCTTGCGGATCACGCACGCCGTCAAACGACTCGGTCACCCCATCAAATTTCATGAGCCAGTGCTCAAAACCCGGCGGCGCGTCCGCTTGCCCCGAACGCACTTCGTTCGTCGTTGGGTTGAGAGCTACGACCGCCTTGGCCCGAGCTCCGCCCGCCGAGGTGCCGACGCGCAGAATCTCGTTGAGGTCTTCGTCATCATCGAGCGAGACCGACAGGTCCTCGCGCCGCGCCAACGCCTTGGCCGCCAGCTCCACGAGGCGACCCACTTCCAGCTGCTCGGCTTGAGAAGAGCGGGCCCGAAACATCGGCCGAAACTCAAGGGCACCCATACCACGGTTTCCGACGTAACACAGTCGCTCGATCGGAGAAAAATCGTCCGGGCTGCGACCTTGTTGACGCAGCCATTCGTTGATCAACGCGTTGCCGTAGGTATCGGGTAAACTGTCGGCTAAGAGTCCCGGTAATCCGCCAAACGACTCGGATAGATTGGGAAACTGATACGGCCCGCGACGCAAAGGCATCTGCAGGGGCGCGAGTTCGATACCCGTGCGCACAAACTCCGGCGTGTATTCAAAAACAGCCGTCCGGCGCGGCGCATCCCAGAACGCCACACCGGCTTTCTGGCCTTCGAAAAATACGTCGGCAAATACGTCGTTCATAACCGAACCCGTTTTCGTTGTTTGCCGGCGAGTTTCTGCAGATCAATGGGGCTGACGACCGGAGCGGGCAGTAAATCGACCAACGCATCGCTATGGCCGAGGCCGGCCAATACCCGAGCCAAGGACTCACTGGTGACGGAACGGCCATTCTCGAGGGCCGACAACACATCGACACTCACGGCGGCCTTCTCGGCCAACTCCGCCTGCTTCAACCCCATGGCAATCCGGTGGTGCCGCACGCGAGTGCCCAGTTCAAGAATATCTTTCATTTAAATACGGTTATTACCAGTTTAATAGGCATATTCAACCGTTAATTATGGTTAATACCCGTTTTATATGTAGATAGAATTCGCCCTAACTAAGTCAGTAACCGGTCTCTTTAGTGCCTCCTACCAGGCCCCCAAGTTCGTAATACGAACAGTGGCACGAGGAACATCCCCCTCCTTCCGCTAAGGCGTAGCGCCCTGGATCTCCAATCGCGCATCCCCTGATTTGTCGCGCGTGAGGTGCCAACTCGTTTCGACGATTTTGGCCAGGAACGACTCGTCGTGACTCACCAGTAGCATGGCGCAGGGACAATCTACCAGCGCCTCTTCCAGACATAAGATGCTGGGCAGGTCCATGTGGTTGGTCGGCTCATCCATCACGATGAGGTGCGGGCCTCTCACGATGCCGAGCGCGAGGAGTAGCTTGCGCACTTCGCCCGGACTCGGGAGCGCACTTTCTAGCAAACGACCCGGCCGCGAGCCCAGCCGACTGATCGTCGTCATGATGCGCCCGCGTTCTTCGTTGGGCAATCGTTTGACCGCCTCCAACAATGCGCGCGAATCCTCCGCCGAGATTTCCTGCGGCACGGTCACACTCTTCTCTTCCGGCAACTGAAGATGCCCGAGCAGGTGGTTGATGAGCGTGCTTTTCCCGAGCCCATTGGCTCCGGTCAACGCGATCCGACTCGTGCCGCCGACGGCCAACTCAGGAAAGTGCAACTGTCGTCCCTCGTCGCCCAACGGCAATTGCCCCGCCGGTAATCGCAGTAAAAAATCGCGCGGCATGAAGGACGCGCCATCCACCCAGATACCGGTCTCGTAGCGTTTCTTCACCTCGATACCAGAGCGCTTTTTCGCCACCTTTTCCGCGCGCTGGTTCATCTGCTGCACCATTTTTCCCGCGTAGGCATCCTTGCCGCTGACCTTGGCCAGGTTGCGCTTGGCGCGACCATCATGGTCATGGGCGGGAACATTCTTCTGCTTCGAGCCCCGCATCCCCGCCTGCTTCTGGTCGGCGACGACCCGACGACGTTGGGCTTCGGCCTTGAGCCGAGATTCCGTGTGGCGCAACGCGTTGTTGGCCCGATGGGCGGCGGTCTCCTCGTTGTCCTGTTGCGCCATTGCCGCGGTCACACCGCCCGGCCGCAACACGGCCGACGGCGGATCGATCAACACGCACTGCGAACACAGCTCGTCCAACAAGGAACGGTCGTGACTCACCAGCAAACCGATCCCGTTAAACTCCTGCAGTGCGCGCACCAACAGACGACGCGCATCGGCGTCGATGTGATTGGTCGGCTCGTCCAGCGCCAACACGGCCGGCTCGCGCCACAGCGCCACCGCGATCTGCGCCCGCTTGCGTTCGCCATGACTCAACGTTTCCCAGCGATCCGGCCAGTCCTCGACCACCCGCAACTGCGCCTTGAGTGCGGTGGCATCGGGCGCCCAGATAAAATCCTCAAACTGCTCGGGCGGATCGTCGGTGCGTTGCGCGACATACAAGGCCAGTCCGGAACGCTGCACCGAACCGGCATGAGTCTCGAGTTCGCCGGTGACGACCTTCAACAACGTCGTTTTACCCGCGCCATTCGGGCCGACGATCCCCGTCCACCCGAACGGAAACTGCACCGTCAGATCGGTGAACAACGGCGTCGTCATTCCCGGATGAGAGAACTCGACCGACTGAAGGATTAATTGGGCAGACGCCATACGCCCCGGCATCGTGATGCCCATCCCTCAACCAGCAATATCGCAGTTTTCAATACCACCACCTCATCATCCCTCTTTCTCTTTATTCTTTATCTTTACTCTTTATCTCGCTCCACCCCGCCGCGCCCTAATCGTTCTCGTTCTCCCACCCAACCCCGCCCCCAAAAAAAACAGGCGGCTGCGCCGCCAGAGTAAGAGAACGATAAAAGAGAAAGAAGGCTTTCGGCGTGGTTTCTTTCTGTGCTAGGCGCAACATCGCCGCCTATTCAGGCTCCACGACCCAACCCCGTTGAGTCACTCCTCAGAGGGCAGGAACGCTCCGGCGTATCCGGGGTATTTCTCAAAAATCAGCGCGCGGAGTTGTTGCTGAATGGCGGTGATTTTTTCCGCCAAATCTGTCTCATTCGAATAGCCTGCCTGGATGAGGTCACGGATCGCGTCGCGCTCGGATTGGGTGAAATTTCGAAACGCTGTTTCTTGTTCTGGCCATGCCGCCACGGCAAAAGTCTCGTCCGTTTGGTCCATGACCCACTCGCGCTGGCGGTTAAACTTATCCGACCTTTCGCTCTGTTGGGATACGGCTTCCCATTTCTTTTCCCACCGTGCGACCACGCGGTTAAACGCGGAGGGGTTCGCGGGCTTTCCTAGCATTTTGATCACCTGCTTGTTCGCGGAGAACGCGCGACGGTGCCCCATGTTTTTCTTGATCAAAGAATCTAGCTTACCGGCAACGATCTGTTGCCGTTGCTCCGGAGTGAATACGGCCCAAGCAGCCCGTTGGAAACGCTCCCGCGCCACATATTCCTCGAACATGTAGGCGAGCCGTAGATCGTTCCAGCCGCTCCACACGTGATCGAGTCTGGCGACTTCCGATACATTCGACTCGGCCGCATACGCCCACAGCGCGATGAGCGACTGCACGCGCACAATGTTACGCGCGTCATGCCAGTTTACGGGACCATGGCTACGTTGTTCGATGACAGCAGTCAGTTGGATCCGCTGTGCTGGGGTCAGAACAGGGACCTCGGGTTTGGCGAAGGCGAAGATGACGGGACCAAACTTGGACTCAGGATCCCGGGAGCCTGTAATCATCGCATGCTGTGCCTCGAAATCTGCGGGTGAAACGGGCGATCCACGATAAACCCGATGTTGGTCCAAGAAGTCCTGGGCGATCCTCAAACGATCATCAGCCCGAGCTGAGAGCATCGACAGGGAAATCAGTATAAAAGAGAGGACAGTTTTCACGGAGAGGAGATTGAGGTGCTAATGGGCGCAGAAGAATTCCGCTCTGCACGAATGCGACCCTGACATATGTAAAGCCCCTGTCTCTTCAAAAGGTCTCGGTCCCGCCTCCCCCTCATCTTTCCTCTTTCTCGTTCTCGTTCCCGTTCTCGTTATTCTTTATCTTTCCTCTTTCTCCCGCCCACCTTCCTCCGCTCCGGTTACCTCCCCCGTTCTTTCGCCCGTCAGAGCAAGCCTCGGGCGCGTTGCTCCAACAAAAACTCTCCGGGTGTTGCGATGCTCACGCCGTAGACCTCTCGACCAAGTTTCAGGTGGAAGTCGGCTTCGTCGAGAGTGAGGAGCCAATTCGCACGGACCTCCAATGCAGCGATGACCACCGGCCTGTCCTTGGCCTTCGGAAACACCAGCGGCTTATCTAGGGAGACGCTTGTCGCGACGATACGAACGCGGGGTTCAATCTTTTCCAACCAATTGACCGGTGCTCCTCGCCCCACTTTGGACAAATTGCGCGTAGTTTCCTCCTGGCAATAATCCGAGCTAACGAGTTCCCAGCCTCTCGCGGCAGCTTCTGTAATCAGAAAACGAGATGCGCCTTTGGCGGAACCACTCGCGGCCAACAAGACACTCGAATCGAGAAAGAGCCTCACGATTTCTTTTTAGTCGCATTGAACTTGGCCATATCCGCTTCATCCCGAGCGATCCATGCTTTGATCTTACTCTTGGATAAATCCCGCACAGGAACAGCAACGGCCGGTTGCAAAAACAAACCACCATCCCGCTCCTCAACGAGCACGAGTGGATTGCGCAACTTATCGAGACCCATCTTGCGGCGCAGCTCAGGAGGCAGGGTCAAACTGCCGCGTTTCGAAAGGGGGAGAGTGGTCGTCATGCGGCAATGCTGCATTGCCGCACTGCGTCGTGCAAGTTCAAGAATCGCATTGAGACGTAGCGGTTCCCTTTGACCCTCAGTTGCAACCCGACTCTTTCAAGACCCCAACAGACGGACCTCCATCTTTTGCGTTCGACCCCATTTTCAGCCCTCATTACCGCGACCGAGAAACCGTCCCATAGAGTCAGCGTCGCCAATAGGTTCTACGACTTGTCCGCCATCCTGTCCGCCATAGCTTCAGCGACGGTGGAATCTTCCCTCTTTATTCTTTATCGTTCTCTTTATCCCGCTTCATTCCTCCTCCCTATTCAGGCAGCTGCGCCGTCAGAGAACGAGAAAGAGGAAAGAGAACGAGAGCCTTACGGCGTGTTTTGGTGGGCGTGAGACGGCAACGGCAGGAAGTCGCTTTCGCGCACCATCCAGCGATCCAGTTCTTCTCGCAGATCGGTTTCGATTTGCTGAACGGATTCCTGACCGGCGAGGTTGTTCAACTCAAAAGGATCCGCAGCAAGGTCGTAGAGTTCGAAGATGGGGCGTGGATTCTGGAAGTAGATTCGTTCATGAATCGCGGACAGGGATCCGTCTTGGCGGGCGGCCTTGATGTCATCGTAGGCAATGTTTTGTTTCACCATGTCCACCGGCGTGTAGCTCCGCTCGGGGATCGCGTTGTAGATATAGTTGTAACGCTGCGTGGTCACGGAGCGCGAGAGATCGAATCCATCGGAACGGGTGATAGGGCCGAAATGCCAACCCCGCTCGCCGAAGACCTGCTCCCGACCAGCGAAGGGCTGCCCCAAAAGCTCCGGCATGAAATCAAGCCCGGTCATGCCCTCGCCAGCCGGAACGTCGGCGACGCGCAGCAGGGTCGGGGCAAGATCCACTCCACTGATCAACTTATCGCTCACGGTTCCCGGCTTCACCTTGCCCGGCCACCGCACCATCAACGGCACGTGCAAACCGCGGTTGTAGAGCGTGCCCTTTCCGCGCAGGAGCGCTTCACCGTTATCGCCCATAAATATGACCAAGGTGTTTTCCGCCAAGCCCCGGGCGGCCAGTGCCTGCATGATCAGACCGAACCCCGTATCGAGGTCACGCACGTCGGCCAGATAGCGCGCGTAGTCGAGCCGAACTCCCGGGAGATCAGGCCAGTCGTCCGGGAGCTCGAGCTCAGCCGGATCGATGCCCTCGTGATCCTCGCCCCATCCGCGATGTGGCTGGTTGAAACCGAAGTAGAGGAAGAACGGTTTTTCCGCGGGAACACCATCGAGCGCGGCGTGGAATTTTTCCGGAACCTTTGCCAGCTCCGCCCCTTTGGTTTTAGCGCCACGCACGAAATGATCGAACCGGGATTCGAACACCTCCCCACGCATGCCTTGTTCGATCAGGGCTTCCGTGACATGAGGACTATCCCGGTTCCGTCCGTCTAGATGCTGATGCCGTCCGTCCAGGCCCACCCAGTAACCGTGATCACGCAACAGGTCGGTGAACAGCAGCGTGTCCGCTCGCGCGGGTTGCGCGAACCGCGTCGCCGCCACCCCCACCGGGGAACGTCCCGCAAAAATAGAGATGCGCGAAGGCGCGCATTGGGGAGCCGCAGTATAGGCCCGTTGGAAAAGCATGCTCTCCCTCGCGAAGGCATCGAGATTCGGCGTCAGTCCAAATTTTTTGCAATTGGGATCACCATAGGCACCAAGATGAGGAGCACTGTGGTCATCGGATAAGATCAGGAGGATGTTGGGCCGAGCGGCAAAGACACTCGAGCCAAGGAAAAGTAGACCGAGAGCGAGATACAGACGATTGCCGGAGATGAACTTCATGGGGTAATGAAAACGGATTGGATCTGGAGCAGAAGATCTTTTCGGAAACGAACATGACCCGAGTTGTCGGCTCAGAAAAGACCGATCTTTCATCCACTATAGCGGCCCCCTCCCAACGCTCTTTCCTTTTTCTCTTTATTCTTTATCTTTATCCCAGCTCCCTTCGTTGACTCGCCCACTCCAATGGAATCGACGGCTGCGCCGTCAGAGAACGAGAACGATAAAGAGGAAAGAGAAAGCGTGCCTACGAGAACGTAGACTCATTAGTTTTGTTTTTCTCCCGTGAGTCTTCAGCCTACTCCCATGAATTCGTTGTTGCTCCGCTTCCTTTCACTGCTGGTGCTCCCCTGCTCTATTTACGCCCAGTCCGACGAAGTCATGATTCGGCTGGTGGATCCGCTGGATGAGCCGGAGT
This sequence comes from Opitutaceae bacterium, assembly GCA_018667915.1. Lineage (GTDB taxonomy): Bacteria > Verrucomicrobiota > Verrucomicrobiia > Opitutales > Opitutaceae > Actomonas. The sequence continues at coordinate 404 of JABIRI010000100.1, read as the reverse complement.
TCTACTGCATCGATATTCCGGGCTTCGGAAAGAATGTGCAGCTCGAGGCTCCTTTGATGGCCCACACGCTGAAGCGCTTCGGTGCCGCCGATGAAATGTGGATCATGAACTTCCCCAACAAAGGTCAGATTTACTCAAAGCCGTATGAACGGTGTATCGAAGCCGAAAGCGCAACCTCGGGAGCAAAGCTGCGCTTAAAAAAACCCAGTGACTCTCCCCTGCAACGATTTGATCTCACGAAAAAAGGAATGATCGTCCTCAAGGCCCATCCAGAACTCGGTCTCGCCGTGGCAGCGGGAGAAGGCACTGGTTGGGTTACGCAAACTGGACCACCTAAACGGTTAGTCTGGATGGGTTGATGTAGTGCTTGAGGGTGTAGAGTAAGTCAAGGGACGGGCGGAAGG
>JABIRI010000326.1 GCA_018667915.1 Opitutaceae bacterium | reverse complement strand
TTCCACTTGGCGGGCCAGGCGCCGCCTTCGTAGATTGCGGTGCCAGCGGCGGCGGTGAAGCGGCCGACTTGGTCGATTTGCACGTAGGCCTGTTCGGTCCATTCCATGGCAGGGAACGTGCGATGATCGGTGATCATGCCTTTCCAGGCGGTGGTGCCGGGGATCTTACCTTGAGCGAGTATCGACTCAGGCACTACAGAGTGGAAGAAGACGGTGCCGCTGGTAGGTTGCGTCCAGAAGACCTGACCGTCCCAAGTGATATCGAGGCCCCAGGAGTTGCCGTTGCGGCTATTGTATTGTTCGAACGCGGAGCCATCGGGTTTAAATCGCACGACGCCAGAGCCGTCTGTGCCGAATTTTATCTTCCCATCGGGCGAGGTCACGCTGCCCGCGCTGTAGCCGTGGGTGGCGTAGATCCAGCCATCGTGCCCCCAGCGGAGGTTGTTGATGACGGAGTGGGTGTCACGGACACCGAGGCCGGTGTAGAGTTTGGTGCGCTTGTCGGCCACACCGTTACCGGTGGTGTCTTCGAGGAACCAGATATCGGGCGAGGTCGCGGCGATGGCGCCGTTGCGGTAGAGGACAAAACTGGTGATGAGTTCGAGGTCGTCGGCGAAGACTTTTTTGGTGTCCATGACGCCGTCGCCGTCGGTATCGGTGAGGATGGAAATGCGGTCCTCCGCGCGACGATTGGGTTGGCCGGGGCGTAGGGCGCCTGAGTCTTGCCAATCGGCGGACTCAGAGATGCGGCGACCGTTGGGATACTCGGGAGTTTCACAGACCCAGAGCCGACCCTTTTCGTCCCACGTGATGTTGATGACCTTTTCGATCAGGGGCTCGGAGGCGACGAGCTTTATGTCGAACTCGGGGTGGACCTCGAGTTTGGCGGCAGCGTTGTCAGGGTGGATGGGGCCATCGGCGGGATAGGTCAGCGCGTCACCGAGTTCGGACGGGATACAGAGCTCATCGATATTGGCGCGCTTTCCCGTCCAAGCGATGCCGCGGAGGAGCACGGAGCGGTAGTTGGGGCGGTTAAAATTCTCGTAGTGATGACCGGGAATGGAGACGAAGGCGCGGTAGGGTTTTTTGGCCATCGGACGGGTGTTTTCGTAGGTCCAGATCTGCGGTTGATGATCGTAGATGTTGACGGCTTTTTGGGTGGCGACGGCTTGGGCCGCGCGGGCTTGGGCCTCTTTGTTGCCCTTTCCTCCTGTGTCGCGGGATTTCGGCGTGTAGGCAGTGGCGAGGACGTGAATGTCGTCGGCCAGATCCATGTCGTAGTAGATCTCATCGTCCATGGCCCAGTTGGAAACGTTCGTCGTGATCGGGTGGTGACGATCGGCGAAGTAAAGGTGCATCGGGGCTTCGAGGTATTTGGTCGTGCCGTGGCGCCAAGAGCCGCCGATGATCGACTTATACCAGTCGGGATCTTTGGAGACGGCGGCGGCGTGGATGACGGTGAGTCCGCCGCCACGGGAAAGGTAGGCTTCGAGATTGGCCCGGTCTGCGTCGGTCACATCGCCACCGTTACCTCGATGGATGATGAGGACGTCGGTCTGGGCGAGCTGAGTTGCAGTGGGGAAATTGTTGCCGCCGGTGGCGGTGGCTCCGCGCGCGTTGAGGAGGGGCACCCAGTCGGCGAGGAAGCGGGGGTGGTCATGCTGGCCCGGGCCGTGGGTCTTGGGGCCGGAATAGATGAAGACTCGGAGCGGGTCGGCAGCAGAGAGGGTTGTGGCGAATGCCAGGATGACGAGGGTTGCGAGGCTGAGGAGATGTTTCATGGGGCGGGATGTTAAAGAGAAGGCGCGTGCTGGTGGCGGTCGGGTAGCGCGGAGGGGCAGGTGAGGTTGTCGGGCGTAAAGCCCGACCCACGGGGGATGAGGTGGGTCGGGCTTTATGCCCGACATGTGGGGAGGCGGGTGGGAACGCTGAGAAAGATAAAAATAAAGAATAAAGATAAAGAGGCTTTAATCTTCGCGGGTGATGCAGGGTGGGAGATCCGCGCGGAGGGTGGACCAGGGGGCTTCGGTGGAGACGTCTTGGGGGTCGGTCACGGCTGCTTGATCATCCGGGAGATTGGCGGGGGAAAGGATGGCGAGGAAGACGAGGGGTTCGTCGTGCGGGTTGTAGGTCGCGTGCACCATACCCGCAGGAATGTGGGCGGTGTCACCGGTGGTGAGGTTGCGGTGATCCTGATCGACCCATTGTTCGGCTTGGCCGGAGATCACGTAGATGAGTTCCTCGCGATGTGGGTGGGTGTGAAACGGATGGCAATGGTGCGGAGGCATCGTGACGCGGACGGTCAGGAGTTTGTCGGCGGCAACAATGTCGGGACGGCAGAGCCATTCCATATCCGCCCAAGCATTGGTTTCGCGGATAGCGTCGGCGTTCTGGACGAATCGGTTGTTAGAGGGAGAAGACATGGTGGCAGAACTTAGAGGCTGGATTGTTTTTTAACCACGAAGCACACGAATGACACGAAACGGTGAGGCAGGATTCCGGGGTCAACGACCCCGGCTACAGTAGGTGGAAATGTGGGTCGGGCTTTACGCCCGACATGATCGATTCTGGGGGTGCAGTGATTAGGAAATGCGGTGGGGCAGGATTGGGAGAAAGAGAAAGAAGAAAGATGGGGAGGCTTGGGATGCTCGCTACTCGCTACCCACTACTCGCTACTTTTCTTAAACTCTCCGCTGGGATTCAGGGATTTGAATTCGCGGGTGAGGTTGGTGAGGGAACGTTCGACGCCCATGCGTTCGAGGCTGCTGGCGCCGACGAAGCCTTGGGCATCCGTGGCGGCGAGGACGCGGCTGGCGTCGGCTGGGGTGTTGATGGGGCCGCCGTGGCAGAGGAAGAAGATGTCGTCTCTCACGGTTGAAGCGGCGTCGATGATGTCCTGCGTGCGCTTGATCGTATGGTCCCAACTCACGAGCGCATCCTTTACCCCGATGCTGCCACCGACGGTGGTGCCAACGTGGGCGATGATGGCGTCGGCGCCGGCTTTGGCCATCTCGATGGCTTCTTCGGGTGAGCCCACATAGACGACGGAAAACAGGTCCATGCGCCGGGCGAGGTTCACCATCTCGTATTCCTTTTTCACGCTCATGCCGGTCTCTTCCAGCACGCCGCGGAAGTGGCCGTCGACGATCGTATGGGTAGGAAAGTTATTCACGCCGGAGAATCCCATTTCTTTGATTTTTCCGAGCCAGTGCCACATGCGGCGGCGTGGGTCGGTGGCGTGCACGCCGCAGATCACGGGGCACTCTTCGACGACGGGAAGGACTTCGTATTCGCCGATCTCCATGGCGATAGCGTTGGCGTCGCCGTAGGCCATCATGCCGGCGGTGGAGCCGTGACCCATCATGCGGAAGCGGCCGCTGTTGTAGATGATGATAAGATCGGCGCCGCCCTTTTCGATGAACTTCGCGCTGATGCCGGTGCCGGCTCCGGCCGCGATGATGGCGTCGTTTTTATTGAGCGTGGCTTGCAGGCGTTCGCGCACTTCTTCGCGCGTGTAGGGGTTTCCGATTCCGGTCCAAGGATTGGGCATAGTCTGTCTGGGTTAAACTGACGGGGGGGTAAAGTGAGACCGATACGCTACAGCAACCTGTTCCGAGGGGAAGCATAGGCGTCCCACATTCAACCGATGAATTTCCACGTGACGATGTGCATGAATCGGAGTGCAATGGATCGATGTTCGCCTTCGATGGCGAAAGCTACCCCACGTATTCATGAATCAAGATTGGCAAGAAACCACCATTGATGGCGCCCGCACGCGGCGTTGGTCGTTGGATGCCGGGCAGTGTCCCGAGTTGAAGGCCTGCCACATTGCGTGGCTGGGGCTCGATTCGGTTTTTTCGCCCTATCGCCGGGTGAGACTGACTCCGTCGGGCAGTTATTTTCTGGCGACGTTGGCCGGTGAGGGGCGGGTGTGGCTGGAGGGCCGTTGGCAAAAGGTGACGGCGGGTTCGCTTTGTATGGCTCCGCCCCGCGGACTGAATGCGTTTCACGCGGTCGCTTCTCGAGCCGAGCCCTGGGAGATTGCCTGGATCCGTTATGATGAGGCACCGTGGACGAAGCCGTTGGTCGGGTCGGGTTCGCCGCTGCGATTGGATCAAGGGGCGGAGGCGTTTGGTCGCGTCTTGCACGGCTTGCGGGCGGAATGGGAAGGTGATCGCGACGCAGACATGGTCCGTCATTGGGTCGCGCTGGGACATGGCTTGGCGTTGCGACGATCAAGCGCATGGCGTAGCAGTTCTCGCATCGCTGAGATGTGGGAAACCGTGGCGAGCGATCTTACCGTCGACTGGAAACTTTCATCATTGGCGGCGGCTTGTTCTGTGAGTGCCGAGCATTTGCGGCGGCTATGTCGGAGTGAGCTCGGCCGCACGCCGATGGAACACGTGACCTTCTTACGCGTGCGCCGGGCACAGGATCTATTGGTGGCGACCGACCATAAACTCGACGCCATTGCGCCGCAGGTGGGCTATCGTAGTGCGGAGGTGTTTTCGCGCGCTTTCGTGCGGTGCACGGGCATGACACCGACGCAGTATCGTGAACGCGGTCATTAGGCCGAAGGATTAGGGTTTTAATTCTGGGGCGTTGGTGGTTTTACCAAGGCATGCCCCTAAAACTATTTCTGCCTCTTGGATTGAGTTTACTATTTGCGACTACGGCCTTGGCCCAAAGCGAGCCCCAGATCAGTCAAAT
>JABIRI010000101.1 GCA_018667915.1 Opitutaceae bacterium | reverse complement strand
GTCGGTGCGGGTGCGGGATGGGTTTCAAAATATCAGTATCCGCGCCCGGGACGGAAAAATCTGGGTCGCTACGATTAAAGGGCTAATTGAGCTGGATCCCAACAACATCCGCGTTCCTCCCCAATCACCTCAAATTCATATCGAAGAGGTCCGCGATGGGCTACAATCACTGAAATCTACCGTGCTGGAAAACGACATCATTGAAATTCCAGCCGGAACCGAACGGGTCAATATTCGCTACGGTGGCACGAGTTTGAGTTATGGTGATCACCTCAACTACAGCTATCAGTTAGAGGGCATTGATCGCGATTGGGTGGCCGCCGGTAACGAACCCGTAGCCCGCCTCACCGATCTCAATCCCGGCACCTACGATTTCAAAGTCCGAGTAATGAGTCTCGAGGATCGAATTGAAGATGAAGCCAAAGTGACTCTCGTGGTCGCGCCATTCTGGTGGCAACGCGGGCCAGTTCAGTTCAGTGCGCTGGTCGTATTCGTCCTGTTCATCGCAGCCGGCGTGATGGCGATTACCCGCGTGCGTTACCGCCGAAAACACGAGCGTCTGGAGCAGCAAAAGATCATCGCCGAGGAACGACTGCGCACGAGCCAGGTGATGCAAGAGGCCGAGGTGGCTAACGAAGCCAATAGGGCAAAAAGCGATTTTCTGGCGACGATGAGTCACGAAATCCGAACGCCTTTGAATGGCGTCATCGGATCGATGGACCTCATGTTGGACACCCCGCTAAATCGCGAACAACGCGAACACATGACAACACTCGGAGCATCTGCCCAAACGCTCTTGGCCGTGCTCAATGACATTCTGGATTTCTCTAAAATTGAGGCCGGAAAGATCACGATTGAGAATGCTCAATTCGATCTCGCAGAGGTGTTGCGCGAAGTGGTCGAAGTGGTGGTTCCGAAGGCGCTGAGTAAGGACGTTGAACTTTCACTCAGTGTGCCAATCGATTTACCCATTATGCTACTGGGTGACTCAGCCCGGATTCGACAGGTGCTCATTAACCTAGTCGGGAACGCGGTTAAATTTACCGAAAAAGGATCAGTAACCGTAAAGGTAATTTCCGTGCCGGAATCCGCCGCGCAGATGCCCAATACTCTACGTCTCCGCTTCATGGTTCAAGATACCGGGGTGGGCATAGACCCCAAACAACACGAAAAACTCTTTGATCAGTTCACTCAGGAGGATGCCTCGACGACGCGCAAATTTGGCGGCACCGGACTTGGGCTCGCGATCAGCAAAAGTCTCGTGGAATTGATGGGCGGAAAGATCGGGGTTCGCAGCAATCTCGGATCCGGATCCGAGTTTTATTTCGAAATCCCGTTCACCCTCTCCGACCCTCAACCCGCACCAAATTTTTCCGGCCCGGCGCGCACGGTCATCGTGCTAGACGATTCAGCGCCAGCCTTGGATGCGGAACTTCAATTGATGTCGCGGCACGGTATCGCGGCACAAGGCACCAACAATTCAGGCGAAGCCATTCGATTGGTGCGCACTCAACTTTCGGCTAAACTTGATAGAGACACCTGGTTCTTCCTCGACGAGTCGTGTGCTGAAAAATTATGGGAAACCCAAGTCGAGTTCCTGCAAGAGGCCACAAAGAATGATCGGTTGAAGATCATTTTGATGTCACTGCGTCCTAATCTTCGATCCGAGGGCGTCGACTTGGCCTACCATTCAGTTATTCGGAAACCCGTGCTGACCGCTGACGCGCTAAACGGCGCATTTGACAAACAAGAGCCCGTCGAAACATCTCCACCCATTGATGTCGTTGAGATCTCTCCATCCGAGCCGAACTCGAATAGTATTCACGCGTTGTTGACCGACGATGAACCGGTAAACCGCCTCGTTTTGGGCAAACTACTCAAAAAGGCAGGTTGCACGATAGACTTCGCCAAGAACGGAGAAGAAGCGGTAACCCTCGCGCGGAAGAACACGTATGATATCATTTTGATGGATTGCCGTATGCCGGTGATGGACGGCTACACGGCAACCTCCGAAATTCTCAAACGAGTCAAAGACGCTCCCCCCATTATCGCGATTACCGCCAATACCACGGTCGAAGATCGCGAACGCTGCCAGGAGGTCGGGATGGTGGACTTTGTCAGCAAACCGGTGCGAAGCGCAGAACTTGTTCGCGTCCTCGAAAAGTGGACCCAGAGGACAGAGGCAAAGATCAGCTAGAATCGGCCGCGTTTAACCGCGGAACTCTAACACGCTCAAAGATCCACCGTGCGGCGCTCCCGGAATGACTGATCTGCGGCCAGGACGATGCGGAGACTATCCACGGCACTCCGCCAGTGGTCACTTAGATCGGAATCTTCCCGAATCGCTTTGAGGAACAGCTCCTGTTCACGCTGACAGAGTCCATCGTGATCCGGTTCATCCTCAATTCCGATCACTTCATCTTCGCGGGCAAACGTGCCATCTTCCTGCAACGCGGAATGATGCAACAATAACGACTCCGTTTGGGAATGCGCATTCACGTCGGCCGATTTTCCGGCGCTCGATGAATCCGTAGCCACGATGGACAAGCTGCCTTTGGGGCCGACGACATCTTTAATAAAAAACGCCGTTTCACTCATCATCGGCCCCCACCCAGCCTCATACCAGCCCACCGATCCGTCGGCGAACGACACCTGCAGCTGACCATAGTTAATTTTACCCTCCGGCAGGTCATCGGTGAGGCGAGCGCCGATGCCATTCACGCTCACCGGCTGCGATCCGGTCATGCGGCACATCACGTCCACATAGTGCACGCCACAGTCCACGATCGGCGAAATCGAGCTCATCAACTGGCGGTGCGTGTGCCAATTGTCGCCGGAGCTCTGTTGGTTCAAATTCATGCGCATCACCAACGGTCGACCCAGCCCATCGGCGAGCTCGGCAAATCGTTTCCAAGCGGGATGCACCTGCAATATATACCCGACGAGCAGCTTCCGATTCACCTCTCGCGCTTTCGCTATCACGGTCTCAGCTTCTTCCACCGTGACGGCCAAGGGTTTCTCCAAAAATACGTGAGCACCCGCTTCCAGCGCCGCCAAGGCATAGGCGGCATGCGTGTCGGGATACGTGCTGATGCAAACCACATCAGGTTTCGTGCACCCGAGCGCATCAGCGTAGTCCGAGAACTCCGCCAAACCACCGCCCAGACGTTCATTGAGTTTGCCACGCGATCCTTCGCCGCGAGCCACCAGACCCACGATTTCAAAATCGTCCTTAAGATTGTGATAAGCCTGCGCGTGAGAGGCCCCCATGTGCCCGCAACCTACGACCAGTGCCCGCAGACGGGCTGAAGATGAGTCACTCATAGTCCTGTTACCTCCCATCCCTTGCGGTGCTGTCTACGCAAGTAATCATTGGCCGCCGGCTCATTGGTCGGCACAAATGCGGCAAACTTTTGCTTAGCTCCGCCGCCGTGCGGAATGTGCGCAACGGGTATTTGAAACCGTTGTAGATCAATCAAGCGCCAAAGTACATTTTAAACAAAGAGTGAACCTGTGACACAGCTGGCGCGACACTCAAGTGAAAGCACTCCCTAAGGCCCACCTAGACTGGCAGAGGCATCATCCGGATGGACGATACTTGAGC
>JABIRI010000103.1 GCA_018667915.1 Opitutaceae bacterium | reverse complement strand
TTGACTTACTCTACACCCTCAAGCACTACATCAACCCATCCAGACTAACCGTTTAGGTGGTCCAGTTTGCGTAACCCAACCAGAACCCTGAATCCTTGTCGGTATTTGCGTGGAAAATTCCATGGGAGGAGGGGGTTCTTGCGATGCGTAAGGCTTAGGTATCAAATCGAGAAACGGGCAAAAATTTCTCTTGGAATCACTCGCCGACGTTAAATTTTGTAGAAATAAGGGAAGTCGAATTTTGGGTCGGAGACAAGGCTGAATCCGTTGTGAAACCTACGCGAAGGTTGGGTTAGAGAGAATCTAGCCCCCGAGCTAGGCGGAAGATGCGGCCTGCTTTTAAAACGCATGCGCCGTCAAAGCACAGAACCGGTAGAATCACTGGTCAGCATCGGAGGTCTGGGACCCTGATTGAGGCCCGTTATGTGGTGGCGGGTCACTTGGCCAGACTCCTTATACATAGGCCAGTCGTAGGGTGGACCCGCTATTCTATCTTTGAGGGCTGGAGGTCAGTGCTTTGCGAACAAATCGGCGATCACGTCTTCGAGCGGAACATCTTCGATAGTGATATCGGCGACGGGACCTTGAGTGAGAATCTCTTGAGAGACTTGCACGATTTGATTGCCGGGGGCGCGCACCACGATCTTGCCCAATTCTTTGCGCGTGGTCACGCCGTAGGCGGATTGCCAGGTCTCGGGGAATGATTCGTCTTCGGGTAGAAACGTAACAATTTTCTGGCGCGTGCCAGCCGAGCCGGTCTCGAGTCGATCGAGATTGCCGTCGTAGATTTTCTGCCCCTTGTGGATTACGATGACGCGTTCGCAGAGCTCCTGAATATCCGCCATGTAGTGGCTCGTGAGTAAAATCGTGACGCGATGGCGTTTGTTGTAGGCGCGTAGAAAATTTCGCACCGCTCTTTGTGAGACCACATCCAGCCCGATGGTCGGCTCATCGAGAAACAGCACCTTAGGCCGATGGAGCAGGGCGGCGATCAACTCCATCTTCATCCGTTCGCCGAGCGATAGCTCACGCACCATCACATTGAGTTTCTCGCGCACGTCGAGGAGGTCTACGAGCTCATCAAGGGTCTCTTGCCATTGATCGGCGGGCAGACCGTAAATGTGCCGCATCAGTAGAAAAGATTCTATGGCAGGCAGGTCCCACCAGAGTTGATTCTTTTGTCCTAAAACCAGGGCGAAAATCCGGCGGTAGTCATTTTCCCGTTTCGTCGGGTCGAAACCCGCGACGCGAGCGGTTCCTCGGGTAGGGTAGATGAGGCCCGATAGCATTTTGAGGGTCGTGGTTTTACCCGCGCCATTGGGACCAAGGAACCCCACGAACTCACCCTCTTTGATGGAAAAGGAAACATCCTTGGCCGCGGCCAATTCCTCGAAGTCGCGTTTGAATAATCCCTTCACGCCACCCCAGAAGCCAGGCTGCTTTTTGTAGGTCCGAAAAATTCGGGTAAGTTTATCGACTTCGATCATGGGTGAGCCGGTATTCGGCTGCGACTTGGTCGTGCTGACAACCGCTTATTTCCACAAGACTACGAAGGACTGATCTTCGCGTTGGAAAAAGAAGCGGCGAAAGGCCCGAAATACCCCCAGGCGGAAGCGATTTCGCAGGTCGCCGCTGGAAGTCGCCTTGGCGTAGCTGGGCCGATACACGGTGCGCAGAAAATCCCAAGGCTCGGGTAATTTGAGGTGGCGGCGAAACCCCGCCTGATCGCCGAGTGCGATGATTTTGGCGATGGGCATGTCTTTCTCATGCACGCCGAACTCCTGGACGGCCTTGCGAGATGATTCCGTGCCGCCGTGTCCTGTTCCCGGCTCAAATGCGATCAGCGTGCCGTTGGGCTTCAGGATGCGGTAAGCGTTGCGCATGGCGGCGGCCTCGTCCTCGGCGTGGTGGAGGGAGGAGAAGAATATCGCGGCATCGAATGATGCGTCGTCCGCTTCGAGGTTCTCGTAGTCAGCGACTTGGAAGTCCAAGCGGGAGAGGCCGAGCGCGTCACGTTGTGCTTCGCCGGCGGCGATGGCATCGGGAGAGATATCAACGCCAACGACATCGAAGCCACGTCGAGCCAACATGATTGAGAGCCAGCCTACGCCGCAACCGAGCTCGATGATGCGGCCCGGAGGCTCGCCGATCAGGTGAAAGATCGCGGTGATATTGCCCAAGTCCCACTCACATTTGCGATCGGTGAAAGGCTTGCCAAACGCGCGTTGAATCTCGGCCTCGCCCACACGGGCGTAGTATTCGCGTTCACCTTGTTTTGGATCGAGTTGAGCCATAGCGCGGATGCCATACAAATTTGCGAGCGGGTCAACCACCCGCGGCCTTCCTGTCGGGGCGGTGTTGGTCGACCGGAGAAGCGAGACGGGCCGCGTGGTGAGGCTCTGTGGGTAGTGAAAAGGGGTAAGGTGACTCTGATGGCAAACGCCAGAGTGATCACAGGTATAGTTTGTAATCCAACCGAGATCGACTATTCGTTTACGAAGGTCGAAGCGCCTAGGATATTCCGTAGATAATCATGTATAAAATACTCTTCATCATCCTTACCTCAGGTTGGATATCCTCGACTGCGCTGGTCGCGGAAAACACCAATAACTTGGAGTCAATTCCCCCCAGTGAAGTTACTTTTTCCGAGTTTCTGAAGGTGAAGGAAATGCCGAAAGTGAAAATTGCGATGTCCGGCCGAAATCTCCATCGGTTGTCGCATGACGATCTCGTTTCGGAATTGAAAAAGGTCTCAGGCAGCAGTCCGGAGATTTTTGCCCGGGATGAGTATTACCACGTGCCGGCGGAGCATTCGGCCCGCGCCCTCATCAAGTGGTTCGAAAACGTGATGTGGAAATATGATACGCGGTATCGCCATGAGGCTTGGGATTGCGACGACTACGCCCTCGCCCTCGCCACCTTTTGTGAAATTGCGGCGGGCCACGATAATGATCTCTCGCATGGGTTTGCCTGGGGAACCATCATTGTAAATCAGGTCGATGAATGGGCCCGGGTGGCGGCGGGAGGCGCGCACGAATTGGTTTTAGTCCATACTGAAAATGGATTCCTAGTCGTGGAGCCTCAGAATGGATTTCATATACCGTTGTCCAACTATCCTAATCGAGAGCACATCCGGAGTGTCTTTTTAAATTGAACCTGTTGATCGTGAAACCACTCAAACGTTCCCCCCTAATTCTTGGTATGCTAGCGCTTCTCATTGCGTTCTCAGGTTTACTTTCCGCTCGTGATG
>JABIRI010000224.1 GCA_018667915.1 Opitutaceae bacterium | reverse complement strand
CCCCTCCTCCCCCGCATGTTGACGGAGTATGCCCACGAGCGGACCGGCACCGATATCCATCCCGGCGCCCAAATTGGGACCCACTTCTTCATCGACCACTGCACCGGCGTGGTGATCGGCGAATCCGCTCGTATCGGCGACCACGTGAAGATTTATCAAAACGTAACCCTCGGAGCTAAATCGTTCGAACTCGATGACGACGGTAACCCGGTCAAAGGCGTCAAACGCCACCCCGATATCAAGGATCACGTGACCATCTATCCCAGCGCTACGATTCTAGGCGGCAAAACCGTAATCGGAGCCGGCACCATCATCGGATCGAATGTTTGGCTGATGAAGTCCATCCCCGCCAACAGCATCGTTTACTACGAAGCCGAGGGCACATCCGTGGTAAAGGACCAAAAATCCCGCCGAACGAAATCTGATTCAGCCGATGACTGGATGATCTGACGGCCTAGCGCCGTTGACGATCCGCCAATCCCTTCGCCAACGCCGCCGCGAAGAACGGACCACGATAAATCATGCCGCTGTAAACCTGCACCAGCGTCGCGCCGGCATCGAGTTTTTCGCCCGCGCTGGCTGCGTCGGTGATGCCGCCTACACCGATGATCGGTAAACGACCGCCCGTCGCACGGGAGATGTAGTTGATGATCTGAGTCGAATGCCGCCGCAAGGGTGCTCCGCTGAGCCCCCCCGTTTCGTTGGCTTCAGCCAAAGATCCCGGCCGGGCGAGCGTCGTGTTCGTTGCAATGATACCATCGAAACCAAATTCATCGATCACCGCGAGCACGCCATCGATTTGTCGGTAGTTCAAATCAGGCGCGATCTTCAGCAACAAGGGACGACGTTCGGCTCCGCGATCACGATTGGCCGCTGACACCGCTCCCAATAATTCCCGCAATCGGCTCTCGTCCTGCAATTCCCGCAGGCCGGGAGTGTTGGGACTGGAAACATTCAGCACGATATAATCGGCATATTCCGCGAGCAGTTCAAAACTCTTCAAATAGTCGGCCACGGCATCGTCCAGCTCTGTCACCTTGGATTTACCCAAATTAACGCCTAACGGGATAAGCCTTTGACCCCGGGGGGGCTGTTTAGCCAATCGAGCGGCCACGGCTTCGGCACCCGCGTTGTTGAAGCCCATGCGATTGATCACGGCTTCCTCCTCCGGATAACGAAACATCCGCGGCTGCGGGTTTCCCGGCTGGCCCAATGCCGTCACCGTGCCGATTTCCACATGCCCAAAACCCAGCGCGGCCGCCGCCGGCCAAGCGCGCGCATTTTTATCAAATCCGGCTGCCAGGCCCACCGCGTTCGGAAATTTCAGCCCAAATGCTTCAGCCGGACGGAACTGCTCAGCGGGCAATCGGTGCCACATTTCGAGTGCTTTTCGGAGCGGAGACAATCGCCCCAAAAACGCCATCGCGGCTACTCCACGTTCGTGCGCGGTTTCAGAATCTTGCCGAAACAGGATGGGACGCACTAATTTTTCGTAGAGAAAATCCATTGAGGCCGAACCCTGAAACTCAGTTTTTAAAACGCAAGAATCGCCGCTTTTTCAGTCGTAAAATTCCCATCTTAGCGCTTCCCATCCGCTTAAACCCTAAAGATAAATTGAACAAAAGTTTCAAGAAAGTGTTTTCGTGGTTTGACTCGCGCGTTTCCGACCCTTTTTCCTGCGAACGACCTACCTCATCTGCAATATGGCAAACTCCACAACATCTCTCGATTGGTGCGTCGTCCGACTCGGCGAAGATCACAACTGGTGGGTAACTGAAGTCAGTGACCCCGTGCGTTGGGACGTCGACGGCCTCAGTATCGTCGACCCCCGCCAAGTTGATCACTTGATCGACTCGGTCGAACCCCTGCGCGACTATGGCTTCGACGAAGATCTATTGGACACCGCGTTCATTACATTTCGGATCGATAAGGATCTCGGAGAAGGCCGCGTGCGTCTCAAACGAGTCAAAGACTCGATCTTCGATACGGACGAAAAGCTCTTCACTTTGCCCGACATTGTGGACGACGAGAACGGCCCCTACGCCGATCTGCTTGATCACATCACCCGTTGCCGCGTGAAATTGCTCAACGACATCATCGATTTTGAATCTCCGCTTTCAGTCGATGAAGTCGAGGACGAGATCCGTGAAGACCAAAACGCCAGCTTCATTGAAGGCAAAGCCGTCCACTCCTTCGACGAGCTCACTGCCATCCTCGACTATACTCCCGCCGGATTCGAAACCGACGACGATGACGATGACGACGATGACGACGAAGAAAACATCGGCGACGCCGATCTTCCGGACATCGATGAAGAGGATGAGAAGACCCTCAAAGGTGACGCTTCGCTTAAGTGGGATGAGGACGACGAAGAGGAAGAGGGCGACGATAAAGAAGAACGTCGTGACTGATTAACGCTTCATTCCCCCCATTTTTTCAAGCGCGGCCCCGTAAAAGGGTCGCGCTTTTTGCTTTCGTCCCAGCCGGGAGTCGCTGAACTGACGACATGACATCCCGGACGCTCCGCATCTGCACCGTTCTGATCGCGCTGACCAGCACGATTCTTTGGACGGGCTGCGAATCGACCGGTTCAAGCGGTCCTGCCGCCACCAATCCTCGTCTGCCCGACGTGGCGTCCGCTGCATTGCTCCGACCCGGCGACAGTCTCGGAATCTCGCTACAAGGCATTCCCGACCCCAGCCAACACGAAGTGCAGATCGACGACGAAGGCACCCTTTCCCTCCCCTTCATCGGTGGCCTCCACGCCGCCGGGTTAACCTCCTCCGAGCTGAGCGCGCTCATCCGCCGCACCTACGTCGAGCGCGACTTCTATCGCACCATCGATGTATCCGTGAATGTCACCGAACGCTTCGTCTACGTCGGCGGCGAGGTCCAACGCCCCGGGCGCATTGAATGGACCCCCGACCTGACCATGACCAAAGCCATCCAGGCCGCGGGTGGATTCACCCTCTACGCCAAGGAAACCGCCATCAACGTAGTGCGCGACCAAGAGGCCTACTCGCTCGATGCGCGCCTGGCCCAAAAGAGCCCCGCCGAAGACCCCAAGCTCCTTCCCGGCGACTCCCTTCAGGTCGACCGATCGGCGTTTTAGTTCAACGCTGCGGTATCGGCGGAGCCTCGCCGAATGTCGATTGGTAGACCAGCACCATGGTAGCCCAATCCGGTTGACCGTCCGCGGGAGCAATTTCCGCCAGTCGTTCGATCCACCGATCAGCTTCCGACTTATTCTTCGCCGAGATCGCCTCGACGCACAGCAACATCAACGCCGTCCAATCCTCAGGATTTTCCTGTAACCGCTCATCTAGCAGCGCCCTCGCCTCGTCCGGACGGCTCAGCTGAAACAACATCTGAGCAGCAGCATGCCATGCCGATTCAAATTCGGGGTGCAACCTACGCACTCGCTCAAAGTCCTCCCATGCCTGCTGCCAATTACCTCGTTCCCGGAAGCGTCGCCCTCGATCCATTAACAGCTCCGGCGCATCGGGGCTGGCTGCCAAGGCTGCCTCAAACGCCTCCCTGGCTGCCTTCTCGTCTCCGATGGATCGATACAACGTCAACAACCGACTCCACGCCGGCCGGAGGGTCGCATCTCGGTCAACTGCTCGCCGATAGTCTGCCAATGCGTCCACCTGCTCTCCCAACCGTTCCGCCAACAGCCCCATCTGGAAATCCAATTGAGCATCAGACACCCCCAATTCTCGAGCTCGACTCAACTGTGTCTTCGCTTTTCGGCGATCGCCGTGAACGCCAACCGCCACTGCACCCAGCCACCACTCACCCTTTTGGGGTTCGAGTCGTATAAGCGTTTCATAAGCTGACAGCGCGGCGGAGGAGTGGCTTTCCGATCGATACCACTCCGCAACCCGCGCCAATGCCTCTACCTCTCCCAAACGGATCCGCGATTCCCAAGCGTCGACTTCGGCCGAAGTCTCAACCCCGTTGGGGCGCTCCGGAACCCACGAGGCCCATTCAGCCTGCAAACGACTCAGTTGAATCCAATACGTGAGCGCCCCGCCGAGCCCCATCAGAAGCAGCGCTGCGACCATGAACTTCCATGTTGCCGGTTTTTTCACCGCCTCACCCTTGATTCAACCGAGCAACTTCGCCATGTCTTTGGCGAAATAAGTCAGGATCAGATCTGCCCCGGCTCGCTTGATCGCGAGCAAGGATTCATGTCGGCAACGCTCCAAATCCAGCCAGCCCAATTTTGCCGCCGCATGGATCTGAGCGTATTCGCCCGAAACTTGATAAGCGGCGACCGGCCGGCCTGTCTGCTCCCGCACATCACGAATGATATCCAGATAAGCACCCGCTGGCTTCACCATAATGTAGTCCGCGCCTTCGTCTTCGTCCAAGGCCGCCTCGTTCAACGCCTGGCGGCGATTGGCTGGATCGAGTTGATACGTCGCCTTGCTCAATAACCGCGTGCCGGCGGCCTTGCTGCTTCCCACCGCATCCCGAAAAGGACCGTAATAAGCCGAATTGAATTTCGCGGAGTAAGCCATGATCGCCGTGTTTTCCGCTCCGGCATTGTCCAGCGCCTCGCGAATCGCTCCTACCCGACCATCCATCATATCGGAAGGCGCTACGATATCCACTCCGGCCTGAGCCTGTAACACCGCCATTTCGCTCAAAATTGCGACGGAACGATCGTTCGCCACATCGTCTCCTTCCGGCGTGAGCACGCCATCGTGACCATGGGTCGTGTAAGGATCGAGCGCCACGTCGGTAACGACCGCGAGACCGGGCACCGCCGATTTGATCGCCTGCACGGCCCGGAGAATCAATCCGTCCTCATCGAGCGCATGCGTGCCCTCGGCATCCTTGAAACGAGCCGCGAGCTTCGGGAAAAGCGCCACGGCCGGCACCCCGAGCTTGTGCAAAGACCGGCACTCCTTGACCAAATCCTTCACATTGTGGCGCAGCACACCCGGCATGGATTTGATGGGCTGCGGGGCTCCCTTGCCATCGATGACAAAAAGGGGGGCGATAAAATCTGCCGGCGAAAGCGTGGTCTCGCGCACCATCGCGCGAAGCGATTCCGTGCGCCGCAACCGACGCGGGCGTTCAACTAAATCAAGCGGACGATCAAAAGACATGACCTCAACGATCTACACCACAACCCCCACCGCGCCACCCTGAAATACAACGTCCACCCCATCCAATGTCACCATTATGGTGACAAACCAGACTGTGGCAGAACCACGTGAACCGCCCTCGTTTCGACACGCACGCGAAAAACTTGTCACCATTATGGTGACAAACCAGATCACAACTACTGCACAGTCACAGCTCCGTAATCGCCCGGAGACTCATTTCAATGTCACCAATATGGTGACAAACATAGCGGTAACCGGATGGAGCTACGCGGGGCAGCTATCTAGGGGCGATTGGGGCAAAGTCACGATTAGGGATGCTTCGTCTTTGAGGCATTTGCTGGATTAAGGGTTGGATTTTCTAGGGAAGAAGGGTTCACGTTTTTACCCTTACCACCATGGCTTTGCAGCTCCACGACTCTCTTTCTCGCTCTCTTCGTCCCGTCACGCCTTCCCAGGCCGATGGGATTTACCGTTTCTACAACTGTGGCCCGACCGTTTATGCTGCCGCGCACATTGGCAATTTCCGGACGTTCGTGGTCAATGACATCATCCGTCGTATGCTCGAGCTCGAATTCGGCGCCGACAAGGTGCGTCACGTCCGAAATCTCACTGACGTGGACGACAAGACGATCCGCCGAGCTCGGGAGGAAAAACGTCTGTTGTCCGAAGTCACCCAGGAATGGACGGCCAAATTTCACGCCGACTGCGCCGCGCTCAACTGCCTCGCCCCGCACGTTGAACCGGCTGCCACCGATCACATTCCCGAGCAGGTGAACATGATCCAGGTGCTCATGGATAAGGGAAATGCTTATCGCGCGGCGGATGGATCCGTTTATTTTAAAGTTTCGTCCTTCGAAAACTACGGTCGCCTTTCCCGCGTCAAAGAGCGTGAGCTCAAAGCCGGCTCCGCCCTCGAATCGGGAAATACCGGAAAGGACATCTCCAGCGCCGACGCCGACGAAAAGGAAGACGGCACCGATTTTGCCCTCTGGAAGGCTTGGAAACCCGAGGATGGCGATGTAAAATGGGATGGCCCCGAGGGGACCTCCGAAGGTCGTCCCGGCTGGCATATTGAGTGTAGCGCCATGAGCAAAAAGCACCTCGGCGAGACCATTGATCTGCACACCGGTGGCGTGGATCTGCTCTTCCCGCATCACGAAAACGAGATCGCCCAGAGTGAGTGCTGCAATGGCACCGACTTCGCCCAACACTGGTATCACAGCGAGCACCTACTGGTTGACGGCAAGAAGATGAGCAAGTCGCTCGGCAACCTCTACACGCTCGATCAGCTTCAGGAAATGGGTCACTCCCCCATGGCCTTGCGCTACGTGCTGCTCGCCGGGCATCCCCGCAAGCAACTCAACTTCCTCCTGAATTCTCTAACGGCGGCGGAAAAAGCGTTGAATACCCTGCGTGGTTTCCGAGCTGCAATCGCCGACCAAACCGGCGATCCCGCCAAGTTTGGTGGAGTATTCGATGCTCTCAACGATGACCTGAACACCCCCGCCGCTCTTGGTGCACTGTTCGGAATCGTCAATCAGGGCACTGATGGCGCAGATGCCGCTACCTTCGAACGGATCATGTTTGCCCTGGGTCTCGACCTCACTCCTCCGGCCGAAACTGCGATCGAAATCCCCGCCGATATCAGCGCACTCGCCGAGAAGCGTTGGGCAGCCAAGCAAGCCAAGGATTGGCCGGCCGCAGATGCGCTGCGCGCTGAGATCAGCAACGCAGGTTGGACCATGAAAGACCGCAAAGACGGCTACGATTTGGAACCAGTAGCGAGTAGACAGTAGCGAGTAGCGAGCATACGACTCTGCACTCGACCACCAGATCGCGACAAATTCTACTCGCTACCCACTACTCGCTACTCGCTACTTTATCACTATGTCATCCATGACTCCCCTCGAAGAAGTGCGCCACTCGTGCTCTCACGTTTTGGCCACCGCAGTGCTCCGTCTTTTTCCTGAGACGAAGCTCGATATCGGACCTCCCACCGACACCGGATTTTACTACGATTTCGATCTCGATCACAAATTCACCACCGAAGACCTCGAGCGTATCGAAGCCGAGATGACCAAGGTCATTAAGGAAAACCAAGCCTTCCGCCGCAAAGAGGTTTCCCGCGAAGAAGCGGTCGAAATCATCAAGAGTCGCGGTCAAGAGGCCTACAAACTCGGCCGGCTCGACGACATCCCCGAAGGCGAAGCGATTTCATTCTACGAGAACGGTGAATTCATGGACCTCTGCGCCGGTTCGCACGTGCGCTACACCAAAAAGATCAAGGCGTTCAAACTACTCTCCATCGCCGGCGCTTACCACCGTGGCGACGAAAAAAATAAACAGCTCCAACGCATCTACGGCACGGCATTCGCCACCAAGGACGAGCTCGCCGAATACCTTGAACGCCTCGAACAGGCCCGCGCCCGCGATCACCGTAAAATCGGCAAGGACATGAAGCTGTTCGTCATCGACGAGGATGTTGGCCAAGGCCTGATCCTTTGGACTCCCAATGGCTCTGTCATTCGTCAGGAGTTACAGAACTTCATCGGTGAAGAACTGCGCAAGCAGGGTTACCAGCAGGTCTTCACGCCTCACATCGGCAAACTCGATCTCTACAAAACCTCGGGCCACTTCCCCTACTACAAGGAGTCGCAATTCCCCGCCATTGCCGAACCTCAAGACATCGCCCGCTTGGCCGGTGAAGGTTGCTCCTGTGCGGAGATGACCTCCCGACTCGAAGCGGCTTCCCCGCATTTCGCAGCCGAGATTAACCGCCGCACCGGACAGGAAACGATCCCGGCCGATCGCACCATGGATCCGACTCAGATCCTCGATGGCTTCATGCTGAAGCCCATGAACTGCCCGCATCACATCAAGCTGTTCGCGTCTCAGCCTCACTCCTACCGCGACCTGCCTCTCCGTCTCGCCGAGTTCGGCACCGTCTACCGTTGGGAACAATCGGGAGAGCTCAACGGCATGACCCGCGTCCGCGGCTTCACCCAAGACGATGCCCATCTCTTTTGCACCGAAGAACAAGTGGCCGAGGAGCTCATTGGCTGCCTCTCCCTGGTGAAAATCGTGCTCTCGACTCTCGGCATGTCGGACTACCGCGTGCGCGTCGGTCTCCGCGATCCTGACTCCGACAAATATGCCGGTGAAGCTGAGGTTTGGGACAAAGCCGAGGAAGCGTGTCGCAACGCCGCGAAGACCCTCGACGTGCCTTTCACCGAAGAGCCCGGCGAAGCCGCGTTCTACGGACCTAAAATCGACTTTGTGGTCAAGGACGTGATCGGCCGTGAATGGCAACTCGGCACCGTGCAAGTCGACTACAATCTACCCGTGCGCTTCGACCTCTCCTACATCGGAGCCGACAATCAACCGCACCGTCCCGTCATGATTCACCGCGCGCCCTTCGGTTCGATGGAACGGTTCTGTGGCGTGTTGATCGAGCACTTCAACGGGGACTTCCCGCTCTGGCTCGCGCCCGAGCAAGTGCGCCTCTTGCCCATCAGCGACAAGGTCATGGACTACGGTCAGGATCTGCTGAAGCAACTCAAGGACGCCGGCATTCGCGCCAAGCTCGATGAGCATTCCGACAAACTGGGCGCCAAGATCCGCCGGGCCGAATTGGACAAGGTTCCCCACACGCTGATTCTCGGTGCCAAGGAAGCCGAAGCGCAGGCCGTTTCGGTGCGCTCCCGAGCCCGTGGCGACGAAGGCACCCAGCCATTCGCCGATTATATCACTCGCGTGCAGGACGAGATCGCCACGCGCGCGTTGCCGAACCGAAAGACTGAAGCAGACGCCGGCTGAAGCACGGCGCTACGCTGCCCTACTCCGCCCAAGCGAGTGGAGGCGGGGCGGCGAAGGTGCTGGTAAGTTCTACGCGGTGGCCCGACTGAATCGCGGTCTCCACCGCTTCGATGACTTCTACGACGTGGGCGGCTTGTTCACCACCAGTCGGGTGCGCGATATCTTCACGCAACGCTCGCCAGAGTTCGAATACACCGGCGCTCCAATCGCAATACCACTCGCCGGTCCCGGCCGGTTCGCGCACCAAGGGCACCGGTCGGTAGGATTCGCCAAACGCACCCAACTCCAATGGTGCGGTCGCCGCAAACCACTCGGTGCGGATGGATCCGTCGTCACCGTGAATTTCAAGTCCCACCCGACGATCGGCGGGTTCCCCTACATAAAAATTAGCCGACAATCGTGCCCGGACGCCGTTGCCAAACTCCAATACTGCGACGGCAAAATTGGTCGTCTCTACGGTGAACGGTTTACCCTCTTGGGTCACTCTATCCGGTAAAACAATCGCACCCTCCGCGGTGACACGACGGACCGGACCGAACCACGCAGTGAGCAGACTGATGGGATACACGCCGACATCCCCGACCGGACCCGCCGCGTAGAATGGCACGGGGTTGGGATGCCACGTCTCGATCCGCGCCCAATCAACCGTGGCATAGACGACTCGCGGCGTTCCAATACGTCCGTCGCGCACGAGTTTCCACGCGGTCTGTTGCGCTTCCCCCAACCACGTTACCGGAGCACAGCTCAATCGCAGTCCTTTTGATTTCGCCAATGCCACGAGCTGTTGGGCCTTCGCGAAAGTAGGCGCCAACGGTTTCTCGGAATGCACGTGTTTGCCTGCTTCCAGCGCCTTCGTGACGACTTCCACGTGGGCATGTTGAATCGTAAGGTTGATCACGACCTCTAACGCCGGATCGGCCAACACCGCATCTAGTGAATCGTAAGCTTTTCCGCCGTGCTTCGCAGCCCACGCTTTGGCTCGTTCAGGGTCGAGATCACTTGCGCCCAAAATCTCAATCTCCGGCCGGGCATTGAGGGCTTCGCCGTAAGAACCCGCGATATTACCGCAGCCAACTACGGCTACCTTGAGCGGAGGATGGGCCGGCGTAGGCGTCGCCTCAGCCCACCACTGCTTCACCAATGCTAAGCTCTCCCGACATTCTTCCCGCGGATCGAATTCTTCGGGCTCGTGTTCGATACCGATCGGCCCTCGAAATCCCTGTTTGCGCAGCCAAGCAACCACCTTGGGTATGCCGACAATGCCGTCGCCCAATCGACAGGTCTCATGGCCCATATCGATAAACTCGAATCCCGTTTTCTCGGCCCGAAGTGGCTTCACATCCTTCAGATGAACGGAAAAAATGCGGTCCTTGAGCGCCTCCAGTCCTTCCAATGCATCCCATCCTCGCGTGGCCGACCAACCGGTATCGAGAGCGATACCGATCACGTCTTCGGCTTCCTCGCCTAACCGCGCGGCGAGCTCGGCGATGCTCGTTTCGGGATGGTTCTCAATCCCATAGCCGACCGCGAATTCACGCAGGATCGCCACGGCCTCGTCACGAGTTTCTGCCGCCTCCGCCATGGCGACAAACCCGGCAATAAAAGGAATTCGCAGCGTCCGGCACAACCGACAGGCTCCACGGAGGTCGGTGGCATTGTCACCCACCCAAGCGGCGTAGCTGCGCACTTCCATTTCGTGTTTGGCCAAGAGATCGCGCGCAATCTGCACGTGCTCGAGGGTCGCCCAGTGCCAATGCAAGTGAGCGGCCCACAGATCGATGGCGTCGAACCCCAGTTCCTTCACTTCCGCCAATAGGGTATCGAATTCGCGCTCGAAGGTATCGATCGGCCGGAATACCGCGTGATTGGCTTCGTCGCCTTGGGCCCAACCTTCGGTCATCCGGTAGTCGAGCGGTCGGGCTACAAAATTGGCGGTGATAAAAGAGAAGCGCGGGGACATGATGATGAAGTGGAGCGACCATGAGGGACATTGCCAACGTCGCGGTGCTTTACGTTGGGCTTAGGCTGGCCTTCGAAGGGAATCAGGAAAAGGCGAGGTCGGAAAAAGTGAACTGTGTTGCGCGTATTAACGACCTGATCCTATGAGCGAATTGGGGCACAAAAAACCGGCCCCTCGAAAGGAGCCGGTTGAAATTATTAAGCGAACTTAAAGACCTCCGAAATTAGTTGGTAATATCAAAGGTCGTGCTGCCACCCCGTGCGCTGATATAGACCTTATACCAGTTCTTCTGAGCGTCGCTACCGGAGTAATCTTCCAGTGCTTTCTTGTTTTTGAACTCCATCACGAAGGCGTGGCTCTTGTCACCTTGAGCCTTAACGGTCTTGGTCCAAACGCGACGAATACCGTCATATTCCTTGGCGAGGGTATGAACGCCTTTGAGGGCGGCCTTGATGTCGGCTTCGGAGGCGGTGTCTTTCCAAGAAACAGTCACCACGTGGATGACGGACTTAGGAGCCATGTTCATGCCCTTTTTCTCCGGCATTTCCTTGTCATGACCACCTTCGTGGTGCGCGGCGGAAGCGAAAGAAGCAGTGAGAGAGAGTGCCAAGGCACTTACCAGAATGGGGAAGAATTTTTTCATAATGTATTGTGGGTGAAGCTATCAAGAGATTCGAGCAGTGCATCCTATTCCGGCTACACCACGAAAGTCTGAAAGTAATTGTTGAAAGGAAATCGCAGAGTGCAACCCCTCCTCCCATTTTAACGGACTTACCCTTGCCACCGAGTCGGGGGCAAATCTCCATTGCTCAGCATGGAAAATGAGCAACCTGCATGGAAACCTACCCTCGACGCGATCACCGGAGCCCGTCACGGCGGTCAAATTGAAGGGGTGCTCGATCAACTTCAGGCGCTGGCTCAAAACTACCCTCACGTTGCTGAAATCGCCTACCAACTCGCCTGGACGTTCGATTCACTCGGAAAAGAAGCGGAGGCCCTCCCCCAATACGAAAAGGCCATCGCACTCGGATTGCCCCCCAATGAGCAGAGCGGTGCCCTCATCGGGCTCGGGTCGACCCTAAGAAATCTAGGCGAACTGGATCGCGCGGCAGACGTGCTCGAATCGGGCATCCTCCAATTTCCCGACCAGCCGGAATTCGAAGCGTTCCTCGCTCTGGTGCGACACGATCAAGGGCGAAAGACCGACGCCTTAAGGATCGCGATGAATACTCTGCTGGAAACCTCGGACGATCCCGGTATCACCGCTTACCAACGCGCCCTGCGGCATTACGTCGGCGAGCTGGACTAAGGAATTATCGAACCTCGCGTAAATCTGCCGGTCAGACTTCTCCATGCCTGCTTTCCATGTGCCATTCCGTGCTCTGATTGCGACGATTTCTGCAGCAGTGGTATTTTCCGCCGGAATACTGCAAGCTGCACCCGATGATTCGGGATTAAATTTCACCCCACCTTTCACCGCCAAAGAGGTCGCTCAAGGTTACACGGATCAAAAGATCTTAGCGATGACGGCCGATGGAGTTTCGGCCGAACAAGCTGCCGGCGCCGAAATCGCGGGAGGATTCGAGCTCGATCAAACCTACTCAGAAATCGAAGGGCTACGCGTCATTCGCGTGCCCGCCTCCATGACAGCAGGAGAAGCCCGAGCTACGTTGGCGGCGACCGGATTATATCAGTTCGTAGAATACGACTATCTGAAGCAAACCGCGGCGACGCCCAACGACCCCGCGTTCATCGATGGTGGGCAATGGCATCACCAAAACACCGGGCAAGCGGGCGGCACGGTTGCGGCTGACATTGGTTCCACCGAGGCATGGGATATTCGTAGTGACGCATCCGCCGTGGTCGTTGCCGTGATCGACAGCGGTGCACGAATTACCCACCAGGATTTGGCGCCCAACCTTTGGACCAACACCCGGGAAATCGCCGGCAATAACCGCGACGATGACGGCAACGGTTTCGTTGACGACATTCATGGCATCGACGCCCGTGACGATAGCGGCGATCCCACGCCTCCCGTCACCGAAGGTCACGGCACCCACGTCGCCGGACTCGTGGGCGCAGCCGGCAACAACGGTATCGGCTCGGCGGGAGTCGCGTGGCGGGTGCAAATGATGCACCTTCGCTTTCTCGGTGGCACCGAGGGGTCCGGATCCACCTCCGACGAGATCCAGTGCATTAATTACGCCATCGCGAACGGCGCGGACGTCATCAATGCCTCCTACGGCGCCCTCGGCGTCGAGGGAGGGTTCAATCAAGCTCAACTACAAGCAATTCGCCGCGCCCGGGATGCGGGGATTGTGTTCGTGGCCGCCTCCGGCAATGAATCGCTCAATCTCGACATCTCTCGGGCTTACCCTGCGAGCTTCGAGGTCGATAATATTTTGGCCGTCGGCAATTCGACCCGGCTCGACGACCGGTCCACCGCCTCGAATACCGGTTCGGGTGCAGTCGATCTGTTTGCCCCCGGCAGCGAAATCGTTTCAACCGACGTGACCAACGATACCGGAGTCACCACCCTCTCCGGCACGTCTATGGCTTCCCCCATCGTGGCCGGTGCCGTGGCTTTGTTGAAGGCTCAGTTCCCTCAAGACACGTATCGCGAAACCATCAACCGGCTGTTACGCGGCACGCGGCAATCGGCTGATTTCCGCGGCCACGCCATAACCGGCGGACGACTCCATGTCGCGGATGCCTTGCGCACGACGGACACCCGGCCCTTTCACGACGACTTTTCGGATCGCGCTTTGCTGGCGGGCAATATCGTGAAAGCGCGCTCCAGCAGTCACAACGCGACGACCGAATCCGGGGAACCGACTCACGCGGGCCGACTGAGTCGTTCACTTTGGTATACCTGGGTCGCGCCATCCAGTGGCACGGTTTCGCTGGATACTCGCGGCTCGGACGGAGATACCCAACTCGCGATCTACACCGGCGATAGCCTCGCCACGTTAACCCCGGTGGCCTCTGACGACAACGACGGAGCGGGATTCTTGTCCTCCCGCGCCACCTTCACCGCCGTCGTGGACACCACCTACCAAATCGCGGTCGACAATACCGCGGCCGGCATGGTGATTCTCAATTTGGTATCGGCTCAGGCTAATGACGCCTTCGATTCCGCCCAGTTGTTGGACGGAGATGCGCCGTTGGTCACCACGACCAATGCAAGCGCGACCACCGAATCCGGAGAACCCCGCCCCATTTCAGCGGCAAACGGAAAAACCCTCTGGTATCGCTGGGAGGCTCCCGCCACCGGAACGTTTCAGGTGAGCGCCTATTCCGCGACCGCCGATCCCGCCTTGGCGGTATATACCGGCAGCAGCGTCAACGCTTTGACGGTTGTTGGATTCAACGACGACGCGGGGATCAGCGGGGCGAACATCAACGCGATGGTCGAATTTCAAGCGACGGAGGGCACGGAGTATCACGTCGCACTCGATACGCTGGGCAGCGAGGTTGGCGAGGTCACGCTCTCGTTGACCGACGCCATTTGGCAATTCGCGACCGGCGACCGCGACGATTCGGACCTGCGCCGCCCCACCATCACCAACGCTCCCTCGGTGGCGGAAGACGGCACGATCTACGTAAGCAGTGGGGACAACTATTTTTACGCCATCAATCCCGACGGCAGTCTGAAATGGCGCACGCAGACCGACAGTTCCTCCGACTCCAGCACGTCCGCGATCGCCCCCGACGGCACCATCCACTTCGGCACCGTCACCGGGACCGTTTACGCCCTCAACCCCAACGGTTCGATAAAATGGACGGCAAGTCCCGGCGCCAGCAGCTTCGTCGCGGCACCGAGTGTCGCGGCCGATGGCACCGTCTACTTCAAACAAGATGACGGCACCATGCGGGCGTTTAGTGCCACGGGGACCGAGCTTTGGTCATACTTCATCGCCGGCGAAGGCAGCTACGCCGGTCCCGCAATCACGACCGATGGCACGATCATCGTTCCGGCTAATGACGGGGCGATTCATGCGCTCTCCACGACCGGGAATCTGATTTGGAAATTCCAGCCTCAGACCGCCACGGCTACCGACGACGTGAGCGGAATCTACACCTCTCCCTCAATCGACCAGCACGGCAACATCTACGCCAGCACGCTCAACGGCACCGCCTTTTCCATCACCGACAAAGGCGAACTGCGTTGGGTTTTCCGCACACCCGAGACCGGAGAAAACGTTTCGTCGTCGCTCGCCCTCGGCGATGGTCGAGCCTACTTCGCCAGTTACGGAGGATTCCTCTATGCGCTGGATCAGAGTTCCGGGGCCATGGTGTGGCGCTCATCGATCGAAGCGCAGGCCCGGTCCAGTTCGGCCGCCATCGCGTCGGACGGATCAATCATCGTCGGCAGCTACGCGAACAAACTCTTCCGCTTTTCTTCGGATGGTCAGCAGGTGCGTGCCTGGTCGGCCGGAAATTGGTTCCGCAGTTCTCCAGCCCTGGCGAATGGCCGCATCTACGTGGGTAATGGTGACGGCAAGATCTACGCATTTGACTTGGGGGGCGCTGGTCCTGCTCCCGCCAACGAAACTTATCCTTGGCCGCAATACCGTCATGGTCCGAACCACCTGGGACGCGCCACTGTTGAATCCACGGGCCAGGTTATTCCGGAAGACCCCACAAATCCCGGCCGACTAGTAAACTTGTCCGTGCGCAACCAAACCGAAATCGGAGCCAGTGTATTGACCGCCGGATTTGTCCTCGAAGGAGACTCTCCCAAGGAACTCGTGATCCGCGGCATCGGTCCCACGCTGGCAAATTTTGGCGTAACGGGCGCGGTGGATTCTACCGAGTTGAAGGTTTACTCGTCCTCAAATACGGCCACTCCTCTCGCCTCCAACGCAGGCTGGACATCCGCCAGCGGCGACGGTCGCGAATTGGGCGCTTTTGCCCTGACCGACGGAAGTAACGACAGCGTGCTGCGACGACAATTTGGGGCCGGAGGCTTCACGGCTCAAGTTTTGCCCGCTACCGGAGACACTGCCCCCGGCAATGCGCTGGTTGAAATCTACGACGCCCAAATCGACAACCTCAGTTCCCGTCTGATCAATCTATCAGCCCGCACCGAAGTAGGAGCGAATGAAGCGGTGACGGTAGGCTTCGTCATCGGAGGCACCACCTCCCGCTCGTTGCTGATCAGAGCGGTGGGTCCGGGACTCGAGGAATTTGGTCTCACCGGGGTATTGGCCGATCCCAGTATCACCCTGCTCCGCGATCAGGATATCGAATCCGCCAACGATGACTGGAACGGCAATAGCACCGTTCGCCAGACCGCCGAACAGGTGGGTGCATTCCCACTCGAGTCGAATAGTAAAGACGCGGCGCTTCTCGCTACCCTACCACCGGGAGCATATACGGCGCGCGTTACGGGCGAAACCGATCAAAGCGGAGTGGTGCTCGTGGAAGTCTATTTGGTGAGCGAGTAGGCGATGGCGCGCGGGTAACCATTCAAGGAGTCGAGATCACGGACGGCGTATTTCCGCTCAGTTCAGTTATGGGAATTCGAAGGCGTCTGTAAGAAGGGGTCGGGTCGTAACACATTTACTGCTCCCGCTTCGCGGGATTCGTAGAACTTGTTTACGACCTGACCCCTTTTTACATAAAAACGGCCACCCGTGAAGGGTGGCCGCTGTAGAATTTTGATCAGCTCGGACGACGATCAGATGGCGGATTCGCCACGTTCGTCGGTGCGGATGCGGACTGCCTCTTCGAGACCGACCACGAACACCTTGCCGTCACCGATCTTACCGGTCTTGGCAGCACCTACGACCGTATCGACCGCTTTGCCCACGACGTCGTCGGGGACCACGATCTCGATTTTCACCTTGGGGAGAAAATCGACGGTGTATTCACTACCACGATAGATTTCGGTGTGACCCTTTTGGCGACCGAAGCCTTTTACTTCCGTGACGGTCATTCCTTCGACCCCGATTTCGGAGAGTGCTTCTTTAACCTCTTCCAATTTGAAGGGCTTGATGATGGCGATGATGAGTTTCATGCGATAAATAATTGAGGATTCTAATTCTTTATAGGTTTCCCGCTCGGTCAGCGCAAGCCTGAGGCCTACGCCGACACCGGGGAAGTTAATTATCCCTTATGGGCCGGAGTGAAGTCCGGATAGGCTTCAGCACCATGCTCGCCGATGTCGAGACCTTCGGCCTCTTCGTCGGCACTCACGCGGATACCCATGGTAACCTTGATGATCATCGCGAGGATGAAGGAGGACACAAAGGCCAACGCGGACACCGAAAGGGCACCGATGAGCTGGATACCGAACGGAGCGGCATCCGAGAAGATAGCGACGGCAACCGTGCCCCAGATACCACAGATACCGTGGACCGAGATGGCACCGACCGGATCGTCGATCTTGATCTTATCGAAGAAGATGATGGAGAAGACCACGAGCGCACCCGCTACGAGGCCGATCCAGAGGGAACCGCTCATCGAAACCGAGTCAGCACCCGCTGTGATGCCCACGAGGCCCGCAAGCACACCGTTTAGACCCATAGAGAGATCAGGCTTCTTGAGCAGGGACCAAGAGACGATCATCGCCGAAAGCGCACCCGTCGCAGCAGCGAGGGTAGTCGTAGTAAAGACGTAGGAGACGCCACGAGGATCGGCGCTCAGCACTGAGCCACCATTGAAGCCATACCAGCCCAACCAGAGGAGAAACACACCGATCGCGGCGAGCGGCATGGAGTGGCCGAGGATCGGCTTCACGCGACCGTTCGCGAGGTATTTGCCATTCCGAGGTCCGAGAACTATGACTGCGGCCAATGCGGCAAAACCACCAAAGGCGTGAACGAGGGACGAACCCGCGAAGTCGTAAAAACCCTTTTCGGCGAGCCAGCCTCCACCCCACTGCCATGAACCGGAGATCGGGTAGATGAAGGTCACAAGCAAAGTAGCGTAGACCATGAAGCTGCCGAGTTTGATGCGCTCAGCGACGGCACCGGAAACGATGGTCGCAGCAGTCGCGGCGAACATGGCCTGGAAGATAAAGTCCGTCCACCACGTGTAAGAGGCGTAGGCATCGGTCATCATGGTGACGTCGTCATTGTCGACCCCGAACCAGGAACCGGTCGCGAAGAAGCCATTGAAGTCTCCCGGATACATCGCGTTGAAGCCGTAGAAGGCATAACCCACGATACCGATCGAGACGATGAACAGATTCTTGAAAAGAATGTTTACCGTGTTCTTGGATTGGGTGAGTCCCGTCTCCACACACGAGAAGCCCAAGTGCATGATAAACACGAGAGCGGCCGAAATGAGGAGCCAGAGATTATTGACGGTGAAGAGCGCGAAACCGCCGGACTCGGCGAATGCATCGTAAGACTCGTAAGGAGGAGCCTCGTCTTGACCGAAGAGAGGTGAGAGTGCCGCCAGCAGGAAAAAGATCACCGGGATCTTGAGCCAACTAGACATGGACTGGGACCGTAGCTTCATAGTATTGATTGGATATCGAGTAGTATTTTTGGACGTTGGATGACCCGCCAACAGGCGAAGCCGGAACGCTAAAAAGCACGGGCTGTGCCAACTTCGCTGCTCTTTCTGAAAAAAATTCATGCACGCGACTATCGTTTCTAAAAGGGCACAAAAAAACCGGAGCTCACGATGAGCTCCGGCTGAAAATTAAGACGGGATACCGTTTAGACTACTCCTCGGCATCTGGCACATCCGTCTGGATGTGCAGCTCCTTGAGTTGCTTCGCGGTGACCGGGGTCGGGCTTTGGGCCATGAGGTCCTGCCCTTTCTGCGTCTTCGGAAAAGCGATGACGTCACGGATACTGGACGTGCCACAAAGCAGGGCCACGATGCGATCGAGACCAAAGGCGATACCGCCATGGGGAGGTGCGCCGAACTTGAAGGCCTTGAGCATGTAACCAAAGCGACTCTCCACCACGTCGGCAGGAATTTTGAGCACGTCTTCGAATACCTTCTTCTGGAGTTCAGGTTGATGGATCCGAATCGAACCACCACCCATCTCCATGCCGTTGAGCACGAGATCGTAGTGTTGGCCACGGACGGCTTTCGGGTCGGTATCGAGCAACGCGATATCTTCCGGCACCGGGGAGGTAAACGGATGATGCGTCGCCACGTAGCGTCCGTGTTCCTCGTCAAAAATCATCAACGGGAATTCGATCACCCAAAGGAATTTCCAGTCGTCGGGGCGCAGTTCGATTTTGCCGCGCTTTTGCAGCAGCGTCGCGCTGTCGAGACGCACACGACCGAGAATACCACAGGCCTGCTCCCACTCTGCCGCAGCGAAGAAGATGATGTCACCGTCTTCGATACCGAGGGTTTCGGTGAGGGCTGCCTTCTCCTCGTCAGAGAAAAATTTGACGATCGGAGATTTCCATTCGCCGCCTTCAATTTTGATGAAGGCGAGCCCCTTAGCGCCCATCGACTTGGCGGCGTCTTCGAGACTCTTGAGTTCACCTTGAGTGATGTCGGCGAGGCCCTTGGCGTTGATCGCTTTGACGCAACCCCCGTTCTTGATCGTGCCCGAGAAGACCTTGAAGGAAGAGGCCCGGAAGGTTTCGGAGAAATCAACGAGTTCGAGACCGAATCGCAGATCGGGTTTATCGACGCCGAAGCGGTTCATCGCGTCTTGGTAGGACATGCGCTGAATCGGAGTCGTGATATCCACCCCGAGGGCTTCCTTCCAGATCTTCTTCAGCATGCCTTCGAACAGCGCGTAGATATCTTCGCGGTCCACGAACGAGGCCTCAACGTCCACCTGGGTGAACTCCATCTGGCGATCGGCGCGCAAATCTTCGTCGCGGAAACAACGGGCGATTTGGAAATACTTCTCCACACCAGCGACCATCAAAATCTGCTTATACTGCTGGGGGGATTGCGACAGTGCGTAGAACTCACCGGGGTGAATACGGGATGGCACCAAGTATTCACGAGCGCCTTCGGGGGTGCTCTTGAAGAGGTAAGGCGTCTCGACCTCGATGAACTCTTCACTGTCGAAGTAGTCGCGAATCGCCTTGGTGACGGTGTGCCGCATCTGGAGATTGCGACGCATCCGCGGACGACGCAGATCGAGATAACGGTAGGTCAGGCGCAGGTCGTCATTGACCTTGTCACCCCCCTCATCATCGAGCGGGAACGGCGGAGTCTCGGAAATATTGTGAATGAAGAGCTCATCCGCAACGACCTCGACTTTACCCGTAGGCAGATCGTTGTTTTCAGTTCCCTCGGGGCGCTCCGTCACCTTGCCGGTGATACTGATCACGGACTCGGGCTTCAGGTGCTTTAATTGGTCGGCCAGATTCGCATTATCATGCGGTTCTAACTTAATCTGTGTGATTCCTTTACGGTCACGCAGGTCGACGAAAATGATGCCGCCTTGGTCGCGGATGGTATCCACCCAACCCGTCAACGTCGCGGAGGCGCCGATATCGGATGAGGTGATCTGGGCACAGTGATGGGTGCGCTTCATAGTATAGACAAAGGGGAAGACCTAAGCTTCGCGCACCGCCACGGGGCAAACCTTTAATGGAGACGGCAGGAGCCCCCTACCCTGCAAATCGGCCGAGTCTAGTAAGGCCGCGTATGGGTTTCTGACTGCAGGCGGGCCAATTCTGCGGCCATGACTTCGACCACATCAGGATACTCGGACCATAGATTGGTCGATTCGCCGGGATCGGTTTCCATGTTGAACAACTGTGCGGTGGCCCCGCCTTCGCCTGATTGTGGTTCTTTATATTCGTCTCCCCGCCCGCTGGAGAATCCACCGGAACCGAGTTCGTTGATATATTTCCACTTACCGATACGGAGGGCGTCGTGTCCACGCGCGGATCTTAACAAAAGTGGGCCCCGAGCACGGGTGTGGGGTAAACTATCTCCATCGAGCGCCCGCTTGAATGAAAAGCTGTCCGGAGCCTGCCCTTTTGGCAGCTGCGCTCCCGTGACGTCGGCCAGCGTCGCCAGGACGTCGGTGAAACAGATCGTCTGATTCGACGCACTACCGGATTCCACTTTACCGGGCCAACGGACGATAAAAGGCATGCGATGGCCGCCTTCGTAAGCGTCGCCCTTCATGCCTCGAAGGCCGCCCACGGCGTCGTGACTAAAAGCTTCCACATCCTTGTCATACCAGACCGGGCCGTTGTCCGAACTGAAGATCACCAAGGTCTCCTCGGTGAGTCCGGCGTGATCCAGGGCCTGCAACACCCGACCGATCATGTGATCCACCATTACCGTAAAATCACCATACATGTTATCGGTGCGCCCTTGGAATTCTGGCGTAGGCAACCACGGCGTATGCGGCGCGGGGTAAGCCAAATATAAGAACAACGGTTTCTCCGCTTCCAAACGCGCGTGATCCCGAATCACGCCGACCGCTTCGTCCGTGAACCGTGGAAGCACATCCACCAATTTCAAATTGGGGGCCAACCCACCTTCGCGCCAAAACTCTCCCTGAATGCGCGTCCAGTGTCCGTCGCCTTCACGCGTTTCGATGCGTCCGGTCGGCGGCACCACCGCACGATCGCCATCGATGTAGAAATACGGCGGAATGTCTGTGGATGCTCGGATTCCGAAATAGGTCTCGAACCCCACGTCGATCGGCCCGCCGCGCAGCGGCTTATCGTAACCCTCCTCCTTAAAGCCGAGATGCCACTTTCCGACCATGGCCGTGCGATACCCTTCCCCTTTCAGCATGGATGCCACTGTCATCCGATCGGCGGCGATCACCGGTTTGCGCGGCCAAACCGACGTATCCACGCGAACCGGCAGTTCTCCCGTGATCAGGCCATAGCGCGAAGGATGACAGAGCGAACCCGCCGCATGGGCATCGGTGAACATCATGCCCTCGTGGGCCAATCGATCCAAGTTCGGGGTCGGAATTTTTGAACCCGCGTTGTAAGCGCCGACGTCCCCGTAGCCCATGTCATCGACGAGAATGACGAGAACATTGGGCTGTTTAGCAGACAACGAAACGGCCGACAAAACGACCGCGAGAATCAGGGGCAGGATTCGAAGCATGGACAAAAGTCATACCGAAATCCCCACCAACCGAAACCGAATAATTGTGGAATTGTTAACTGGAACCGAGAACCGACGAAACCACGCCCTAGCGGGAGCCTCTTGCCCGATCAGGATGCGATCAGACTCTCGCCCGTCATTTCGACCGGTTTGGGCAAGCCCATCAGATCGAGCACCGTTGGTGCAATATCGGCGAGGCGGCCGCCCGTGCGCATCTTGGTGCCGTCTTTGGTGTAGCCTTCACCGACGACGTGGAGCTCGACCAGATTCAAGGTATGAGCCGTGTGGGGGCCCGAGGTTTCCGGATTCCACATCTGTTCGCAGTTGCCGTGATCGGCCGTGACCACCGCGCGACCCCCGACGGAGGCCAAGGCTTCCAGTAACTCCGCTACTCCGGCATCGGTGGCTTCGACCGCTTTCTTGACGGCTTCGAGATTCCCCGTGTGTCCGACCATGTCGGGGTTGGCAAAATTGACGACGATCAACCCGTATTCGCCCGACAAGATCGCCGCTTTCGCCGCCGCCGTCACTTCGTCCGCGACCATTTCCGGTTGCAGATCGTAGGTCGCGACTGGGGGGCTCGACGGACAGGCCCGGTCTTCGCCCTCAAAAGGTTCGGCCCGGTAGTTATTGAAGAAGAAAGTGACGTGCGGATTTTTCTCCGTCTCGGCGCACCGGAATTGTTTGATACCGGCATTGGCCACGACTTCGCCCAGAATATTCTTCAACTTCTCGGGCTTCGGCGAAACCACGTGCACCGGCAACCCCGCTTCATATTCGGTCATCGTCGCGTAGTAGAGGTCGAGTTTCTCGCCCCGGTCAAAACCATCGAACGCATCAAAAACAAACGCCTTGGTGATTTCACGCGGGCGATCTCCCCGATAGTTGTAGAACAAAACCGCATCGCCGTTTTGGAAAGACGCAATTGGCTGACCCGCTTCGTCCACGATGGCGGTAGGAGCGACAAATTCATCGCCGGTTTGGCTCTCATTCAACGGCGAGTCGTAATACTGCTGCACGGCCTGGGCTGCGCTCGGGGCGGTGGCGACGGCGGATTTTCCGGTGAGTAAAGCATAGGCCTTCTCGACGCGTTCCCAGCGGTTGTCACGATCCATGCTCCAGAAACGACCGCAAACTGATGCAATTTTACCGACGCCAATTTCGACGCACTTCGCTTCCACTTGGCGCACGTATTCCAGCCCACTCTTCGGCGGTGTGTCGCGACCATCGGTAAACGCGTGAATGTAGACCTCGGTGAGGCCATCGGCTTTGGCTTGGCGCAGAATACCGTAGAGATGCTCCAACATACCGTGCACGCCGGCATCCGAGACGATGCCCATCAGATGCAGTCGCCCTCCGGACTTCGCGCGCTCGACCGCGCCCTGCCAGACCGCATTGGTCGCGAGGCGGCCTTCGGAGAAAAGCTTATTCAGGCGCACGAGCTCTTGGTCGACGATCCGACCTGCGCCAATATTTTCGTGCCCCACCTCACTGTTACCCATGACGCGATCCGGCAAACCCACATCGAAGCCCGAAGCGGCGATTAACGTCCGCGGACATTCGGCCTGTAAGCGATCATCGCATGGCGTCTGCGCGATCACGGTCGCATCAGTCGCGTCTTGGGAGGCATCTGGGGTTTGGCCCCAGCCATCGCGAATGACCAACAGAACGGGTTTACGGGAGGAGTCGGATTCGGTGCTCATGTGTTCACCAGCGAGCCGATTCCCTCTTCCGGCGTCAAAACCCAATCTCTCCGACCGTTTGACAACCGCGTTTCCCCCTTCGATCAATACTTCTCCATGTCAACACGCGCCGTTCTTCTCGCCAACCTCGGTTCCCCCGATTCCACCGCCGTCCCCGACGTGCGCACTTACCTCCGTGAGTTTCTGGGCGACGAACGCGTGATCGACCGGCCAAAGTGGGGCTGGGCCCGTTCGATTCTGGTCAACCAGATCATCTGCCCGACCCGCGCGCCCAAATCAGCTAAGGCCTACGAGGAGGTTTGGACGCCCGAAGGCTCACCCTTGATTGTGACCTCGCAAGCGGTGCGCGACAAGCTGGCGGCGTCCTTGGGTGAGGACACTCCGGTCTATCTGGCCATGCGCTACCGCAATCCCTCCATTGCGGATACTTTGACCCAGATGAAGGCCGACGGGATCACCGAGGTCCTCCTATTTCCCCAATATCCGCACTACGCGATGTCGTCGTGGGAAACGGTGGTGGTGAAGGTTTACGAAGAAGCCAAACGCATCGCTCCCGAAATGAAGATCGAATGCGTGCAGCCGTTTTACGAAGACGCTGACTACATTGATGCCCTCTTCGAAGTTTCGGCGCCCTACCTGAACGATCCCGAGTCCTTCATCCTGTTTTCCTATCACGGCATTCCCGAGCGACATCTGCGCAAAGGCGACGCCTCCAACGCCCACTGTTTTAAGGTGCCCGATTGCTGCAACACGTGCAGCGCAGCGCATGCCATGTGCTATCGCGCTCAAATCACGAAAACGACTGCCGCCTTCGTGAAGAAAGCGGGTTTGGCCGATGATCGATGGTCCATCGCCTTCCAATCCCGGCTCGTCGGCGAACCTTGGCTCACGCCCTACACCGATAAGGAAATTCTGCGATTCATCGAAGAAGGTAAGAAAAACCTCGTCGTGCTCACCCCCGCATTTGTCGCCGATTGTCTCGAGACGCTGGAGGAAATCGCAGGAGAAGCCAAAGAAGACTATATCGGCGCCGGCGGGGAAAAATTCCAACACGTGCCCTGCCTCAACGATCAGAAGCCCTATATCGATTTTCTCACCGGACGCGTGCAAAAGTGGATAGACGGTGAATCTCCGACGACCTCGCACGTGGCCGAAAGCACCAAATCGCTCTTGAAGTAACAAGTCGGTCACCTTTCGGGTTGTCGCGGACGGATCACTTCGCAACCCTCTTGCTACAAACCACAACTGAGCTGAGCCTTCACTCCCCACTCAACTCGCTCAACTTGTCCCCATTGTGAGTTCGAACACCTCACCTCTTCCAGATTCCGCTCCTAGTTCCGGAAACCCTCGTGCGTCCGGGGTGACGGCTATTTTTACGCTGAATCATGTGGGAGTCGTTCTCACGGCCAACGTCGCGGCCGGCCAATTTTGGCAATCCGACCCCAGCGGCTTAATCGGTAAGCCATTCGTAAGCCTATTTGCTTTCGAAGTCGTCTCGGATGATCCCGACATGATCGAAGCCCAATGGGATGTGCTCAAAAGCAGCGCCACCGAACAACGTATTCCCCTGGCTATCCAGCTCGTCGAAGACGGACCTAAGACGGATGTTCGCGTTGAACTCGAAACCGCCACCGGAAACGACAGTGCTTGGTTTGCTCGTATCGTGCGTGCCACCAAGTCCGGTCATACGGAGACGTCCCCGGCGACTCCGATAGCATCCCGCGAGAGCGAGCCGGATATCTGGGCCAAACTCGCCCACGGCGACGCGGCGGGTTTCTTCGATCTTAATTTCGGCAACGGTGAGACCTACTACTCCACGTCGTGGAAGCGCTTGCTCGGCTACGGTGACGATGACCTCGCCAATTCCTACGATACATGGCTGAAGCTCATTCACCCGGAAGATTCCGCCGCCGCTCCCGATCAAGTCGGACGTCATACGGGATCGCCGGAAAGAACCTTTTCCGTCGAGTTTCGGATGAAACACCGCCGAGCCCACTGGGTCTGGATTCAGTGCGTGGGGGTTCAGCATTTCGGCGCCGACGGACAATTGGAACGCGTGGTCGGTTTCCATCTGGATATTTCCGAACGCAAGGAGCTGGAGGAACAGAGCATCCTCGCCGAGGATCGTCTGCAGATGTTGGCCGAAGAAGGCGGACTGGCGCTATTCGATCTGGATTTCTTGGCGGGTCACGCTTCGGTATCGAGTGCCTGGTGCGACCTGATCGGTGATAACATCGAACATCCCGACCTCGGAGCCTTCACCACCTATTTCAAAGATTGCGGCGGAGATGTGACCGGATTCCTCTCGAATTTTGGCAGCACCGAAGAATCTTGGAATGCTGGCAAAACCACCTTGCGCCGATCGGATCGCACGGAGATTCCGGTCCTGCTCGGTCTCAACCGCCAAGTGAGCCGAAGGGGTGAATTATTACGGGTGGTCGGCTTCGCGCTTCCGCTACCGGACAACATGTCCCGCGCCGAGACCGCTCCGCCGTTTGCCACCGGAGGATTTGATACCGCTTCCCTCAACCAGTTAAACGAAGGTATCATCATCACCGATAATCGCGGAAACGTGAATTTCATGAACCAAAAGGCGGAGAAGCTCACGGGCAATGCCGGCGCCGAAGGGATAGGCCAACCCCTCGCCGACGTTTTCCCGCTCGTCATCGCTCAAGACGGCAAATCAGCCGACGACGCCTTGGAAACTGCCCTCGCCGCGGAGGGTTCAAACCGCCTTTACACGGACCATGCCGTGGCCATGCGAGATGGCCAGTCGCGCCCCGTCGTTTGGTCCATCGGACAACTCTCGGACGTAGATAATAACGTATCCGGAATCGTGGTCGTATTTCGTGACCCCAATGAGATGAGCCTGACTCCCGAAGAACTCATTCGGGCCAATCGATTCGATTCGTTGGGGCAACTCGCCGGTGGCATCGCCCACGATTTCAACAATCTCCTCTCGACCATTTTGGGCGGTATTTCGTTGGCGAAAGACAATCGCGAATACGGCAAGCTCGACGATTCGGAGACCGCCTGTATGGCGGCGAAGACGCTCACCCGCCAACTCTTGGCCTTCGCCAAAGGCAACCCCGGTGGCACCT
Organism: Opitutaceae bacterium; assembly: GCA_018667915.1. Lineage (GTDB taxonomy): Bacteria > Verrucomicrobiota > Verrucomicrobiia > Opitutales > Opitutaceae > Actomonas. The sequence continues at coordinate 858 of JABIRI010000224.1, read as the reverse complement.
TTGCAGTCGTCAAACCGGGAGACATTCTGGACGACGCGGTTCGCGTCGCCGCCGCCGGCAGTCCGGTCAGAGTTACGGTGCATCTCGACGAATCGGCGCCACTGGTGGAGGTCGATCGCGGTCAGCTGATTCAGGTGTTCCAAAACCTGATCATCAATGCGATGCAAGCGATGGCCGAGCCCTCGAAAGGAACGATCGAAATCCGGGCCCGCGGGCTCGATCTGGAAGAAGGAAAGCTCCCTCCTCTTCCCGGCGGAAAATATGTGCAGATCGAAGTGCAGGACAACGGGAACGGTATTCCCGAGGACAAGGTCGACCGCATTTTCGAACCCTTCTTTACCACCAAAAAAAACCGGAACCGGTCTGGGACTGGCCACGGTATTGTCGATCATCCGCAAACATGGCGGCCAATTGGGCGTCGATTCCACGGTCGGGGTCGGCACCACCTTCACGGCGTTCCTCCCGGCCACGGAGAAGGATCTGGAAGCCGCCGTGCGTCGTCCGGCCTCGATCCGCTTCGGCACCGGCCGGATCTTGTTCATGGATGATGACCCGCAACTTTGCGAAATCACCAAAGCGATGATCGAAAGCCTGGACTACAAGGTAGACATCGCCAAACACGGCGAAGAGGCCTTGTCGTTCTATCGCAAATATCACGCCGTCAATCGCCCGTATGATGCGGTGTTGCTCGACCTCACGATTGTGGGAGGAATGGGAGGCGAGGAAACCTTTAAGCGGTTGCGCGAGATCGATCCCGACGTGCGAGCCATCGTCTCCAGTGGCTATGACAACGACGACATGGCCCGACAGTTCATCGAAGCCGGTTTTTGCGGATACCTCACCAAGCCTTACCGTGTG
>JABIRI010000104.1 GCA_018667915.1 Opitutaceae bacterium | reverse complement strand
CAAAATGTCAAAAAGCCGAGGCAATGTCGTTAGCCCTGATTCAATTATCGAATCCCATGGAGCCGATACATTGCGCCTGTATTTGATGTTCCTTGGCCCCCTGGAAGCCATGAAACCATGGAATCCACGGGGCATCGAAGGCGTCCACCGCTTCCTGCTCAAAGTATGGCGTAGTTTGGTGGGTGAGGACGGACAAACTCACTCTCGGGTAACGGATTCCGCGGATTCAGAGTCGAAAGAACTCACCAAGATTCTCCACGAAACGATTAAGAAGGTGACCGACGACATCGAGAACATGCGTTTCAATACGGCCATCTCACAGATGATGATCTACGCCAATGCCTTACTCAAGTCCGAGGCCGTAACCATTGAATCTGCTCGAGCATTCATCCAGCTGCTGGCTCCCTTCGCTCCGCATGTTGCCGAGGAGCTTTGGGTAAAGCTCGGTGGCTTGGCCCCGGTGCAAAATACAACCTGGCCCGTGCACGACGAAAACTTACTGCAAAATGAAACTCAAAAAATTGTGGTTCAAGTAAATGGAAAGCGTAGAGGCGAACTTGTAGTATCGAAAGATATCGACCAAGAAGGAGCCCTCGAAATGGCCCGGGCGGACGCGATTGTGCTGTCCCATCTCGAGGGAAAAATCGTTCGTAGAGTGATTTTTGTGCCCGGCAGGATATTGAATATTGTGGTTGCATAACCCATGCTTACAAATCATCTAGGGTATATACCTTAGTCCAGATGGGATTTTTTCTCTAAACACCGTCCTGGAAACTTAGTGAGCAGAGATTGATTTTCCCGCTAGAAACGGAGAACTTATGCATATGAAAACCACAGTCCAGATCCACCGCACTATTCGACTCGCGCTCATTGGTATGGCTCTGCTTTCAACGGCAGTCTTTGCACAGAAAAAAAATCCGACGAGTAAACTCTATATCGCGGATCTCTAGGGGCAGTCAGAAATCGATACGGGCGAACGTATCGACGATATCCGGAAAAAGTCTGTCCACAACGCCCAGGGAACCGTAATCGAAACTAAGGCAGATTCGAGCAACGCGATGGTTTTTTCCAACGGCACGGGGGTCTTTCTTGATTCCGATACCCGAATGGAAGTTCGTCGATTTTCCCAAGAACCCTTCACCCCGAACCGCACCGATCTAGAATCTGAACCCTCTATTTCTCAAACCTACAATTACGTGCCTCGCGGTCGGGTCGGAATTTGCGCACCTCGCATGGTAGCAGGCAGTTCGATGGTCTACGCGACGCCTCACGGCTCTGCGAACATTCGAGGCAAAAAAGTGGTGGTCGAAGCGATGGATTTCGAAACCAAAATTAGTGCAGTTGAGGGCGAAGTGACCATCGGGGGGACTGCCGCCGGTGGCGGCGGACGCACTCTCAAGGGTGGCGAGCAGGCATTGATTTCCCAGAATCCAGGACAACCTCCCTCCATTATCATTCGAATGATTCCCGACGATGAACGTGAGGCGATCGAAGACAAAGTAACGTTGGCATGTAACGCTCGGCGCACCGTCTACTTCGATGCTTCGCAAAAAAAATCTGAATTAGGAGACCTACCCGAAAACGCTCCCGTGGATGGCGAGAAAGAAGCGGACGACTCCGAAGGTGAAGGAGAGCCCGAGGGAGAGCAGATCTTCGCCGATAAAGAGGACACTTTGACTCCTGGCGGTCTGGACGAGCTTTTCTTGGATGAACCCACTGGGGCTGATGACACGGTGGACGTATTGGTGCCCGTGGTCGTTGTTCCGGTAAATCCAGATCCCAGTGAGTCAATCATCAGCCCTGCTGAGAAGACTGAAGGGTAATTTTCTTCATTAGTCCTCGATCAACATGAAACCGAGCCTACCGAAAGTAGCATGGGGAGTTACAGGAGCTATGGGCTTCCTGCTCTTCTCGGTTCCTGCGACTGCGCTCGTGCGATGGAACGAAGCCAAGGACCAAGTTTACGTCAAGGGCACCGCCGCCTGGATTTATGATTCCAATATTTACACCAACTCGGATGCGGAAGCTGATTCGATAATACAGGGTTCAGTGGGAGCAGAATATCGCCGTCAAGCCGGCCTGATTGGCGTCAATGCTGATGTCGGCTTCACGATCGCTGAATTTGGAGAGAATGCGGACGAGAGTTTCGCAAATCCCACCATGCGGGTAGAATTCACCAAAGATACGGGGCGGACTACTGGCACATTTGCGTTTAATGGCAACCGCTCCAGCCGGGCTGATCCGGCGGCGAATGCCCGAATTGATTCCTGGAATTATGGGGCTGACTTAAGGGTGAAGTATCCCGTGAACGATAGACACACCTTCTCGGGTGGATTGGATTGGAGACGCCAAGACTATGAAAATAATGCTGCTCTGGTTGATCTGAATACGAGTAGTTTATCCGCAGACTGGTTTTATGTATTTACCGAAGAGCGGGATCTGTTTGGGGGATACCGACTTCGATTCAGCGAGTCGTCGGCCGGCAACAAATACGCCGATCATTCGATTTCCGGCGGAATTTCCGGCAGAATCATTCGGGGACTGAACGGAACTGCCCGCGTGGGTTATCAGGTGCGCAAAGATCTACGCGGAGCCGGCGAAACGTTCAACGGATTCAATGCTTCGATGACGAGCACGTGGAATTTCACGCGAAAAATTTCCCTCTCCGTAAGAGTTTCCAAGGACTTTAACGTGACCTCCACCAACATTTCCACCGACGCAACCACCGGTAATCTGGATCTTCAATACGCCAGAACCGCCAAACTCGTGCTCGGCACGGGTATCGGAGTCGGCCACACCAAATTTCTGGGTCTAGAAGGCGGTGATCGGGAAGACACCTTCATGAGTTATTACGGAAGGATTCTATATACCTTCTCTGAAAAATTAATTATCAGCGGCACGTATTCCTACTTCCAGAATTGGTCCACTCTGGTATTCTCTGATTTCGAGCGGGATTCGATTACTTTTGACGCTTCGTCACGTTTTTAAAACTACTTATGAATATGACCCCGCAACGTAAACTGTTTGGAACCAAAATCTTCTTTGGGCTCCTGCTGGTTGTGCTGACTTGCAAGGTCGCAGTCGCTCAGCCCTCGCCTGCGGCATT
>JABIRI010000105.1 GCA_018667915.1 Opitutaceae bacterium | reverse complement strand
GTCGATTTCTGATTCTTGATACCTGATACTTGTTACTTCGCGCGCATCAGCGCGCGCTTAGGATTTTTTCTTGGTTGTGCCTTCTTTGATGCCGGGGACGAGAACTGTTGCGGGCGGAGTATTGATGTCGCCTTTGGCGAAGATAACCAGGCGTTGGCATTCGCTGCGGAGTTCTGCGAGTTTGGCGGCGTAGGCAGGACGAGAGGCGAGGTTGGTGGTCTCTTTGGGATCCGACGCGAGGTGGAAGAGTTCTTCGTAGACGGGTTGCTCTCCTTTGATCGAGGCGGTGAGCCATTTGGCGTAGTGGTCAGCTTGGCTGGCCGTCACGACATATTGGGTCTCCTTGGTGACGTTGGCGAATTGGGTGCGGTCGTTTTTGAAGTAGCGGATGTATTTCCACTCTTTGGTGCGCACGCTTTCGATGCGGGGGTTGCCGAAGTAGGTAGACCAAAGGTTTTCGGCGAAACTGGAAGTGCGTAGATCATCTGCTCGTCCATCGACGAGAGGACGCAAACTGAGTCCCTGCATGGTATCGGGAGCGTTGACCCCGGCGTAGTCGAGGAGGGTCGGGGCAATATCAACCGATTCGGTCAGCGCCATGGAGCGGCGGCCGCGTGCGGCGGCGGGGTCACGGGGGTCGTAAATGATGAGCGGCACCTTGAGGCAGGTCTCGTAGTTGAGCGCTTTGCCGCCGAGACCAAACTCACCGTGCATGATGCCGTGGTCGGAGGTGAAGACGATGATGGTATTATCGGCTACGCCCAGTTTCACGAGAGTGTCGCGGATAGCGCCGACGAATTGGTCGATTCCGGTGATGGTTTGGGTTTCGCGGATTTTGAGATCCTTCATCTCATCGGGATCATCGACTTCGTTGTATCCGACTTGGCGATGGTTGGCGTAGAGCACGTTGGCGGGCAACTTGGGGACGGTGATACGGTCTTTAGCGATATAGGTAGAGGGCAGATTGAGTTCGTGGAGACGGTCGCGGTAGGCCGTTCGGTAGAGCTCGGGATCGGTCGGTTTCTGTTGCATGGTGCCGGTGCTGGAACCGTGCGGAAGGTTCAGCGCGATCGAGAGCGCGAAGGGTTGATCATCGGGGCGTTGATCGAGGAAGGATTTGGCGCCGGTGATAAAACCGTCGGCGGAATTGAGGAAGCTCTGCACGCCTTCACTGACGATTTCGATTTGGGTATCTGCTTCGGCGTGGCGAAAAATCTCGTGGCGTTCCTTAGGGTAGAAGCGCAGGTGCCCGTGGCCGGCATACCAGTAGTCGAAACTGTTATCAATGATGCCGGTGTCGTAGGCTTGGTTGCCGATTGGGACGTGGTTCTTGCCGACGTAGCCCGTGAAGTAACCGGCCTCGCGGAGTTTGATGGGGTAACTCTCGGCCCAAGCCTCCGGAGCCATGGCGGTGCCCGAGTTAAAGTTCACGCCGTGGCGGCGCTCGTATTGGCCCAGAAAATAACAGGCGCGACTGGGGGTGCAGATGGCGCTGTTGACGGATGCATTGGCGAAGAGCACGCCGTCGGCGGCGAGCTGATCAAGGTGGGGCGTGCTGATGAACTTGTCGCCGGTGACTCCGAGGGTTTCGTAGCGTTGGTCATCCGTGAGGATGAAAACGATGTTGGGCCGTTCCGCGGTAAGACTTGAAAGGAAAGCCAGAGCGAGAGTCAGAAGTTGAACGGGGCCACGGAGGAGGCGGGTGAATAAGCCGTAGGGGTGAGAACGCATGATGGAAGGGTAGACGGGTGAGGAATGGAGCGGGAACCGAACCGGTGTTTAAACAGTATATCCGCCTTCGCCAAGGCTATGGCGGACAGGTCCTCTTCGAGCTAGGAGAGGGTGGGGTTGGGTGGGTTTTTCGACGGGAGATGATCAGGACCAAGTCGTTTGGTCCACGTTTGACCAAATTTCTGGATCGGCTCAGGTTGATCTTCGGGCCACGGACTTCAGGTTTGATCCCGACATGAATTTCCCCCGTCACGTTTTTCGCCCTGTTCCAAAATTTCTCAGCGCACTTTGCCTCCTTGGACTAATCGCTGGTCTTAATGCCGCATCGGCCGCGGGAGCTCCTAATTCGTCCTCGCACCGTGATGGGAAAGTCCACCGCGGGGAGGTCGGCTTCGTGTCGGGAAGCCCTCAGGTTTCGTTTCCGTTCTACGATGATCGGCGCGCCACCATCGCAATGGACGTCGCGATCCAAAATGGCTCCAAAGAAGCGACGAGAGTTTTCGTCGAAATCGTGGTGAAGGATGCCGAAGGCACTGTCGTCACTGGGGCTGAGGCCGGCATCGAAATTACCGCTGGTGAGCAGGGCTCTACGGAGCAATGGATGAATCTCAAACGGCCCAGGTATTGGACGCCGGAGAGCCCCTATCTCTACACCGTGCATACAGTCGTTTTGCTGGGAAGCGATATCGTCGATTCCTCCGAGTTGTCGTTTGGGGTGGGTTCCGCTGCCCCTGTGGTGGAGTAAGATACTCTGTTTAATCCGAACCCGTTTCGGGCTTTTGGACGCGGACAAGGACTTTCTCGATGATCTCTCGGGCGGTCGTGATCTCGTCGAGATTGTAGTAAACGGGGCCACTTTGTTGGCTGTTGCTGCCGCCCTGACCTGCCAGTTCCAATAGGTAGTATTTTTGATTACTCTGCGGTTCGACGAACGCGCTGTAGTAGAGGGAAGGTTGGCCGATGCCGGGCCGGGTGTAGCCCGCGGCGGAGTCTGTTTGGTCGGCGTGATAAAAAGCGTTGGGATCGCCCGGGGCATTGACCTCGACGCAGAGGTAAAACCCTTCGGGTTCATCGACGAGATTGTTCTGGATTGAAAAGCTGTGTTCCGGAGTGGCGCCGGCATAAGTATCGACTTCACCGTCGGGTGATACACCGGAGACGAGCGTGTATTGATTCCGCCATATCGGGAGGATATCGACGCGGGCCTGTTCGTTGCCGGCCCATTGCGGATCTTCGGAGTAGGCGCTGGTTTCGGAAACGAAGAACGTTTCGATCAACGTGCCGGAACGGGTCTCCGCCCACACGGCGATTTGGGTGCGACCTTCCGTGCCGGGGAAGTAGTGTTCGGGATCGAAGGCGCGTCCCCATTCGATCTCCACCATGAGTGACGCCTGGTCCGTTGCCTGGCGTTTTATCTCAGACTTTTTCGGAAGGTGGCGGATGGCGGTGTCGCTTTCCGGCCGGAAGATGATGGCGCGGTTCTTGGCCTCGTGTCCGAGCTCCAGCAATTGCGGCACAGGTTTCCAGCGGAAGAAACAAGCAAGCAGCAGATACACACAGGGAATCAGCGAATAGACAATGTAGCGTGATGCCGCGCCGCGCGTTCGAGACGCATCTCGTGGTGCGCTGAGCATACGTCGGAAATAACCCAGTCGGGCGGCCAGGTGAAAACCCACCAAGACCAGAACCACCGTGCCGAAGACGACGTGAATACTGGTGACCACCAGACTGAAGGGCTCGAAGAACCGCAGAAACGCGCTGCCAATCAGTATCACAAATGCGAAGAGCAGGGCGAAGTTGACGTAGTGTTTCATGCCTGAATAAGAACGGAATGAGGAAGACAGGGTCGTAGCGAGATCGTGGTCACTGCACCGTTGACTAGGGGAGGAAGGGGAATTGCACGAAGATAGAACTGTTCGGTAAAGGTTCGCGATGGGGGATTGAGCGTGACTAGGTGAATGACAAAACTGAATCCATGCGCAAACCTCTCCTTAAATTCCTCGTGGCTTTAACTGTGCTCGGTGTCTCGGGTGGCTCATTAGCAGCCGGAGACGGACCGGCCTTTGAAAAACTAGATACCGGCGCATGGGAAGAAGTCCTGCACGACTCGGGCACGGGTGATTGGCGTCGTAATTGGACTTTGGATGGTCTGACCGCGAACATCACCAACGGCGCAGATGGCATGCATTTTGCGTCGGGGCCGGAAGAAGGGAATCATGCCGATCATGCGGTTTTGTGGACCCGGGAGAGTTTTGCCGGCGATGTCCGGATTGATTTTCTCTATACCCGCACCGATGAGGCGATTCGCAACGTGAACATCATCTACGTGCAAGCCACCGGTAGCGGCGAGGGCGAGTTTGCCGAAGACATCATGGCGTGGCGGCATTTGCGCGAGGAACCGTGGATGAAAAACTACTTCCGCACGATGAACCTGTATCACATCAGTTTCGCGGCGTTTGGCACCAAAAACATCGACCCGGAAGAGGACTACATTCGAGCGCGTCGTTATATGCCGACGGTGGATGCCGGATTGGGCGGCACGGATTTGAAACCGGACTACGCCCGCACGGGATTGTTTCGGACTGGTGTCACCTATCGGGTGACGGTGATCAAACAAGGGCGTGAACTGCGCATGCGCGTGATGGATGGTGACCGCGCGTTTTATTGTCATTGGCGCAATGAGTCACTCCCAGCGATCGAGGCGGGGAGGGTCGGCCTGAGGCACATGTATGCGCGCAGTGCGCGTTACCAGAATTTCAGTGTCTCGGTGCGGCCGAAGGTCCGTTAGACGGGACCGAAGCGATCGGCGGGTCGTCGTTTTGTGCCATTGCCTAATGCATGGGGATGGGCAGGCTGCCGGAAAACCTTCGGCCTGTGACTACCCCCTCTGACCCAACCTCACGTAAACGATTGCACGGCATTCTTGGCGCACTGTTTTTGGGTGCACTGCTCTTGGGCGCAGGGCCGGGAATTTTTTTAATCAATGACTACGCGGCCGCCGGGGGGATGATCCTGGGCATGCCCGCATTGTATACGTGGGCGGTGGGATGGTGTGCGGTGGAGGCGGTGATCGTATTGATCGCTTACCTCAAAGTGTGGAGGCACGAGTCGTGAGCGCGCCAGCGAGTGTTTGGGGCATGGTAGATTTGGGACGGACACCTCTGGTGGTGTTGGCGCTCTATATGGTGATGCTGTTGGTGCTCGGGGTCATGGGCTACCTGCGCAGCAAGACGTCGGAGGAAGACTATTACCTCGCGGGTCGCGGGCAGGGCGTGCTCGTGACGGTGCTCACGATCATGGCGACGTTCTTCTCGAGCGCGGCGATGATGGGCATTCCGGGTTTGATTTACCGGGACGGGACGGCGTTTCTGTTTTTCGCGCTCAATCTCCCGGTTTCCGGAGCGATCATATATTTACTAGGGTCGCGGATTCGGCGGATGGGTCAGCGGCGCGGATATGTGACGCCGGCCGATATGATCGCGGACTACTACGGCGGTTCACGGGTGTTGCGGCTGTTGGTCGCGTTGGTGGGTTTTCTCTACGTGATCCCTTACATCGTGATGCAGATAAAAGCGGGAGGGTATTTGGCTCAACGGCTCTTCCCGGATGCGGAGGTTCTGACGTTGTTAGGACGCGATTATGGGGCGTTCGAATTGGGCACCATCGCATTGTCCATTCTGACGATGGCTTACGTTTTGGTGGGTGGCATGCGCTCGGTGGCATGGACGGATGTGATCCAAGGCATACTTTTACTCACCGGCATGTTGGTGGCGGGATTGGCCACGGTCGTCGCGCTGGGCGGGGTGGGCGCTTACTTTGAGGAGCTGACCAAACTCCCGGCAGCGGCGCGCTCGATGCCGGGCGTTTCGGGTGCCTGGTCACCTTGGAAGTTACTGACGATTTGTATCTTCGCTTCGCTCGCCACGATGATTCAGCCGGGGCAGTGGATGCGGTACTACGCAGCTAAATCGACGCAGACTTTGAAACGCAGTGCGTTGATTTTTGCCGTCGTTTTGCCCGGGTGTTTTTTATTCGGCGTCATGGTGGTGGCGTTGGGCGCGCATGCGCTTTATCCGCCCGCGATGGTGGACGGCGTTTTGATGCCGCATCCGGCGATTGGGGTGTCGCCCGGTGAATTCGATCAAGTGGTCGTGGCCATGCTGCAGGAGCACGTGCCCTTGCTGTTGGGTGCGACGTTGGGCACGATTGCCGTGGCGGTGATCCTCGTATCGGTGATGGCGGCATCGATGAGCACGGCGGACAGTAATCTACACGCATTGAGCGCGGTGCTGACGCGTGATGTTTACGACCGCTTCGTGCGTCCCCAAGCGAGCGAAAGAGAACGCGCCTGGTTTGGCCGGGGAGTGATCGTGGTGGCGACACTGCTGTCGCTATGGCTCGTGGGTTTGGGCAAGAGTAATGCCGACTTCCAGCCACTCGCGTTGATTGGTTCGCTCATGTTTGTGGCGATTGCGTTTTCGTGTCAGTTGCTGCCGTTGGCGCTGGATTGTCTTTTCTTGCGACGCGGCACGCCGACCGGCGCCATCGCTGGAATGATCAGCGGTATCATGGTCGTGTTTTTATTCACGCCGTTTCCCACGCTGATTTTTGGCGAAGATATCACGGCCACTTGGACCGGCATCACGCGCACACTGGGTCGGTTGTTTGATATCGGGTTCTGCGGCTTCGTGGTGAACGCGACGGTGTTCGCCCTCGTCAGTCGCTTTACCGAAAAACTTCCTTCGGACCACGTGAAAAAATTCGCCGCCGAGATGGAGTCCTGACGAGCCGGCTGCGTTCAGGCGGAAATATCGAGCTGTTCGAGGGACTCGATGTTATCGGGGGTTTCGCCGCGCAGCCACTGCTCGCTCGATTCGATCACCTCTTCAAGTAGGAAGGAAAACTCGCGGCCGATACAGCCGGCGATGTGCGGTGTGAGCATCACGTTGGGTAGGGAGTAGAGCGGTGAGTCAGTAGCCGGGGGCTCCGGGTCGGTGACGTCGAGAATCGCCGTGAGATCGGCTCGCTCCGAGAAAACGGTGATAAGATCCGACTCGTTGATTTGAGCACCGCGCCCCGTATTAATAAACGTCGCGCGTGGTTTCATGGTCTTAAAGTGTCGGGCGGTGATGAGACCAGCTAGATCGGGTAGGTTGGGCAGGTGATTTGAGATCACATCGCAGGACGAAAAGGCATCTTCGAGGGAACAGATAGTTACGCCCAACGCATCCGCGTCGGCGGGGTTCAGATAGGGGTCCAATACCTGGATCTGCAAGCGGAGGGGGCGCAGGCGGGCGATTAGGTTGCGCGCAATCACCCCGCAGCCGATCAAGGCAATCTTACTGCCATTGAGGCCAGGAATTCCGTTGGCTTCGGCTTCCAAAGTGGGACGTATTTCCGGTGAGGTGTAGGCGCGGCATTGGTTAAAGAGCTGTTTAGCCGAAAGCACGATCAACGCATGACAGGTGTCGGCGACTACGCGGGCATTGGCAACTTTGGCACTACAGATGGGAATGCCCGCTTCGAGAAACGGGCGCCCGAAGTGTTTAATCGAACCAGCGGCGTAGAATACCATTTCCAGATTGGGTAGCAACTGTATCTGCGTCGCATTGAGTCGAGGGAATCCCCAAGTGCCGAAAACGACTTGAGTCGCCGTGATCACGGGGTGGCCGGCTTCGATATCGGCCATCGTGAGCACTTCGGGATGGAGATCGAAATTACGGGCGATCCGCGCTCGAGATACCTCATCAAACATCGTTTGCATACGCCGCCATTTATCCCCGTGTTTCTCGTTGATGAGGAGGACTGCTCGCTTGCGATATGAGGGTGAGGGTGTGGAGTGGACCGAAGGTGGCATAGGTGGTGAACGGTGCGGAAGTGGGCGCGGGAAAAGGATTAATCGCCGACGGGTTAACGCGAAGGACTGGGGTGATAGTGCAAGTTTTACTGGTGCAGGATCATCGGTTAAGGGAGCGAACAGTTCGACTTAATTGCGGGTATCGCCGCTTGAGTGAAAACACATATCCGAGCTGATTCGATGGTATGATAATCGATTCGAAAAGAACGAGCGGGGTGGCGATGGCGTCGGTTTTTTTTGGTATTATCTTATACGGGTTGGGATGTGCCAGAGAGGTCGGAGACTCTCCGGCATCTTCAGAATCCAATGCGGAGTCAGGTATCGGCATGGGGTTTTTGGAGCCAACTCCGTTGGGGGAAGCACCACGAGGTCGTCCTTGGATAACCGGTTTGTCGATCGATGATCTTGATGGCGATGGATTGTTGGATGTGGTTTTTTGTGAAGGAAACCGTCACGAAGTCAG
>JABIRI010000180.1 GCA_018667915.1 Opitutaceae bacterium | reverse complement strand
CTAAAATCTCCGCCCTGCCCTTTTTCGTCTATCCCGTCACCGACATGAGTCGATCCAAGCTCTTCTATCGCGACATCCTGGGATTGGTCGAAACTGCTAACTGGGACGATCAATGGGTCGAGTTTGGCCTCAGCGCCGACGATCCCGGCCCCGTGATCGCCCTTTCGAGTGTGATGTCAGGTGTAACTCCCGGGGCGCCCGGTGGAGCCGTCGCCCTCGAATCCGCGGACTTCGATGGCATGGTGACTCACCTCCGCGACCAAGGCGTTACGTTTGTCCTCGAACCGATGGAAACGTCGGTCTGCCACTTTGCCCGTTTTCACGATCCGGACGGCAACCACCTCATCCTCCACCGGATTCACGACTTCGCCGATTCGATCGCTTCTCCCTCGGCTTCCGCCTCCGCCAACATCGACGCGTAGTCGCGGTCTTCGCCGGGCTCCAGTTTGCGATACCGCACCGTGACCACGGCTGTGCCGGACACGGGACTAAAATGTTCCGGCCGACGGCCGCCATCCACCGCGTAGCACAGTTGCAGAAAATTCCCTTTCACGCGGGCGAGTGCCTCGATGCGAGAGCCTTGGTGGGGACCCGATGTTCCTACCATGTCGAGGGTGCGCATCTCCGCCTCCGGTCCCCAAAACAGGTTGCCCGCATCCTCTCCGTCGGGTGAGTCCACCGTGTAATTATCGCCCATGATCGTGAGCACCGCTTCGGGGAGCGGAATGGTCGCGGTGCCTAATTTGCCACTGACGGCCTGCCATTTACCTTCATACATTGTGGCAGATACTCACCTGATCTGGGTGTAAATTCAAGTCGGCGTAAGCAATTCCACCCGCCCGAGCAGACTTGAGTTACCTTTGGAGGCATTCACGATCCACTTATGGCTTCAGCAAAATCAAAGTTACTTATCTCCGTCGGTGTGTTGGTCGCAGTCGCCGCCGTCGGCGTCGTCGGCGTCATCATCGTCAGCAAAACGCTCGAAAGTGCCGTCACCAAAGGCGTGAACACCTTCGCCCCGCAAATCACCGGCACCACCGTCACCCTCGAAAGTGCCAGCATCTCCCCGCTCTCCGGCTCCGGCTCACTGACCGGTCTCGTGATCGGCAATCCCGAGGGCTGGAGCGACAACAACCTCGCCAGTCTCGGCAGTATCCACCTCGACGTCGCCCCCATGAGTTTGCTCGGTGATACCATCGTCATCGAGGACATGATAATCGAGGCCCCTGAATTTCGCTACGAAACCAAACTCGTAGCCAGCAACGTGAAGGACTTGCTCAAGAATATCGAAAAAATCGCCGGCGCGGCGACGGAAGATGACGCTGAAGAATCCGACTCCGCCGAAAAACGCATCGCGATCAAACGCTTCATCCTTCGCAACGGTAAGGTCTCCATCGGAACCGGCGACGCTGCGGTCACGGTTCCTCTCCCCGACCTCGAACTCAACGATCTCGGCTCCCCCGAAAAGGGCCTCACTCCTGTTCAGCTCGCCGGTGCCGTTTCCAAAGAAATCGTCGGCGACATCATCGGCGCGGCGGTCAAGGGACTCACCACGATGGGCGGCACCAGCGGTGCTTCCGCTCTCGAAGGCGTCAAAGACGTCGGCGGCGCGATCAAAGGCCTCTTCGGGGGCAAGAAGGACAAGGACGAGCCCAAGGACTAAGTCTCATGTCCGCCCCGATCACCTGCACTTACTACATCGAAGTTCTTTCTTCGTGGTGCCACTGGGCGCAGCCGGCCTGGTCCGAGCTGCGCGAGCGTTACGCCGGACAGGTGGACTTTCGGTGGCAAGTGGCCCTCATGCGCCCGGAAGACTTTCCGGTCTCGGCGACGCAGTGTGATTGGTTCTACCAACGCAGCGGCACGCACGTCGCCTCGCCTTACATGTTGAATTCCGGGTGGTTTGAAGCCGACCGCGCCGGTCACTACGAAGCGCCCAACTGGGTGGCCGAGGCGGGTCGGGATTTTCTCGGCGAAGACGACGAGCGTATTCGCCTCGCCCTCAGCGAAGCCGCCATGCGCGACGGCCGCAAAATTGGTGATATGGTCACCGCGGTCGAAGTCGCTGCGACAGCCACGAATCTGGATTCAGCGCAACTGCGAGCCGCCGCCGAATCAGACGTCGTGCAAGCCCGGGTCGCCGCGTCCACCCAACGCTTCTTCGATCACCAACTAAGCCAACGGCCATCATTCATCGTTGAGAGCGATATCGGTGATAAAGCTATATTCTCCGGCCTTTGGAAATCGGCCCCATTGATCGCGAGCTTGGAAAATATGCTCGAAGATCAAGCCCGCTACTCCGCGCACAAGACCCACTTCGGTGGTCCGCCGGAGTCTTAGACCAAGACCTCGCTCAACTCCGCAACGCCCGACTGTGGCCCCATCACGACCAACAGGTCGCCGTCTTGCAGGTGCTCATCTGGCGCCGGACCCGTAATCCGTTTCTCGCCCCGCTGTAAACCCACAATCGTGACACCGAAGTCGGTGCGGATCTTCGAATCCACCAACGTGAGTCCACACAAACGAGATGAAGTAGTCACGAGCAGGCGGGTAAACTGATGCGGCACCGCTTTGTGCGCACCGTCATGGTCCGCCGCTTTGGTGAGCATCGCTTGGGCGATCTCCAACTGCTCCGGCTCCGCGACCAATAACAAATGATCATGAGGCGAGAGCGGCATATCAGGCGTGATATCATAATGCGTCACACCGCTGCGTTGCACCGCCACCACCGTGGCTCCCGCCACTCGACGCAAATCGAGCCTCCGGATGGTGCTACCCACGACATCACCGCCTTCCGGGATTTCTACCTCCGCTAATTCCACCGGCCAGGGATTTTTGCGCGTCATGGTTTTGATCGCATCCTGCACCGCCTCTTTCGCGCCACTACGCGCCGCCACCTCCATCGACGAGATGAGCGCGAACTCCAGATGGCTTTGCAACTTCACCGCTTGCCGCCAGCCCAACACCGACAGCACCACCGCCGTCAGAGCAAAAACACCGAGGGAGGTCCCCGAAGGAAAATACGGCGCACACGCGATGAGAAATAAACTGCCAAATCCAAACAGAATCAGGGCAAATGCCCCCATCCGCAGCACGGTCGGCGCCGGCCCTTTCGCCAGTATTTGCAGCGCGGGTCGCGACAACGCGATTTCAGACATCGCGAGCGTCACCACATTAAGACTGCGTAGGATATCCACCAGAAACGGGATCGAAGCCAACGCGGCTCCACCCCACAAAAGCCGCTGCCAAATCGTCGCAGCCAACAACTGCGCGACAAACGACACGATGATCAGCAAACCGGTAAGCATCAGGAAATTGATTCCCACCCGAACCAACGGACCACGCACCACCTTGAGAAAGCTACTCGAACGCAGCGTGGCCTTCACCGCCTCAATCCAACCGAGGTAGATATTGAGCACACTGCGCACTCGGGCCGGCGTGAGTTTGACCGCGAGTCGACGCATCCCGCCTTCGAGTCCAAACGCACTCGGGGTGAGCATGATACTCAAAACCGCCACTCCGGTCGTAACGGCTTTGAGCGCGGGGTTGGTGACACCTAAGCTCAACGCCAACGCCGCGATCACAAAACCAAATTCGCCGATCTGCACCTTCGCCAAAGACGCCCGCACCGCGACTCCCGGCGGCACGGCCGCCAGCACAAACCCCGACCAACACGCGAGAAACTTACCCCCCATCATGAGGGCCGTTACCAACAAAATCGTGCCCGAGTATGCCCAAATCGCCGCCGGATCGATAAGCGTGCCAATCGTCACAAAGAACAGCGCGGAAAAGAAATCCCGGATCGGCGTAGTGAGGCGCTCGATCTCGTGGGAAAGTTTGGTGCGCGAAAAAATGGCGCCCGCCAAGAAGCTACCCAACGCCAGTGAAAAGTGCGCCGCCTCCGCCAACAGACTGACGGCAAAAATGAAACCCACCATGAACAGCGTGATCGTCTCCGCGCTGCGCATCCGTTCCAGCATTTTGACCGCACGCGGGGCGAGCAGCTTGCCGATGAGAAATACTACGACCACGAAAATGCCCACCAAGAACGTGGTCTGGCCCACGACCGCATAATCCAAGTCCCCGGACACCGCGACACCGGCAAGCACCACCAACAGAATGATCGCCAAGATATCCTCGAGGATCAGTACACCCGCCGTGAGTTGGGCGTAGGGTTTCTGGATATCGCCGCGTTCGCCGATGAGATTAAAACACACCATCGAGGAACTGATCGCCAGGATACCTCCCAGAAACAGGCCCTCGACTGGACTCCAGCCCAACCACTGTCCCACCGAAGTGCCGATGAGCCCCATCAGCATGGTCTGGAATGTCAGCCCCAACACGGCCGCCGAGGCGACGGGCTTGAGTTTGCCCAAATCGAACTCGAGACCGATGTAGAACATCAGGAACAACACCCCGAGTTCACTGAGCGATTGCAGATTCGCCGAGTCGTGCAACGGCGTCCACGGCAGCAGATAGGGGCCCAGTAAAAGTCCTGCCAGAAGGTAGCCAATGATCGCGGGTTGCCTCAACGCGCGCAGCGCGATCGACACGAACGCCGCCGTCGCCATGAGCCAGCCAATGTCGTTCAGTAAGTGGTGTTCCTCCATCAGTGGAACCAGTCTCAACCACTCCACCGCTTCGCACAAAGCGAAACCGTATTATTCCAACGAGTTTTCGATCTCCTCTTGATGACGGATCAGGATCGGTCGTTAGCCCCATTGAAACCGCACGACATCCGAGGCTTGACGCCTCTACTGGATTTTGTCCGTCTCCCTTTTCCGCATGAGTCTCCTCGTCATCAAATCCGCCGTCTCCTCCGCCTCCGCTATTATTAGCGTAGTGGCGCTTGCGGTCGTATCCGTGACCCGCGCACCGCGAGAGGAGTAAGTGTTTCCCACTTTGCCCCCTCCGGTGCCAACCGGAGGGGGCTTTTTTTATGGGCCCCGCCGGAAAGCGCTGAGGGGGTTGATCAAACCAAAATCAACCATCCCACCCGCCATACCATGAATCCGAGCCCTCCACCGCCCTTGCCGAGCAATCTGCCCGCCCTCGATGCGACCTGCGATCGTATCGTCGCCGCCTTAACACGTCGTCTCGCCCAGGCCACCGAACAAATCGAGCGTGTTGCGCCGATTGCCGATCACGATTTTCTCGTGCCCGTCATGCACCCGGAATTGACCGAGAATGTTGCCGCTACCGCCAATACGCGTTAACGCGACGTCCCGCCGTTGTCATTTGAAACGATCTACAAACCGACGCTCCGAAGGGTCAGGATCCTTTGGCTACTCGAGGCTGATGCTCCGGCAGCGCCACCAACATCTCGTGCACCAGCTCTCGTCCGGCCGCATCGGTCGTTCGGATATTGTCTTCGGCAATCACTTTACCATCAGGGCCGAAAACCACAAAATGCGGCAGTCGACGCAGACCAAATTTTCGCATGACGGGTGAATCCCAATCCACCTTGGTCACGCCCTCGCGATTGATATCCACTTTAACCACGACGACATCGTCCCTGCTGTTGTGGAGCGCTTCGAGCGGGTCTCCAAGCATATGGCACGGCTCACAGGGGCAAGGGGGCGAATAGTCGCTCACAAACCCAAAAACGACGGTCTTCCCCGGCACGACGTAATCGGACAGCGAAATAGCTTCGCCATTGGGGATTGAAACAGGACCTTCCGTTTTCTCGGCCGCCGAAAGCGAAGCGACGAGACAGAGGAGGAAGGCCGGCAAACTGGGGTGGGTCGAAACCGGCATCATCAGTCTTAGAAGCCCGCCGACCGGTTTCGTTCAAAGAAACCGTGAATAATCACCTAATCGCAGTTTGTTTGCTCTGCCGCCACCTGCGCCTCGACGACCGCCATGCCCATCGCATTGAGCGGAGTCGGCACCCCGAGCCGTTCGCCGGTGCGCACAATCGCACCGTTGCGGGCCTCTAGTTCCGTTTCCCTCCCGGCGAGCCGGTCCGCCAACAACGAGTTCACGCCATCGGGTGATTCCTCGAGGGTAGCGGCAATCACCCAATCGGCCAAATCATCGTCCAGATTCGCGCCGGCTGCCCGACCCACCGCAACCGCTTCACGGGCAATTTTCAACGCGGCTGCCGCCATTTTGGCCTCATGCATGATAACATTGGGCCGCAACGTCATGGCGTTGAGCACCGCGATGCTATTGCGAGTCAACTTTCGCCAAGCGGCTGTCAGGATATCGTCGGTGAGCACGAAGTGTTCGTTTACCCCGGCAAAGAGTTTTCGCAGTTCCCGCCCGGTCTCATCATCGGGCGCCACCATGTTGAGATCGCCACGCTGAACCACCTCGTCAGGCGTAGGCCGCTCAGCCGGACAATCGATTATGACCGGCACCAAGACATTCTCTCTCACCTAGGGCGAAAATCTTTCCCGGTGTTCCACTCCATTTTGGAAAATGGCGACACGCGTCCCGTCGGCCAGCAGATGTTGCAGCCAGACCGCCGTCGCCTCGGCCGCATAGGTTTTGGTGGCGACCAAAATCCAGTCAAAATCGCTGGCGGAAATTTTCGCAGGTTCAGCCACAACCGGTCCGGTGGTAACTGATTCTCCGCCCGGAAATCTCACCTGAAGAGCCGCCACGGGCCTGCGGCCGCAGAGCACGATCTCATGCTGACCGCCCCGCAGAAGATTTCCCGCCAAAGTTCCCCCGATCGCACCGGGTCCGATGATTGCAATTCTAGCCACAGTGAACCGGTCAGGATTTTTGCGTCACGCTCTTCCCATCCTCGGCCCAGGCCTTGAAATTCTGCGCGTAGGTCATCGTCTGTTTCTTGAACATGAACGGCATGAGCGTGCCCATGACCTTCATCATGAAGCCCGCGAACTCGAAAACGTTGTCCATCTCCCAACGGGTTTCGTTTTCACTCACCACAACAAAACGGTTATCGATGAAATTGCGCACCCCATCAGCATCGTAGCGACACGAGAACGTCTCCGGCAGATCGTTGGCCGTGATCGTTTCCTTCATCACCATACGACGCTTACCCATCAGGAAATCGAGTTCGGTGACCGAGCCTACCGCACCGGGTTCACCGGAAATCGGATTCATCGCCTGCAACCCTTCCATCCAATGAGAGGCTTGTTCAGGGTCTTCAAATATCGCCACCACCTGATCGCGGGGCAACGACACGGTTATTTCAGCAGTATATTTCAGGGGCATGCCATCAACCTTGAGCCGCGCGCACCCGCGTCGCAACCATGGATCAATCCCGACCGAGTGACCACGCCAACAACTCGCAGAGGCGCTCCTTCGCGTTCGAACTCATGATCAGGCCGTGGCCAACGACGATCCGATCAAAGTCAGCCGCGACGATTCGTTCCAACGATTCTCGCACCGCAGCCTTATCCTTCACGCACATCTTCACTAATCGGCTCGTCCCGGGAAACGAGCGGAAACCCGAAACCCAGCGTAGAAAAAACGGAATCTTTTCACCCGGTTCCCAGGGCAAATTAAACACCAAATCCGTCAACACCAACGTGCGCGAGGATCGGTGGAGCAAAGCGTTCTCAGCCAGCCGCGGCATGCCTTCGACGGGGATGATCTCAATCTCATCCGCCCACTCCGGCGGCACCTCGCACAACGAGCGGGCTGGGGCCAGTTGCTCGTGGGATAAGGGAAATCCATCGGGCAACAGATACTGCGCGTCTGGAAAAGCAGCGCGAAGCCGGGCCGCGAAGGTATCGTGCAGCCGACTTCCCTCCATCAACCACTTGACCTCTCCCATCTCCCGAATCGCCTTAAAGTTGTGCTCCCGCAATGGTCCCGCCGAATGCACCAGCACGTCGCCGGAGTTTAACCGAATCACGGTCGTGTTCTTACCCAGCGGTGCCCCCAGCACCCGAAACGGAAGATCTATGACACCGATATTTTCCCCGATCATTTTCATCTCAAGTAGCATCCTCCTTCAACTGCAGTTCGTAAAACATATCCGCTCGCACATAGCCATGTAACGACACGGACTGGCCCGTGGGTTTGAATCCATATTTCAAATACAAATTTTGGGCCGCCACCAATTCGCCGTTTGTCTCAATGTAAGCCCGTCGAAACCCCAGCCGCCGGGCTTCTTCCAACAACGCCGCCATGATGCGTCCACCTAATCCCTGACCTTGATGGCCAGGATCCACGGCCATCTTTACGACTTCAACCGTCTCTTCATTCAATTTCTGCAAACCACCCGTGCCGACCACCTCATCGTTAACCAGTAGAAACAACACCGCCCCACCATTATCGACCAATTGCTGCGGCGAAGCTAGAATGACTTCGTCCGCCGGCTCTATCGCATAAAGTCGCTCAATCCACGCGCGATTCAATCGCGCAAAATGAGGCGCAAGGGAGTCATTGAGCATTCTGATCTCGGTGGTCATGGCGGCACCCACATTGGCTTAAACGGACGCACTCGTCCATGATGTTAGACGGAATTTTACGCGCTCCGCGATTGCTCCCCTTCTTCGGTCACTTCTAGCTGCGATTCTTCGTGTCCGCTCCCACTCCCATCCGTCGGCTTAAGGCCCATTACTTTGTCATCTACGCGGTGTTCGGAGCGGTGACGCCTTACATGCCGCTCTACCTGCGCGACATCAAGGGACTCTCCCCTTCGGAGATGGGCACGATCTTCGCGGCCGGCCAATCCGCCGTGTTGTTCATGCCGGTGGTGATGACTTATCTCGCGGACCGCTTTCGTTTGGTCCGGCCGTTGTTCGTCGTGCTGTTCACATTAAACGTGATCGCAATGACTGCACTGGTTGGCGCAGTCGGTTTCTGGGCTTGCCTGCTGTGGATCGCGCTAAACCGACTTGCCACGCAACCCCAGGTGGCACTGGGAGATGGTCTCTATTTTACTTTGCAGGCGGATCCCAAACAACCGCGGTCGTCATTCTCCGTTGTGCGGGTTTGGGGCACGATCGGATTTATCGCCCCCAGCATAGTGTTTTTTGTCGGATACGAATTTGGCGGCGGCATCACTTGGATCCCCTGGGTGACGGCTATTGCCGCAGGGCTCGGCATCGTAAACGCCCTGCGTCTGCCGATGCGATCGGCCGCCCAAAAGACTTCTGTTCGTTCAAAAATCCCCACCCTCGAAGCGGCTAGGGTCTTGGCGCGGCCCCCGCTCGCTCTGTTCTGCCTCGGCGTCGGGTTCGTCATTTTCTCGAACATGGCGTTCTACAGTTTCTATCCGCTTTATCTCACCACGCAGGTAGGCATCGACGAGAAGTGGGTAGGTCCCATTTCCAGCCTCGGGGTCGGCATCGAGGTGCTCTATATTCTCGGCCTCGACCGTTTAAAACGGCGATTTGGCTTCGCGGGCATTATCGCTTTGGGCGCACTGGCGAGTGTGTTCCGCTTGGCTCGCCTAGCCTATTTGCCCACCCCGTTTTTCGCGGTGGTCTTTCAAGTATTTCACGGTGCCACCGTCCTCGGATTTATGATCGTGCCGGTCATGTATTTGAATGCTCACGCCGAAGAAGGATATCGGAATTCTATCCAAGGTCTGTTCGTGGTGCTCGTTTCAGGCGTATTCGCCATCGCCGGAAACATCGTCGCCGGTCAGATCGCGGAAATCGGACTCCTCGAACTCTATCAAGTCTCACTCGGCGTCTGTATCTTCGGCATCCTGCTCACCGCCAGCGGCCTCTGGCTCGGCCGCCGCCATAAAAAGGCAAAGTAACCATAATGGTGACATTTGATCTCCATCTCCCGAGCCACCATGTGGGCCGATGATATCGGCCAACGTAGCGCCGTGCTTCAGCCGGCGCCTCGGTGGGCCGACTAAAGCCCGGCACTACGTTTCTCCTCTTTGCCGCGCTCCCCAATGTCACCATAATGGTGACATTGGGGAGTTCAGTTTTCGCAAACGGGATTGAGGCGAAATCTCATTATTATTGTTTTTCGATAATAATATTTGACGAGCTATGGTTGGATATGATTATTGTTTTTCAATAATCATGAAATCAAAAACTCGCCCTCACTACTTCAGCGGCTGGGCCCGACTTTTCGAATGGCTGCTGTCTCTGCTACTCGTCATTGGCACCCTTGCTTGTGCGGTCTATTTTGCCGGATCCGCGTATCTCCTCTTTGCCGATGAAATCCCCGGATTCATGGATCGCGAAATCCTCCTAGAGGTAGGCTCTTCCTCTTATACCACTACCGAGGCGTCAGCACCGATGCTGCCTCCGGAACCTAAGTTGGTTGAAGTGGAGTTTCCGATTCCACGCGATGAACCAAGGCTGCTACTGACTCACACCTCGACCGCACTGATTGGTTTCCTACTCGGTCTCGCCGCAACATTTCAGCTGCTAAAATTTGTGCGAAGCCTGCGACTCGATCATCCGTTCATTCCTCAAAATGCTCATCGGTTGCGCTGTTTCGCGTGGCTCATACTCTTCGGTAGCATTTGGCAAGGGGTCGCTGTCCTGCTCGTTGCATTGGTAGCATCCGACGTCATTCCCGACATAAACCTTAATATAAGCTTGCGCGGCGAAGGCGTTCCCATCCTCACCATTTTCACCTTTTTCATCATCGCGGAAGTTTTTGCGGTGGGTGTGAAGATGAAGGAAGAGGCTGATCTCACCGTCTGATCTACCAGCTGTGTCCATCCAAATTCATCTCGACCTGTTGTTGGCCAAACGAGGCATGACGCAAAAGGACCTGGCCGGACGCATCGGCATCACGCCCGCCAACCTCAACATCTTCGCCACCGGCAAAGCCCGAGCCGTGCGCTTCAGCACACTCGAAGCGATCTGTCGCGAACTGAATTGTCAGCCCGGTGATTTGTTGAGCAACGACGACTGACCGAACTCAGTCTAGACCCAGTTTGGCCAAAAGATCGGCCGGTGGTTTGGGCTGCGTCGCCAGCACGACATTTCCGGTGTAGCCGACATCCATCATGCCTTCCGGAGTGGTGTAGAAACCACCGGCAGTCAGATTGCGGAAGGTTCGGAAGAATCGTTGCAGGGTGCGCGTGCTCTTTCCTGCTTCACTCGGGTCCGGCACTGCGTCCGGTTTAACGATGGCGAACTCATTGCAGAGCTCCGTGTGTTGCATGGATTTTAGGTCTACAAACTTTTTGCCGAATCGGGTCTCCGATGTCGCATCCAGTTGCACCAAGCCTTCGAGCACGATTTTACGATCTCCCGCCTGTTGCGGGTAAGGCGCGCTGATCCACTCATCGACGAAGTCGTGGATCTTCAAATCGGAAGCACTCGGCGAATGTTCGTCGGCCGGGATGATCAACCCACAGAGTAAAGCCGCGGTCTGCCGTTGGTGAGCATCAAAGGTCAGCGGCCAAAGTTCGCCCGGCGCATAGACTTTTAACAAATCGGGATCGGTGCCGTAGCCTGGTCCGTCAAACGCTTCGGCGATGGTGACACCGGGCTCGGCCGCGGGAGTGGACTCGAGGGCAAACGCACCGGGTTTGAGTAGGCTGCTCGCCGCGGCAGTGCTCATCCACTTGATGGCGGTGCGGCGGTCGAGACGTTCGGAGAATGGAGATTTCATCAGTAGGTCCTCAGATGTTGCCCTTAGCGAGTTCGCCCACGAGGTGATCGGCTGAACGCCAGGCCAAAGCCATCAGCGTAAGCGTGGGATTCTTGTCGGCATTGGATACGAAGGGCGCGCCATCCGTGAGGTAAAGATTTGGAACGTCCCACGTGGCACCGAACTGGTTAGTGACCGACTTGCGTCGATTTTCGCCCATGATCGCTCCACCCACTTCGTGGATGATATCGCCTCCCGGGTGGATGGCATCGCGGCGGTCCTTCTCCGGTCCACCGCTGAGCACGCGACCACCGCACGCCGAGATGATTTCGGCGAAGGTGCGCTGCATGTGCGCGACTTGATTGAGCTCGTGGTCGGACCACTCCCAATAAAACCGCAGCACCGGAATGCCCCACTTATCTTTCACCACCGGATCAATTTCACAGTAGGAACCTTCGTTGGGAATCATCTCGCCGCGACCGGCCATACCACAGAAGGAGCCATGGTAACGGCGCACGTCCTTCTTGAAAGCCTTACCCCAAGAGCCACCGCCGTTGAAGCGCTCGAGGCCGCTGCCGGTGCCCATTCGCGGCATCATTTTTCCGGATCCCATTTCAATGTGGTAGCCTCGGGCGAAGTCGAGTTTGCCTGCGATCTGCTCCTTGTAGAGCCACCACGGCGCGTAGACGTGCGCACCGCCCGCGCCGTCTTCGTTGAGGGGCGGAAGATTTTCGAGCATGGGAACTTGCCCACTCACCGAAGCCCCGACCGTATCCATTAAATACTTACCCACGAGGCCGTTGGAGTTGGCGACGCCATCCGGAAAACGCTTCGACTTCGAGTTGAGCATGATGCGCACCGTCGAGGCCGCGCTGGCGGCAAGCACTACGGCCCGGGCTTTTACGCGATGTTCGGAGCCATCAGTCTTGTCGATGTAGATCACTCCGGTGGCACGACCGGCGTCATCCGTTTCGACTTCACGCACCATAGCGTTGGGCACGATATCGAGATTGCCGGTATTGAGGGCCGGCGGCAGATGCACCGTCGTAGATTGATAATTCGCTTTGATCGAACAACCGCGCCCGCACGAGGTGGCCCAGAAACAGGCCGCGCGACTGTCCATGGCTTCGCGCAGAACCCGCTGTGCCTTGGGGTTATTCGGGTGCAGCTTAGGCGGGATATTTTTTGAGTCCTGCCGTTGCGTGAGCACTGCGCGATGTGCGGCGACCACCGGCACTCCAATCCCAGTTGAGCGCTGTTTCAGCAGTCGCTCCCCTACCCGCGGTGCGGGCGGCGGTTGTAAAACGCCCGGAGCAGAATCCGGCGTGTTTTCCATGCCATGGTTTTCGCCGTAAACTCCGATCAACAACTCTACCTTTTCGTAGTAGGGCTCGAGATCCTCGTAATCCAACGGCCAGTCAAAACCGAGACCGTCGCGAGAGTAGGGTTTGAAATCGTAAGGACCATTGCGAAACGAAAGCCGACCCCAGTGATTCGTGCGGCCACCCATCATGCGCGCCCGCCACCACTTGAATTGGTTTTCACGTCCCGGGCTCGCCCGCACGTAGGGCTCACCGGGAGACGTCCAACCGCCGTCAATGGTCGCATCAAAAAATCCGAAAGGTTTGTCCGGCGTGCTCGCCCCGCGCAACGGAGACGTATGTCCCGTCTGGAACATGGCGGTTTCCGTCTGCGGCACGTAACTGCGCCCCGCTTCGAGCATGAGGACCTTCACGCCCTCCATAGTGAGGGTGTAAGCGGTCTGACCGCCGCCAGCGCCGGAGCCGACGATGATCACGTCATACTCAGGCTGGGTTTTATTACTGGTGATAAGCGGCATAGGGGTAAGCTCCGCGAAGAGTTTAGAATTTTAGGCTACGCAAGTAAGCAATGCTGAGCGGAATATCGCGGGGCGAATCCACGCCTTCATCTTCGATGAAGAACAGTCCAATACCTTGAGCGCGGGCGGTGCCGATCACGGCGGGCCAGTCGATCTGCCCGGTGCCTACCACCACGCGATCCTTCGGGGCGAGATTCGGACGCAAGAAGCCCACTTCGACGCCCTTGGCGATTTCCTTGATGTGCAGGCTGATCCAACGGCCCTTGTATTCATTGAGCAACGCCACGGGATCCTCCCCGCCAAACACCACCCAACAAACATCCATTTGGAAATAGACGTCATGTCCCTCGGTGGCCCGAGCCATCTTGTCGAACAAGGTGACCTTCTCCTTGCCGGCGCCGAATTCATAGCCATGCGGATGGTAAGCAAACTTGATGCCGTGTTCCGCAAACTTAGGACCCCAGATTTTGAGGTTTTCGATCGCCTGGTTATTGTCGTCTTCGGTGAACGCGCCGTCGTGCGGGATCCAAGGGATTACGGCGTATTTGACGCCGAGCGCGACAACATCGACGCGCACCGCTTCGAAGTTCTTCACCAAGGCATCGTATTGCACGTGTGCGCTGACCACTTGTTTGCCGCGGTTGCTTAGCTCCATGCGATACTGCTCAGGCACCATGCCATTGGTGCCGGCGGTCTCGACATAGTTGACGCCATAGGAGCCTACGACATCGAGCGTGCCGATCACGTCCTTCTCGAACTGGGATTTTAGGCTCCAGAGCTGTAATCCCAATTGGGCAGCCAAAGGAGGCATTTCTCCTTTTTCGTGATGGTTGGCGAAGGCGGGAGAGACCGCGACGAGCGCGATGAGCGTGATTCGAGATAACAATTTCATGGGTAGGTAAGAAAGGCCTGCCATCGCACACCGCACCGCGACCGACCGCAAGCCGAGAGCCAATCAATGTTCACACGCCAGGATCGACGCATTATTTACGCTCATTCGTCGGCCAGGGCCTGGACCTCGACCAGCACCCGCATGACATTGGCTCCCCACATTTTCCCGAGATCTTCGGCGGAGTAACCGCGGCGCAACATTTCGATCGTTAGATTCATCATTTGGCCGACGTCCATCAAATCCGCGACTCCGCCGCCGCCATCAAAATCTCCACTGAGCCCGATATGATCGATCCCCATCACTTTGACCATGTGGTCAATGTGATCAACAACGGTGGAGATGTCCGACAACTCGGGCGGAAAGGCGCGTTTGAGTTCAACGCGATCCAATAGCCCTTGCTCGGTCAGTTCTTTCGAGAGTGGTGCGTTAGGTCGGTATTTTGCACTCCATGCCTTTGACGCAGCAGCAGCGGCCGGATCGGCCGTGGTTGGCATGATGTAGGAACTGAACACATTCATTTGCACGACGCCGCCGCCATCCGCGATCGCCTTGAGTAACGCGTCATTGAGATTTCGTGCATGCGGATAAGCCGCATAACTGCCACTGTGCGAGGCCAATACCGGAGCCTGCGAATGCTCCAGAACATCCCACGTGGTTTTATCGGAGGCATGGGAAATGTCGATTATCATGCCGAGGCGATTGCATTCCTCTACCGCCGCTTTGCCGAGGGAGGACAAGCCAAAGTGAAGCGGGCCTCGTCCGTCGGTGGATGAATCACCGAGGTCGTTGTGGCGCGTGTGCACAATGCCAAAATAGCGCACGCCCAGTTCATGATACTCCTCCAATAATCCAACATCCCGTCCGATCACGTAGCCATTTTCGATCCCCATGAAGACGACGTGCTTACCCGCTGCCTTCAACGCCAACGCTTCCTCGGGAGAGGTCGCCAGCCCGCAAAGGTCAGCGTGAATATCGACCGTTTCCCGGATCAGATTGGCGATCAGGAATCCCTCGTCCACCGCATTGGCCCGTAGTTCCTGATTCAACAATTTCTGCGGCACGAAAATGACAAAAAATCCACCATCGAGTCCACCCTTCTTCATGCGGGGAAAATCGACCTGGCTCGCGTGGTCCACCCACGTGTGCTCCTGGCTGATATCAAAGCCCGGCATCCGCAGCATAATTGGCACGTCCAGGTGAGTATCGAGCGTGAGGTAGCGATCGTGAATTTCCTTGGCGTAAGACTGAAAACGAAACTCGCTCCAATCGGCTCGTTCCGCGGCAAGCTCCGGATCGGGCGCGCCCATCAGAGCGGTGGCCGTTGCGAGTCCAACTGAAGCTAACAGGTATCGCGGAAAGTCTTGAAGCAATTTCATGGGCAGTAGTGGAGGCGACCTGAAGCGCAATTCATGAGCCCGTCTGCGGCAAGCCGAGACCTCCGGGCGGGACCAATCTTGCCACCCTCCCCCCTCACCGCTCATCATTTGGCATGCGACGATTCTACTCCTGCGTTTTGGCCGTGATATTCACGGCCACTTTTGCTTCAGCTCAAACCGCCTACACCAACGGCGCTCTGGCGGCCAAAAAACGGTTCACCGATCGAGAGCTCATGGCGATTACCGAGCCTTACGTGGGAGTGAGGACCGCCGAAGGCATTCAACCCGGTCTATTCAAAATCACCCCCACCGGCGAAAGCACCGCAGCCATTGTCGCGGCCGCCGACACGTTTTTAAAATCTCTCACCTCCGCCCAACTCCTCAAAACCCAATTCGCCGTCGATGACACCGAGTGGCGACGTTGGTTCAACGTGGATAACGGCATCTACACCCGCCAAGGCACCAGTATGCGCGAGATGAACGCCGACCAAAAAGCAGCGGCTCGCAATCTCATGGCGGCTACCCTGAGCGCTCGCGGATTGGACCTCACCGACGCCATTCGCCAAACTGATCAGACCCTCAAAGAGCTCAACGACGGGGCGATCCACTTGGACGAAGAACTCTATTTCTTCACCGTCATGGGCGTGCCCTCTGCGGCCGATCCGTGGGGTTGGCAGATCGACGGACACCACCTCGTCATCAACGCCTTTGTTCTCGGCGATCAAATCGTGATGACACCGACTTTCCTCGGCGCCGAACCCGCCCGCACGACTACCGGAAAATACGCGGGCAACACCGTGCTGCAAAAAGAACAAAACGATGCGCTCGCTTTCATGCAGTCTCTCTCCGCGGAGCAGCAAAAAACTGCGACCCTTTCGACGGAGAAACGGCGCAACTCCATCCAAGCCGAAGCACTCAAGGACAATGCCACAATCGACTACGCTGGCGTATCCGTCGCCACATTTACCGACGCGCAAAAAGCCCAGTTCCTCGCGCTCGCCGAAAACTACATCGGCAATCTCCGCGACCGCCACGCGGCCAACTGGATGCAACAGCTCGAGGACCATATTAATGACACGTGGTTTGCTTGGATTGGCTCCACCGAAGACGACGGCGTGTTCTACTACCGGATCCACTCCCCAGTGATCCTGATTGAGTTCGACCACCAAGGTCCCGTGGGCACGCGCTCTATCAATCCCGGCCGCCAGCCCATTCGCGACCACATCCATACCATCATTCGCACCCCCAACGGCAATGACTATGGCAAGGATCTCCTCCGCCAACATCTGGAAACCCACCACCGTTAAACAACCTAACAACGTAGCGCTGTGCTTTAGCCGGTCTCTCAAAATGCCGGCTAAAGCACGGCACTACGACCAAACCTGATGTCCATTCCTTCTGTTTCTACCAAAGGTAAAGCCTCCCACACCTTCGACGCCATCGTCATCGGCTCCGGAATCTCCGGCGGCTGGGCCGCCAAAGAATTTTGCGAAAAAGGTCTGCAAACTCTCGTGCTGGAACGCGGCCGCAACGTCGAACACGGCGACTACCCCACCGCCATGCTAGAGTCGTGGCAGCGCGCATACCGCGGGCGCAACACCCCCGAGTTCAATCGCGCCAATCCCATCCTTACCCAGGTCGGAGCAGTCAACGACGCTGACCGCGATTTTTTCGTTCCCGACGCCGAGCACCCCTACGTGCAGAAGCAGCCGTTCTCCTGGATCAAAGGCTACCAAGTTGGCGGCAAATCTTTATTATGGGCCCGCTGGACCCAACGCTGGAGTGAAGCCGATTTCGAAGCCAACTCCCGCGATGGCCATGGGGTCGACTGGCCGATTCGTTACCGCGACCTCGCACCGTGGTATAGTTATGTGGAGAAGTTCGTGGGCATCGCTGGTAACCGCGATGGTCTGCCCCAAATTCCCGATGGTGAGTATCTCCCGCCCATGGAAATGAACGCGCTAGAGAAGCACTTGAAGGCGCAAATCGAGACCAATTTCCCCGACCGTAATCTCGTCATTTCCCGCACCGCCAACCTCACCCAGCAACGCGGTAACCGGGGCCCGTGCCAATACCGTTCCCGCTGTAATCGAGGCTGTCCTTACGCCGGCTACTTTTCCTCCAACTCCGCCACCCTTCCCGCCGCCAATGCCACGGGCCGTCTGACCATGCGTCCATTTTCGGTGGTGCACTCGATCATCTATGACGAAACCCAACAAAAAGCGGTGGGCGTGCGGGTCATCGATACCAACACCCTTGAAACCACCGAGTTTTTTGCGCGCGTCATTTTTGTGAACGCAGCAACAATCAATTCGACGTTGCTTCTACTCAATTCCACCTCGGAGCGCTTCCCGCAGGGACTCGGCAACGATTCCGCTCAACTCGGCCGCAATCTGATGGATCACAATTACCGCGTGAAGGGCTACGCCTCCCACGACGGGTTCAAAGATCGCTACTACTCCGGTCGCCGCCCCACCGGCGTGTTGATTCCCAAGTTCCGCAACGTCGGAACGGACAAACAGGAAAATTTCCTGCGTGGTTACGCCTTTTCAGCCGGCGGCATGCGAAACCGGGGCAATATCGGTCCGGACACTCCGCCCATTGGAGCCGGATTCAAAAAAGCACTTTCCGAACCGGGTTCGTGGGGAATGTGGCTGGGCTCCATGGCCGAGATGCTACCACATCCCGAAAATCGCATCACCTTATCCGCCACTCAAACCGATCGCTGGGGCATGCCGCAGGTTGAGATCAACGCGGTGCACCGTGAGAACGAAGAGGCGATGGTGAAGGACATGCTGGTAACCGCGGAGGAAATGTTCCATGCCGGAGGTTTCCGTAATATCAACGTGCGCGATTCCAAGGAACCCATCGGGTTGGGTATCCATGAAATGGGCACAGCCCGGATGGGCCGGAATCCCCGCACCAGCGTGCTCAACGCCCACAATGCGATCCACGCCGTGCCTAACGTTTATGTGACCGACGGGGCCTGCATGACCAGCAGCAGTTGGCAAAACCCCTCCATCACCTACATGGCCCTCACCGCCCGAGCGGTCGACCACGCTGTGCAACAATTCAACCGCCACGAAATCTGAGTCCCCCCATGAATCGCAGAGACGCCCTCAAATCCCTCCTCACCCTCTCGGGCAGCGTCACCGTTTTCGGTGCCGACAAATTTCTGGCCGGTGAACACAATGCCGACGTCGAGCATGTGATGCGGCAGTTCACGCCCGAGCTCCTCGCCCTGCTGGGTGAAATTGCCGAAACCATCATTCCCGCCACCCCTGATTCAGGGGGCGCCAAAGCAGCCGGGATCGCGACGTTTATGGAGGAAATCGTGAGCAACCACGGCACCAGCGAAGAACAACGCATTTTCTTCGCCGCCGCCCCCGCCATCGATGCCGCTGCCCGCACGACCTACCACGGGCGTGGCTTCACCGAACTCAGCGTCGCCGAGCGTGAGGTCCATCTATTGACTTACGAATCGCAACCGCAGGACCCCGGATACGCGGCCATCAAACAACTCACTATTTGGGGTTATTTTACCAGTGAGGTCGGCCAAACCGAAGCGCTCGCTTACGATCCCGTCCCGGGAGCATTCCAGGGAGATATTCCTCTCCAGCCCGGCCAGAAGGCATGGAACTAGAAATCAGAAGCCGAACAACGTAGCACCGTGCTTTAGCCGGCGTTCCAAGATGCCGTCGAAAGCACGCCACTACGGCCCATCCTCATGATCACAAAAATCAATCTCGCCGAGAAATTCGGTAAACTCGATGAACACTGGTCGCCACGCGTAGTAGGAGAACTCGACGGTGCCTACCTCGCCAAAATTGCCAAACTCAAAGGCACCTTCACGTGGCACAAACACGACGATGAGGACGAGATGTTCCTCGTGATCGAGGGGCAGCTCATCATGGAACTCGAAGATCAAAAACTCACTCTCAATTCCGGCGAGATGGTCGTGGTCCCCGCTGGCGTCATGCACAACCCCATCGCGGATGAAGAATGCCACGTGCTCGTGTTCGAAAAGAAAAGCACGGCCCATAGCGGCAGCAAAACAATTGACGCCACCAAGTCGCTGGACGAGCAACTGCGACCGATCTAAAATCTGCGACCATGAACTGTATCGTCTATATCGCCACCAGCCTAGACGGTTTTATCGCGACCGAGGATGGCGGTCTGGACTGGCTCAACTCCGTCCCCAACCCCGACAACAACGACTACGGCTGGGCAGACTTCAACAACCAGATCGATGCGATCCTCATGGGCCGAAAGACGTTTGATTTCGTTTTGTCTTTTGGCGGTTGGCTCTACGAAAAACCGGTGCATGTGCTCAGCACCGCGCTAGAGGTGATTCCCGATCATCTGACGGATAAAGCGACGCTACATCACGGCCCCATCAGTGAGGTTTTGGCAGATCTCGAAGCACAAGGAATCCAACAACTCTATGTGGATGGTGGAACTTTGATTTCCAGTTTTCTCCGCGAAGACTTGATCGACGAGATGATCATCACCCGCGTGCCCGTTCTACTCGGAACCGGTATTCCCTTGTTCACGAACACCGGCGCAGAAAAATCCTTTACGCACCTCAAGACCGAGGTGCTTAAAAATGCGCTCGTAAAAAGCCACTACACGCGAGTGAAACCGGAATAACCCTTCCTTTTTTGATGTCAGACTTCCTCGACTATACCCGCTCAAAATCCCGCGAACTCGCCCGTGCGTTGGAACAGGTGTGTGCATCACCGCTGCAATTTGATACCGAGTTCCCGCTTGTCCACTCTTCGGCCAATCACGTGCACCTTTGGATTTTAGAGCATCAGGCGGATCATGCCTCCTGGATTGATACAGCGTATCGCACTCAGTTCATCAAACACATCCTCGAACACTGGCGGATTCGCCTCAAGGGCATGGCGCCTTACCGTGAGCGCGGCTACCGTGTTTACGTCTACGAGGATACCTCGCCCACGCTCTCCGTCGTGGCTGAAACGGATATCGGATTTCCTTATCGATACGGCAACCCCGTCCCTGTCGAACGCATCGAAGATATCGCCACCCTCTATGCCACGCGCAGTTGGGGTGAACACTTTCAATTCGAACCTTGGGAGCTTTCGCCGGATCGTATTCTGCAAGTCGTCGAAGCCAACCACGGCTCCATCAGTAAACCCACCGCCAATCGTCTCGGCCTGTCGGCCGGAAAACTGCGGTTGCTCATCATCCAGATGGATCGGGGCGACGAAGTGAACCAATTGCGCAAACGTTTCAAACGTCGGCCCGTGGACTTCGTCGACTACCAGCCGCAGGATGAAATCTGGCATTTTTTCGAACGTATTCTCTCCGCAAACTACGACTAGTTCGTCCAATCTGCTCAACAGGTAGCGGCACTACCACTTGCACGCCGGAACTTCTCGGGTAAACGTTCCTTCATGATCCGGTTATTCCCCTCTGTAGTGGTCTTTTTCAGCCTCTCCGTCGCCGTATTCGCGGCCGATGATTATCCCAAACCTCAAGCAATTGGTTCGGACATGCCCCAATTCGAATTACCCGGCATCGAAGGGACTACGTTCGAGACCAAGACCTACACCCCGGAGTCGTTCGCCGATGCCAAACTACTTTGCATTGTTTTCACCTGCAACCACTGCCCCACCGCCCAGCGTTATGAGCAACGGCTGATCGACCTAACCAACGACTATGCCGATAAGGGCGTCGCGGTGATCGCCATAAATCCCAACAACGACGATGCGGTGCGACTCGACGAAATGTCCTGGACCGACGTCGGAGACTCTTTCGACGACATGCTGATCCGCGCCAAACATAAGGAGTTCAACTTCCCCTACCTCGACGACGGACCCACTCAAGAAATTTCCCGCGTCTTTGGCCCTGTCGCGACTCCCCACGTCTTCATCTACGACGAGAATCGCAAACTCGCCTTCCAAGGCCGGATCGACGACGCCGAACTCCCCCAATACATCAAGACGCATGATACCCGTGACGCGCTTGATACGCTGCTCGCTGGAGGCACGATTGCTGAACCGACCACGCGCGTATTCGGTTGCTCGGTCAAATGGGCCGAGAAAGCCGAAGGCTACAACAAGATCTGGGCTGAAAATCTGAAGAAGGAACCCGTCACCCTAGAGCACGCCACCGCGGCTGACCTCGTTGCGCTGCGCGAAAACAAAGATTCCGGAAAAATCCGTCTCATAAACATCTGGGCAACCTGGTGTGGTCCCTGCGTAGCGGAATTTCCCGATCTGGTGGACACCAATGTCACCTTCCGTAACCGCGATTTTGAAATGATCACCGTCGCCGCCGAATATCCCAAAATGGAAGCAAAAGCTCTCAAATTTTTGCAGGGGCAACACGCCTCGATGACAAACTACATTTTCGGCGACACCGACAAATACGCCAACATTGAGGCCATCGACCCTGAGTGGAATGGCGCCCTCCCCCACACCCTCGTCGTCAATGAGAAGGGTGAAATCATTTATCGCCATACCGGCATGTTGGACTTCCTTGAATTACGCCGACTCCTCATCCCCGCCCTCGAAGCCATTACCCCCTGGGGCGGTTTGGATGGGAACTGAGGGTAGGATGTCGGGCGTAAAGCCCGACCCACCGCAAAGCACCGATTCCGAAACGTGGGTCGGGCCCTGAGCCCGACAATTTCGTGGGACTCTGGCGCCACCGAGACGGAGCCCATCAGACCGAAACCCGAGGCCAGTCAACTTCGCCAAGGCTTCGTCGTCCATGACGACCTCGCCTACAACCTTCCAACCGCTGTAGCCGGGGTCGCTGACTCCGGTTCCTTTCACATCGGCGCAAAAAAGCGCAACCTCCGAAAGAGGTGCGCCTAAATTGGAGAACGTCGTTTGCTCGAATTACTTCAGATTCTTGGCGAAGAAATCGAGCATACGCTCGAACAATGCCACCCGGCTTTCCAGGAGCAGAATCGATCCTTCAACTTCGTGCACTTCATGCGAGACTCCTGCGGAGAGCAGATCGTCGATCAGTTCCCGTGACTCCTGACCTTCTACGGTTTGAGCATCCTTATCGCTGACGACCAAAACCGGAGCCTTGATCTGATTTACGCGCCGCCCCGATGAGATCAAATCATACTTGGCCGCTTCGGACCCAGGATCACCGAGCAGAGTAAAAAGCTCGCCGTAGACGCGATTATTTTCGCGATCCAAACCAATCTCGTTGGCCACGCGTTGCCAATCGAACAGACCCGAAACCGTCACGCCGCAGGCGTAGAGGTCAGACTCTTCAACCAAACCCGTAAGCGCGAGGTAGCCACCAAATCCGCCCCCGGAAATTCCAACCCGATTAGCGTCGATCATGCCGGTCTTAACGACGGTGCGCACCGCCTGCGTGACATCGTCGTGCATCATCGCGAGGTCACCACGCTCTTCCGACGTGAACATCCAATCGTAACCCGTGGAGCCACGGTAGTTGGGTTGGATCACGGCATAGCCGTTGTGGGCAAGTAACTGTGCCTCGGAATCAAAGCCCCAAGAGGAGCGCGCCCACGGACCACCATGCGGCAAAACAATGAGCGGAGCTGGATTGGCCTTAGAGGTGCCTTCCGGCAACGTCACATAGGCGTCCAATTTTTTACCATCGGAAGTGGTATACTTGAGAATGCTGGTCGGACTCAGCAGACTCCCCGGCAGCCATGGCCGTTCTCCCTGCACCACATCGATTTTCTTGGATTCCAAATCGATCGTGAAATAGCCGATCGGGTCGCGGTCGGAGGTGACGGCGACGAGCATGACATTGCCATTGTCGCTCACATCGACCAACCGCACGACTTTGTTGGGGAAATAGCCGTTGAGCGCGGTTTGCACCTCGCGGTACCCCTCGTCGAACCAAGTTGAGTTGGGACCATTACGATCGTAGAAAGCACCCACGATGGCGCGGCTGGCAGGGTCGCGGAACACGCTGCCATTAAAATCATAGGTGGAGTCCTGCAAAAGCACCTCACCCAAGGTGCCGGTCACCGCGTCAACAAACCGCAGCGTCGAAGTCTCACCGGGACCACCATCGATCACCATGACAAGTTGTCCGGGTTCGTTGCCCACATCGACTACATCAGCACGCGTGAAATCGAGCGGAGACAGGAACCATTCCTTGCCATCCCAGACGTGCATGTAGACCTCACCATCGATGACGGTATAGGCATAACCCAAGCGGCCGGAGCCATCGGGCAGGTAGCCCAGTTGGTCGCCTTCGGGCAGAGGAACGACGCTCACGATCGCGTCGGAGTGACGCTGGGATACTTCCACCAAGCCTTCGTCCTCAGCATCGCCCCGAATATCAACAAACCCACCGCGATTGGTCGCGGCATCGAGTTCGACTACGGCGGGGCTACCGTCTGCGGCCCCTACCGAAACCCACACGAGGGGTCGCAGCGGATTAGCCGGCGGGACCGCCACGATGCGGGCGGCGCCATATTGGTAGACGGGATAGGAGTTGGCCGGGTCCGTGATATCAGCGACCATCAGGCCGATATCTCGGCCGTCATAGCTAACCAAATTATAGGCAATATGCGTGTCGTCCAACCAACGGAAAGTATCGACCACCGCTGCCTCACCGCCACCGAGGGTAATATCCGAAGCCGTCGCGCGATCGCGCACGATTAATTGGTAGGACTCTCCTCCCCCGGAGAACAACGCCGCCACATGAGAGCCACTGCTGTTCAGGTCCGGATTTCGCACGAGTGGCGAACGCATGAAGTCGATCGTGCTCAACGACACGGGCGCCGTAGGCGCAGCCGGAGCCGCTGGGGTGGCCGGAGCCGCCGGGGGGACCGCTTCGCTCGCCGGTGCAGGAAACGATATCGTAGCCGGTTCTTCGTCCTGCGCGACCGCGGTCGCGGCGAACACACCAAAACTAAAACCTAAAAGGGACCACGAAAGACGCGGTAAACGGGAGGGATTCATCTTCAAGAGAGGGGAATGGGAAAGCCCCATCGGCGAAAATCGCGACGGGACGGTAGAACGGAAAAGGACGACCGAAACAAACCCCGGGTTCCACCGCACGCCGAAATTTCATCTATTCTCCGGTAAAATCTGTCGAATCCCCGTCAAATAGGTCCCTATAGGTGCTCCGCGAGGAAGGATTCGATGCGTTCGAAGACCTCCAGACGGTTTTCCAGATCGAATACGCCCCATCCTTCACGATCCGTGAAAATCGAGTCATTTTCGACATCGGCTTTGTTCAACGCGCCGATCAAGCGGCGTGATTCTCTCCGAGTAAGTTCCGGACTGTCAAGACCTTGAGTCACCAACATCGGTGCTTTCATTTGATTGACGAAGTTGATCGGTGACAGCTGGCGGAATTTCTCCGGATCTTGTTTCTCCGATCCCATTTTAAAGTCCAATCGGCTGAAGGCCGCGTTGCCGTGCACATCGTATTGAAGGGCGCGCATGACCTGCGACCAATCGTAGAATCCGTCCATGCCGATGACGCAGGCGTAGAGATCCGGTTCGTGCACCGCGCCCGACAATGCGAGCTGGGCTCCGAGACTTTGCCCCATGATCGCGATGCGAGTCGGATCGAACAACTTGGTCTTCAAAGCGGTCTTCGTCGCGCGGGAAACGTCATCACTCATCTTGCGCCAGTCCCATTGATCAGCCTCGGGGAACATCCAACGCGTGCCCGGCGTGCCCCGGTAGTTGGGTTGCACCACGCCGTAACCGCGACTGGCGAGAAACTGCGCAGTCTCGTGATAACCAAGCACATCTCGCGACCATCCTCCCCATAACGTGCGACCAGGATGAGGCAGCACGACGAGCGCAACCGGGTTATCCCGCGATGCGCCTTTGGGCAGGGTAATTATTGCATCAAGTTGGTGGCCTTCGGCCGTCTTGAATTTAAACATACTCACGCGACTGAGACGCTTCGGATCGAGCCAAGGCCGAGACGTTTTGAGCGGCCCCACAGAGCGCTTTTCCAGATTGGCGATATGGTAACTGACCGGCGAGCGGTCATCGTGCACGGCGAGCACAAAGACATTGATGGCGTCATCCACGCTGACGATTTCCACGACTTGTTTGGGGAACTGCCCTTTGAACATAGCGTGCAATTTCTGGTAGCCCTCATCATACCAAACATAAGTCGGCAACGTGCGGTTAAATCGCACCCCGACCATACTCCGGGTTCCCCCATCGCGCACGATCCACCCGTCAAAATCATAGGCCTTGTCGCGTAAGATCTCCGCGCCTAGTTTTCCAGTTACTGTATCCATCAGATGCACCGGACTCACCGTGCCATCGTAATTATGCACGCTCACCACGACTTGACCGGGCTCCGCCCCCGCGCCGTGGACCGTCATAGCCTCCAAATCAACCGGCGACTTCGTCCACTTCTTACCATCCCAAGCGTGGAGATATCGCACGCCACTATCCGTCACGATGCCGTAGGCGAGATTGCCATTACCATCGGAGAAATATTCCTGGCCCACTCCCGTGTCCAACAACGCAATTTGCTCACGAATCGCCCGACGATTCTGGTCTTGGACGCGCTCGCGATCCGTCTCACTCATCGCGACTGGGTCGACGATATCGGCAGTTTCGAGGCTCGTGTCCAATCGCACCACCTCACCGCGCTCATCGGTCACACCCCAAGACTGCAACCGAGCCAAGAGGTTGCGCCGGTCGTCCAACGGAGATCCCAAGATCGTGAAATTCGCCTGTTGCACGATCGGATAGGGCCGACCGCGACCTCGATTATTGCTCGCCAACAACGTTACCCCACCGCGGGCCGGATGCGCGCTGGTTAAAATAAGCATCTCATCGTCCAACCAACTGAAACGCGTGATATCCGAGTCGCCCAGACCCTCGACCATCCATGATTCATTCGACTCCAATTCATGCACCACCAGTTTGGTGCTGTCGGTGCCTCCCGAGGAGAGCGCCGCGACATGGGTGCCACTCTGATTCAATTGCGGACTGGTGAACATCGACGGCCGGAAAAAATCTTCCACCGGAATCGTTTGACCTGCCGGAACGGGCTCGACCCGATCTAGGTCCAACTTCGCGTGCAGCGAGGATGTCGCGGCAACCATCGCGCCAAAAACAGAGATCAGGGCCAGATGAGAAATCCGCCGGAAAACAGGGGTAAACTTATTCATGGTAATAGAAGCGATCGTCCGACGTTGAGTGATTCCATGAGCGGGAGCCAACCATCCTAACGTCTCAATCTCGGGAATCTTGCTTACCGATCACTGCGCTTAACGATTCGTTTCAAGTCGCACATCTCGCCTTCCCTTTCCCGCCTGATCGCCAAATATCTCCCCCCTATGCGAAAGCTACCCCGTATCCTCACCATCCTGTTGGTGAGTTCCTTCTCTCCCTGTCTGCCATTGCCCGTCTCGGCAGCTGCCCCCACGCCAGCCGAGCTCGCCATTCCAGCACTGGACGACGGCCTGCCCGGCAAGGGCCCCCTACGCCGCTTCACTTGGTTCAACAAACTGTGGCTCAAAAAACGCACGGCATGGGCCAAGCGCGTCGATGCCGATCAGGGCGCGCTCGTTTTTTACGGCGACTCCATCACCCAGGGCTGGGGTGATGATTTCAGCGGCGCGTTCCCCGGCGTCAAAACTGCCAATCGCGGTATCTCCGGCGACACCACCCGTGGTTTATTGATCCGTCTAGATCAGGACGTGCTGACTCTCAACCCCTCTGGCATCGTGCTGCTAATCGGCACCAACGACATCGAAGAAGTGGCCCGCGCCGATGCCATCGTAAGTAACGTGGAACTACTCGTCCAACGCATCCGCGATCACAACGCCGCCATCCCCATCATCCTGTGTGCCACGTTCCCCAGTGATCCCACCAAAGACCGCGGCCCCGATCTCATCAACGACCTCAACACCCGCTACCGCGCCGCTTTCAAGGGCCACCCCCAAGTCCGTATTCTCGACACCTGGACATTGTTCGCCAACGCCTCCGGCAACGCCAAGGCCGATGAAATGCCTGACCTGCTCCACCCCAACAAAATCGGTTACGCGAAATGGCGCGACGCACTGTGGCCAATGCTCGCGACCTACGGCTTCGTTGAGCAAGCGACCGATACCGACTGGTCGCCTGCCACCGGCTACACCGCGCTTTTCAATGGCCGGGACCTGACCGGCTGGGGCTACCGCCCCACCTCCGCCAAAGACCGCGCCAGCGCCACCCGCTGGCAGAAAAACAACCCCAGCGCTCCGGAGTGGCCTTTTATCGAGGAACCTCAAAATTTCGACGGCATGACCACGTCCCCAGACGGCCGTTTCGCCGCCATCAATGGCCGGCTGGTGGTCACCATCCCTCCCGAGGGTCGCAAAATCCAACAACTGTGGACCCATACCGAGCTCGGGGAGGATTTTGAACTTCGTCTCGAATTTCGCGCCACACCGAATGCCGATAGCGGCATCTACTTACGCGGTCCTCAGTTGCAGTGTCGCGACTTCGCGCTCGCCGGGCCCTGGAAGGATCTACCGAATTATCGTCCGCAAGACTGGAACGAAATGGTCATCCTCGTGCAGGGCAACAGCTTCAAGGCCACCTGCAACGGCGACCCCCTGCCGGTCTCGTTCGATCTTCCGGACAGCGGTCCCCTGGGCCTCGAAGGCGATCGCGGCCAAATTGAGTATCGGCGGATTCAATACCGACCTCTTTGAACCTATTTGAATAATCATGAAAATTTTTGGTGTGCAGACTCGCACGCGCGCCGGAAATTCTTTCAATTCCTCTTTCAGTCGCCCGAATCGTCGTTCGACTGACTCGACCTCAACCCGCTTTCCTGCCCTCCCATTACTTTGCGCCGGCCCTCCGGCTCGAATTTCTGCCTATGCCTCCCTTGCTGCTCCGCACTGCCTCTGGTCGCCTGATCACCTTCGGCCTCGGTTCCTTATCGTTCTGCTTCGCCGCATTCG
Organism: Opitutaceae bacterium; assembly: GCA_018667915.1. GTDB lineage: Bacteria > Verrucomicrobiota > Verrucomicrobiia > Opitutales > Opitutaceae > Actomonas. The sequence continues at coordinate 1,939 of JABIRI010000180.1, read as the reverse complement.
CCAATCCACTCACGGATCTTCAAAAATCCGCCGCCAAATGGTCGCAGATCCGTTCCGAGACTTCGCGCCTCGAATCGGATTGGGTTGCGGAACGCTCCGTGCTCAAGGCCTCCATTTCCGGCCTCAACATCGAGGCCGACCAATTGGAGCTCGAGCAACGCGCATTGGCTTCCGAAGCCCAAAAGCACACCGAAGAGATCAATGCTCTCACCGCGCGCAATCAGGCCAACGACGCGGCCATCGCTCAGACCGTTGATCGCCTCGCCACGCTCTCTGGCGAGCTCATCGCATTGCGCCCCGCGTTGCCGCCACGGCTTTCCCACGCACTCGATCTACCTTTCCGCACCATCGCGCAGGACGACTTGAAGCCCGCGGATCGCATGCGCCACACCATGGCGATTCTCAATCGCTGCCAGCAATTCGACCAAACGTTTGTGATGACAGAGGAAGTGCTTCCCGTCGAAAAAGGCGGCGAGGATCGTTTGCTCGAAATTGTTTACTGGGGTCTCTCGCAGGCCTGCGCGCTCGATCGCTCCGCTAACGAAACCTTCATCGGCCGCCCTGTCGACGGGGTCTGGAGATGGGTGCCCGCACCGGGCCTCGCCGAAGCTGCCGCCAAACTCATCGCCGTGCGACAAGACGAAGTCCCGCCGGACTTTGTCACCTTACCTTTCCAAGTGACGGGAGGTGAGAAATGATCCGCCGTCTCTTCACCAGCCTCCTCATTGCGACTCCGATCGCGATGACCGCGCAAGACACCGCCGACTTCGATGCCAAGCTGATCGATGTCGCGATCGAATACGCCGCGAAGATCGAAACCGCCACGGAGGAGCTCACTTCAGCCCGCACAACAATCGCCGAAGAAAAAGTCCCGTTGCTCAACCAACTACGCGGCGCGGAAAATCGCATCCTGCAAGCCCGCGCCGATATGGATCAGCAACGGATCATCACGGGGAATTTCGAAACGGATCGCGCTCGCCGGCAACACGAGGCCGAGGCCCAGCGACTCAACATCAGTTACCTCGCCACGTCAGCGGCTGAGGGGCTCTCCACGTGGCGCAATACCTCCGGTTCACTGGGATTGGGGGACTGGAGCGCGACTATCGATGACCTGCGCACCAAACTCGATCCCGCTAACGCGAATCCCGATGTGACCGCCGCCGCTGAAACGGCTGAGATGATTCTCAACCGGGTGAAGTCGGCCCTCGGTGGACAAGCCACCCCCGGCACTGCCGTCTCCGCCACCGTGCGAGAACTCGCCCCAGGCAAATTCATCATGATGGGCCCAGAAACGTTCTTCGTCAGCGACGACGGAACCGTCAGCGGCACGGTGCGCACCCGCGACAATGAAGCCACTCCCCTCGTCTACGAAATTCCCGGATGGACCAACGAACAAGCCGCCGCTTTCGCGGCCGGACAAGTTTCCAATCTGCCGACCGACGTGACCGGCGGCAAAGCGCTGCAGTTGCGCGAAAGCCAAGGTGACTGGATCGACCACATCAACAAAGGCGGAATCGTCGGTTACGTCATTCTGGGCCTGGGCGCCTTCGCGCTGCTCACCGCATTCATCAAACTCCTCGACCTGCGCAAACTCTCCGTCGATGCCCCATCCAAGACCATCGCTCTATTGGAACATGTGGCCACTACGGGAGCTGAAGCGTCGGAAGCACTGCTCAATCCTTTGAATGCCACCAGTCGTGACCTGTTCGCGACCGGCATTCGCCAAATGAACAAACCCAAAGAGGTCCTCGAAGAACATCTCCATGCCTTCATCTTACGCGAACGATTGCATCACGAGCGTTGGTTACCCCTGCTCGCTGTGATCGCAGCAACCACCCCACTGCTCGGTCTCCTCGGCACCGTCGTGGGCATGGTGAAGACCTTCACGCTTATCACCGTCTTCGGCACCGGTAACGCGGGTAAATTATCCAGCGGCATT